>JBGAIO010000018.1:0-36378 GCA_044225415.1 Burkholderiaceae bacterium | reverse complement strand
CGAGGCGACGACGCACGGAGCCGCGAAGTTCGCGCCGGTGGCGGTGGCGGGTCCGCTGCTCGCGGCGGAGATCGACGCGCTGGGCAAGGCGCTGGAGAACCCGAAGCGGCCGCTGGTCGCGGTGGTGGGCGGCTCCAAGGTGTCGACCAAGCTCACGCTGCTGAACAACCTGGCGCAGAAGGTCGACCGGCTGATCGTCGGCGGCGGCATCGCCAACACCTTCCTGCTGGCCGAAGGCATCCCGATCGGCAGGTCGCTCGCGGAACCCGACCTCGTGCCCGAGTGCAAGCGGGTGCTGGCGACGCTCGCGGCCAAGGGCGCCACTCTGCCGCTGCCGATGGACGTCGTGGTCGCGAAGGAAGTGTCGGCGACCGCGGCAGCCACGGTGCGACGGGCCGACGACGTGCGCGCCGACGAGATGATCCTCGACATCGGGCCGCAGAGCGCGCTCGCGCTGTCGCGCATGCTGCGCTCCGCGGGCACGATCATCTGGAACGGCCCGATCGGCGTCTTCGAGTTCGACGCCTTCGCCGACGGCACGCACCAGATGGCGCTGGCCATCGCCGAGGCCACGGCCAACGGCGCGTTCTCGATCGCCGGCGGCGGCGACACGCTGGCGGCCATCGCGCGCTTCGGTGTCGCCGACCGCGTGAGTTACATCTCCACCGGCGGCGGCGCGTTCCTCGAGTTCCTCGAAGGCAAGACGCTGCCGGCGCTGGAAGTGCTGCAACAGCGCGCGGCGGCATGACGACAGCCGCGGGGGAGCACTGCTGATGGCGCGCTTCGCGGTGACCGGTCTCGACCATGTGCACGTGCCCGTGCGCGACCGGGCGGCGGCAGCGCGCTGGTACGGCGCGGTACTCGGGCTGAGGCGCAATCCGAAATTCGCGGCGTGGGCGCGCGAGGCGGGCGGGCCGCTGGTGCTGAGCGCCGCCGACGGGGTCACGCATGTGGCGCTGTTCGAAGACGACCGGCGTGCCGGCCATGGCGGTACCTTCGCGCTGCGCACCGATGGCACAGGCTTCGTCGCATTCAACAAGCGCGCCGCGCGGCTGCCGCTCTACGACAAGCGCCGCCGGCCGACTCCGCCGCGCCTGCAGGACCACCAGCTGTCGCTGTCGCTGTATTTCAGCGACCCCGACGGCAATTCGATCGAACTGACCACCTACGACGTCGCGGTCGCCGGTCCGCAGCTGCGGGCCTGACCGGGGCGGCAGGAGGCCGCTGATGGCACGCAGCACCAAGATCGTCGCGACCCTGGGACCCGCGTCCAACGACCCGGCGGTGCTCGAACGCATGATCGCCGCGGGCGTGGACGTCGTGCGTTTCAACTTCTCGCACGGCAATCCGTCCGATCACCTGCAGCGGGCGCAGCGCGTGCGCGAAGCCGCGGCGCGGGTGGGCCGCGACATCGCGATCATGGCCGACCTGCAGGGTCCGAAGATCCGCATCGGCCGCTTCGAGGGCGGCCGCATCACGCTGCGCGACGGCGCGCCCTTCGTGCTGGATGCCGGCATCGACCTCGGCAACGAGCAGCGCGTGGGACTGGACTACAAGGACCTGCCGCGCGACGTGCGCGCAGGCGACACGCTGCTCGTGAATGACGGCCTGATCGTGCTGACGGTCGATCGTGTCGAGGGCAGCGCGATACACACCACCGTGCGGGTCGGCGGGGTGCTGTCGGACAACAAGGGCATCAACAAGCAGGGCGGCGGCCTGTCGGCGCCGGCGCTGACCGGCAAGGACATGCGCGACCTGGAAACCGCGATGGAGTGCGGCGCCGATTACGTCGCGGTGTCGTTCGTCAAGAACCGCACCGACGTCGAGATGGCGCGCCAGCTCGCCACCATCGCCGGCGAGAAGCACGGCGTGCGGCCGCAGATCATCGCGAAGATCGAGCGCGCCGAGGCGATCCCGCGCCTGAAGGACATTCTCGACGCGTCCGACGGCATCATGGTCGCGCGCGGCGACCTGGCGGTGGAGGTCGGCAACGCGGCGGTGCCGGCATTGCAGAAGCGCATGATCAAGATGGCGCGCGCGGCCAACAAGCTGGCGATCACCGCAACGCAGATGATGGAGTCGATGATCGTCAACGCCGTGCCCACGCGCGCCGAGGTCAGCGACGTGGCCAATGCGGTGCTCGACGGCACCGACGCGGTGATGCTGTCCGCCGAGACCGCGGCCGGCAAGTACCCGGTGGAAGTGGTCGAGGCCATGGCGAGCATCGTCGAGGCGGCCGATCGCTCCGAGACGCCCGGCCTCGACATGCAGTTCATCGACCAGACGTTCACGCGGGTCGACCAGTCGATCGCCTACGGCGCGCTCTTCACCGCGTTTCACCTGCGCTGCGCGGCGATCTGCGCGCTGACCGAGTCGGGCTCCACCACGCTGTGGATGAGCCGCCACGACATCGACATTCCGATCTATGCGCTGACGCCGATCGCCGGCACCGCGCGACGTCTGGCGCTCTACCGCAACGTGCGGCCGCTGCACTTCAAGGCCGGTACCGACCGCGACGCGGCGCTGGCGGCGGCCGAGCGTCTGCTGCTGGAGCGCGGCGTGGTCAAGCACGGCGACCTCGTCGTCATCACCATCGGCGAACCGATGGGGCAGGCAGGCGGCACCAACACGCTGAAGATCGTAAAGGTCGGCGAGCACGCGTAGCCAAACCGTTAAAATCATCGGCTGACTTCCTCGCTTCCGGACGGAGACTCGTGATGGCGCTGGTATCGATGCGGCAACTGCTGGATCACGCGGCCGAGAATGGCTATGGCGTGCCGGCCTTCAACGTCAACAACCTCGAACAGGTGCAGGCCATCATGGAGGCCGCCAGCGAGGTCAATGCGCCGGTGATCATGCAGGCGTCGGCCGGCGCCCGGAAGTACGCAGGGGAGCTCTTCCTCAAGCACCTGATCCAGGCTGCGGTGGACAGCTATCCGAACCTGCCGGTGGCGATGCATCAGGACCACGGCCAGTCGCCCGCGGTGTGCGAGGGCGCGATCAAACTCGGCTTCTCGTCGGTGATGATGGACGGCTCGCTGCGCGAAGACGGCAAGACGATCTCCGACTACGACTACAACTGGCAGGTGACGAAGAAGGTCGTCGACCTGGCGCATTCGCTGGGCGTCAGCGTCGAGGGTGAACTCGGCTGCCTGGGTTCGCTGGAGACGATGCGCGGCGACAAGGAAGACGGCCACGGCACCGAGTCGACGATGACGCGCGACCAGCTGCTGACTGATCCCGACCAGGCCGCCGATTTCGTGAAGAAGACGCAGCTCGACGCGCTGGCCATCGCCATCGGCACCAGCCACGGCGCCTACAAGTTCACGCGCAAGCCGACCGGCGACATCCTCGCCATCGAGCGCATCAGGCAGATCCACCGGCGCATCCCGAACACGCACCTGGTGATGCACGGCTCGTCCAGCGTGCCGCAGAACCTGCTGGCGGAGATCCGCCAGTACGGCGGCAACATGAAGGAAACCTACGGCGTGCCGGTCGAGGAGATCCAGGAAGCGATCAAGCACGGCGTGCGCAAGGTCAACATCGACACCGACATCCGGCTGGCGATGACGGCGGCCATCCGCAAGTACCTGCACGAGAATCCCGAGAAGTTCGATCCGCGCGACTACCTGAAGCCGGCGCGCGCCGCCGCCAAGGCGATCTGCAAGGAACGCTACCTGCAGTTCGGCTGCGAAGGGCAGGGCTCGAGGATCCAGCCGGTGCCGCTGCCGACCGTCGCGCATCGCTACCAGACCGGCGAACTGTCGCAGCACGTGCACTGAGGCGCGGGCTGCGAGCGTGCGGCAGGCTTCCGCAGCCTCTGAACCGGTGGCCCTGCCGCGCGGCGGCTCGCCGGGCGAGCGTCTGCTGGCGCTGGCGGAAGCCCTCGCGCGGCACAGCGACCCCGGCTACGCCGGGCAGGGACAGCTCACCGTCACCTACCTCACCGACGCGCATCAGGCCTGCGCGCAGCAACTGGCCGCGTGGATGCGCGAAGCCGGCTTCGATGAAGTCGGCATCGATGCCGTGGGCAACGTCGTCGGCGTCTACCGCGGCGCTGACACCGATGCACCGCGCCTGCTGACCGGCAGTCACTACGACACCGTGCGCAATGCCGGCCGTTACGACGGCCGGCTCGGCATCTTCGTGCCGCTGCTCGCTGTTCAGGAACTCGCATCCGGGGGGCGGCGGCTGCCGTTCGGCATCGAGGTCGTCGGATTCGCCGAGGAGGAGGGCCAGCGCTACAAGGCGGCATTCCTCGGCTCGAGTGCGCTGACCGGCGGGTTCGACGCGGCCTGGCTGGATCAGCCCGACGCCGACGGCGTCGCCATGGCCGTGGCGATGCGTGCTGCGCGCCTGCCTGCCGACCTGCAGGCCATCGCCGCACTGAAGCGCGATCCCGCACGCTATCGCGCCTTCGTCGAAGTTCACATCGAGCAGGGGCCGGTGCTCGACGCGCTCGGCCTGCCGCTGGGCATCGTCACGTCGATCAATGGCAGCGTGCGCTGCCAGTGCGAGATCACCGGACAGGCCAGCCATGCGGGCACCACACCGATGGACCGCCGGCGCGACGCGGCCGCCGCTGCCGCCGAACTGGTGCTGTATGTCGAGCAGCGCGCAGCGGCGACCACGGACACCGTCGGCACCGTCGGCATGCTGCAGGTGCCGTCAGGGTCGATCAACGTCGTGCCGGGCAATTGCCGCCTGAGCCTGGACCTGCGCGCCACTCACGACGCTGCGCGCGATGCGCTGGCCGGCGACGTGCTCGCGGAAGCACAGCGCATCTGTGCGCGTCGCGGCCTGCAGTGGCACAGCGAGGAAACGATGCGCGTGCCGGCTGCGCCCAGCGACCCGGCCTGGCAGGTGCGCTGGGAGCGCGCCGTGGCCGCGCTGGGGCTGCCGGTGCATCGCTTGCCCAGCGGCGCCGGGCATGACGCGATGATGCTGGCGCGCGTGCTGCCGCAGGCGATGCTGTTCGTGCGCGGCGGCAACCAGGGCATCAGCCACAATCCGCTGGAGACGGTCACCGCCGCCGATGCGGAACTCGCGGTACGCGCGTTCCTCAGACTGCTCGACGACCTGGCGGTGAACCCGCGGTGATACTTCCGTCATGACCCCTACAGACGTCGCGCGTCTCGATGCCTGGATCGACCGGCACTTCGACGACGAGGTGCAGTTCCTGCAGGCCCTGGTGCGCCAGTCCACCGATACGCCCCCCGGCGACAACGCGCCGCACGCCGAGCTGACGGCGCAATTGCTGCGCGAGTTCGGCTTCGAGGTGGAGCAGTTGCCGGTGCCGCCGCCGCAGGTGCAGGCGCAAGGCCTGCAGTCGATCACGAATCTGATCGTGCGCCGGCGCTATGCGGAGGGCGGACCGGTCATCGCCTTGAATGCGCACGGCGACGTGGTGCCGCCCGGCAACGGCTGGACGCACGATCCCTACGGCGGCGAGATCATCGACGGCCGCCTGTACGGCCGCGCGTCGGCCGTCAGCAAGAGCGACTTCGCAACCTACACCTTCGCCGTGCGTGCGCTCGAATCGCTCGGCGCCGCGCTGCGCGGCGCCGGCGAACTGCACTTCACCTAAGACGAGGAATTCGGCGGCGAGCTCGGTCCCGGCTGGCTGCTGGCGCAGGGCCTGACGCGCCCGGATCTGCTGATCGCCGCGGGTTTCAGCTACGAGGTGATCACCGCGCACAGCGGCTGCCTGCAACTGGAGGTGACGCTGCACGGCCGTGCGGCGCACGCCGCCTATCCGGCCAGTGGCGCAGACGCGCTGCAGGCCGCCAACCGGCTGCTGACAGCGCTGTACGCGCACAACGCGCAGCTGCGCGAGCGCCGCTCGCGTATCGCCGGCATCACGCACCCGTACCTGAACGTCGGCCGCATCGAAGGCGGCACCAACACCAACGTCGTGCCGGAGCGCGTCACGCTGCGCCTGGACCGACGCATCATCCCCGAGGAAGTGCCGGACGAGGTCGAGCGCGAAGTGCGTGGGCTGATTGCACGTGCCGTTGCCGACAGCCCGGGCATCCGCGTCGACATCCGCCGTCTGCTGCTCGCGCAGCCGTTGCGGTCGCTGCCCGGCAATGCGGCGCTGGTGGCGGCGCTGCGCAGGCACGCGGAGTCCGTGTTCGGCGAGCCCGTCGCGGAAGGCGGTTCGCCCCTTTACACCGACGCGCGACTGTATGGTGCCCAGGGCGTGGCGGTCGCGATCTACGGAGCCGGACCGCGTACCGTGCTCGAGGCCAATGCGAAACGCGCCGACGAGCACCTCGTGCTCGACGACCTGCGCGGTGCGACCAGGGTGGTTGCGCGCACCCTGCTGCAGTTGCTGACCGATCCCTGAGCAGCCCGAGGCACGATCGCTCGGCACGGACCTTGCGTAACGCCTTCCTCCAAGGCATGCGTCGCATCGCGGGCCGCCGATCGAGGGCGACAGCGAGGCATCGCAGCACCACGACAGGGCGCGCGCACCACGGCGCAGCCACTTGAGTACGCTGATTCGAGAACGCTGAACCCGCTGAACCACGGAGATCGATGATGAACCGACGCCGCTTGACCACCCTTGCCGCGATCGCCGCCACGGCGGCGCTGCTGCTGCCGCTCGGCACGGCCCATGCGCAGAACGCTTTGAGCACGATCATGGGCAAGAAGCTGATCGTGATCGCGATCCCGACGGACTTTCCCCCCTACGGCTTCGTCGGCCCTGACCTGAAACCGATCGGCCTGGACATCGACATGGCCAACTACATCGGCCAGAAGATGGGCGTCAAGGTGGAACTCGTGCCGGTGACCAGCGCCAACCGCATCCCCTACCTGCAGACGAAGAAGGCCGATCTCGTGATCTCCACGCTCGGCAAGAACCCCGAGCGTGAGAAGGTCATCGACTTCACCTCCGCGTACTCGCCGTTCTTCCAGGCGATATTCGCGCCGAAGAGCATGGTGATCAAGAGCCCGGCGGACCTGGCCGGAAAGTCCATCGGCGTCACGCGCGGCGCCATCGAGGACATGGAGCTCACGAAGATCGCGACGATATCGGCGTTCGTGTCGGGCCAGGTGCAGGCCGTCGCCACCGGTGCATCGGTGGCCGGCAACATGATGCAGAAGAACCCGCAGCTCAACGCCGAGTACAAGCTGCTGCTGAAGGATTCGCCCAACTTCATCGGCGTTGCCAAGGGCGAGGACGCACTGCGCGGCAAGGTGAACGAGATCATCGCATCGGCCAAGGCGTCCGGTGATCTCGACAAGCTGTCGAGCAAGTGGCTGGGCCGGCCGGCGGGGGATCTGCCGCAGTAACTGCACGGCGCGGACAGAGGGCTGTCCCCGAGCGCGGCGTGGGCCGATGATCCAGTTCGACTTCCTGGCAGTGCTGTCGCAGTGGCCGGCGCTGCTGCGCGGTGCGGCTGTCACGCTGCTGCTGACCGCCGTCGCGGCGGTGGCGGGTGTCGGGCTGGGCATCGTCTGCGGATGGGCGCGGGCGTGGGGGCCGGCGTGGTTGCGCGCGGTGGTCGGCGCCTACGTCGAGCTCGTCCGCAACACGCCGTTCATCGTGCAGCTCTTCTTCATCTTCTTCGGCCTGCCGAGCCTCGGCGTGCGGCTGACGCCCGACCTCGCGTCGGCCATCGCGATGATCGTGAACCTCGGCGCCTACGCTGCGGAGATCGTGCGCGCCGGCATCGACACGACGCCGCGCGGGCAGATCGAGGCCGCGCGCAGCCTTGCACTCACCGAACGCCAGGTGTTCCAGTGGGTGGTGCTGCCGCCGGCGCTCGCGCGCGTGTGGCCCGCGCTGGTGAGCCAGATCATCATCGTGATGCTGGGCTCGGCGGTGTGCGGGCAGATTGCCGCGCAGGAGTTGAGCTACGAAGCCAACCTGATCCAGAGCCGCAACTTCCGCGCGTTCGAGGCCTACATCGTCGCGACGACCATCTATCTCGGGCTGGCGATCCTTGTGCGATCCGCGCTGAACTGGATCGGCCCGCGCTTCGTTTTCGGGCGCGTGGCGCACGCGGGACGGTAACGAGATCATGGTCGACTTCACGCTGTGGGACATCGTCCGCAACCTGCTGCTGGCGGCGCGCTGGACCATCGCGCTGTCGGCCATCGCTTTCGTCGGCGGCGGCGTGGTCGGCCTCGCGCTGCTGCTGTCGCGGCTGGCGAAGCTGCCGGGCGCCGAGCGCGGCGTCGCGCTGTACGTGCAGCTCTTCCAGGGCACGCCGCTGCTGATGCAGCTCTTCCTCGCGTACTTCGGCCTGGCGCTGCTGGGGCTCGATGTATCGGCGTGGTTCGCCGCGGCGCTGGCGCTGACGCTGTACAGCAGCGCCTATCTCACCGAAATCTGGCGCGGCTGCGTGAACGCGATCCCGAAGGGGCAGTGGGAAGCGGCCGACAGCCTGGCGCTGAACTTCGGCGAGAAGATGCGCGACGTGATCGGTCCGCAGGCGCTGCGCATCGCCGTGCCGCCCACTGTCGGTTTCCTGGTGCAGGTGATCAAGGGCACCGCGCTCGCCTCTGTCATCGGCTTCATCGAGCTCACCAAGGCCGGCACGATGATCACCAACGCAACCTTCCAGCCCTTCACCGTCTACGCGTGCGTGGCGCTGGTCTACTTTGCGCTGTGCTGGCCGATCTCGTTCGCCAGCCGCCGCCTCGAAAGGACGCTGCGCCGTGGCTGATTCGATCGTCAACATCGTCGGGCTGCGCAAGCGCTTCGGCACGAACGAGGTGCTGAAGGGCATCGACCTCGACGTGAAGCGTGGCGAGGTGGTGGCCATCATCGGCAAGAGCGGCTCGGGCAAGAGCACGCTGCTGCGCTGTATCAACGGGCTGGAGGACTTCCAGGAGGGCAGCCTCGAGGTCGAGGGTGCGGCGCTGAAGCATGGCGACGCGCGCGCAATGCGCGAGCTGCGCCAGCACGTCGGCATGATCTTCCAGAGCTTCAACCTGTTTCCGCACCTGACGGTGGGACGCAACGTGATGCTCGCGCCGATGCGCGTCAAGGCGCGCGCGATGCGGCGGCCGCCGCGAGCAGCGCGCACACGCTGCTCGCGCGCGTCGGACTCGCCGAGAAGTTCGGCGCATGGCCGGACCAGCTGTCGGGCGGCCAGCAGCAGCGCGTGGCGATCGCGCGCGCGCTGGCGATGGAGCCGAGCGTCATGCTGTGCGACGAGATCACCTCGGCGCTCGATCCGGAACTGGTGGGCGAGGTGCTGAAGGTGGTCGAGAGCCTGGCCGACGAGGGCATGACGCTGCTGATGGTCACGCACGAGATGAACTTCGCGCGCAAGGTCAGCGACCGCGTGGTGTTCATGCACGCGGGCCGCATCCACGAGATGGGCCGCCGCAGCAGGTCTTCGGCGATCCGCAGACGGCGGAGCTGAAGCAGTTCCTGTCGGCGCTGCACTGACGAGCCGTCCGCTCCGGACCGGCCAAGGTATCCTATCCGGCTCCATCGAACTGGCGCGTGCCGACCGGCCCGCTTCGCCGCCCTGCCATGACCGCCGCCACGGAACCGAAGCGCACCCCGCTGCCGCTGCCCGGCGGGCACGACCGCGTGCTGCTGCATTCGTGCTGCGCGCCGTGCAGCGGCGAGGTGATGGAGGCGATGGTCGCGTCGAAGATCGACTTCACGATCTTCTTCTACAACCCGAACATCCATCCGCGCCGCGAGTACGAGCTGCGCAAGGACGAGAACATCCGCTTCGCGAACGAATTCGGCGTGCCCTTCGTCGATGCGGACTACGACCGCGACAACTGGTTCGAGCGCGCGCGCGGCATGGAAAACGAACCCGAGCGCGGCGCGCGCTGCACGATGTGCTTCGACATGCGCTTCGAGCGCACCGCGCTGTACGCGCACGAGCATGGCTTCCCCGTGATGACCAGCAGCCTGGGCATCTCGCGCTGGAAGGACATGCAGCAGGTGACCGGCGCCGGCGTGCGCGCGGCGTCGCGCTACCCGGGCCTGATGTACTGGGAGCACAACTGGCGCAAGGGTGGCGGTTCGGCGCGAATGGTCGAAATCAGCAAGCGCGAAAGCTTCTACCAGCAGGAATACTGCGGCTGCGTCTACTCGCTGCGCGATACCAACCGGCACCGCGTGGCCACGGGCCGTGAACGCATCCAGCTCGGCGTGCAGTACTACCGGCAGAAGGCGGCCGAGACCGACGCCGGGGCGATGGTCGCTGCAGAGTTGCTCCCGCCGTCAGGCGGGCCGTCCCCGGACGCGCAGGACTGAACACAACGGGCTGCTACGGGATCTGTAAATCACGACCCAAAGCCGTCGTCAGCGGTTGCCGAGAGCGGACGCGCGAGTTCCCCTAAGACCGGACACCACATCCTTCGGCGGTACGCGACCCAGAGCGGAAGCTCGTGCCCTCTCAAAGCGGACGGAGTTGACCAACTCGGATGCGGCCGGCTAGAGAGAGGAATTCACGGACGCAACGGAAGTTCAATAGGCGATTGCGAACACGCGTCTTTTTTTCGGTCTCGTCGCTCCGCATCCAAGGCGGTCACGCAGGCAAGCGTGTATGTTCGCTTGCCCCACTCTCGCCTAACGTCGACGATCGCATAGAGAGGGGACGATGAGCCAGTGAGTGTGTACTCAAGCTGACGAATCTTCTCGTGCGAGTCGTAGCGATAAAGGGCCAGAACAGGTTTACTGTGATCGGTGCCCGCAAGCTTGGAAAGGCGTGGCTCCAGCCTCACATACTCAATCGCGCCGGCGAGTACTGCTGCTTTATCGTCCTCCTTGGAGTGCGCGTTCCAAAGCCAATAGACGAGGGGCAGGACAACGAGGCCGCCGAGTAGCGGATGGCCATTCTTTACTAGCTGCCCCGACACAAGAGAGAGTGTTGCAGCTACCAGAACAATCGGCAGCAAGAAGGGGCTAACTAGCAAAGCAAGTTGCCTCAAGTCACTCGAAAGGGCGAGCGCAGGAACTGCGACGAGAGCAGAGACGGCAACCAGCGACAATGATGCTTTCGTCGGGCTCATGAAATAGGCGAACAGCAGGCCGGCAGCAGTTACGCTGATTACTAGTAAGGTGATAAATAGCATCAGTCGATCTTTCCAGTGCGGGCGAAGTCGGCTTCAGTCACCAAAAGGCGACGCAGGGCGCGAGGAATTAGTCAATCCAGCGGACGGCACTGTTGGCTTCTTGCCTGAAGAACGTCGCCGATATCAGCGCTTGAACCCTGACAACAATATCGACAAGAGAGCGCGCTCAATTAGAGGATTTGGCGCGAATTCAGGCTTGTAAGCGGCGTCGCCGACGGGACGCATCGAGAAGCGAAGAGGCAAAAACGAACTTAGTTTCGTGCGCTCGACCCCCGTCAGCTATCGCGCAATGTGGATCTTGCATTGCGATGGCTGCTCTTGGCCGTTTAGCGTACTTCGCTCTGCGAAACTCAGCCCGGGGACGCGTGCGACTCGAAACTGGCCTAGCACAGGAAATAAGGTGAACGGCACTCGGCGATTGCCGCGCATCTGGATCGCTGTGTGAGCCGAGAATCTCCGACTGGGCCATCACCGGGGCGGCAGGTGCTGCACAGAGGGGTCGATCCGTGCGCCGGGACTGCCCGCGGTGATGATGGTGACAACTTCACCCGCCAATGCCGTGCGCCCGACAAGTTCGGTGGCGAGACCCGTGAGGATCAACGCGGCAAGGCCCCAGGTCCATGCGGGATGGACAAGACGATCACGTCGCCAATCCGCAGCCATGCCGGCAAGCGGTACGAGAAGGACGGCCAGCGCGGAACCAAGGCTCATGTACTGCGCGAGCACGGAATCCGGCGTGAGGCGATTGATGGCTGTGATGGCCAGCGCCGCCATCCCACAGAGCATCAGGCGGCGATGCCAGCGCGTCTTCTTGCGCAGGACGATAGCCGTGATCGTCAGCCCCGCGAAGGCGACCAGCGACATCAGGTTCATCACCATGAAGTAGGAGTATGTCCAGAACGGCGGGACTGCCGCATTGCGCATCATCCGGAACAGGATCAATGCGCCGACGACCACCAGCACCGGCACGTAGACCGTCGCGATCCACCCAAGGCGCTTGTGCACATGCACGCGCCTCGTGGTGGCGCACCAGACCTGCAGCATGAAGAAGCCGACCCACCCCATGAAGAGGACTGCGTGCGCGTGGACGGGCCAGGGCGCGGTGAAGGTCGAAATGCCCCGCAGATAGAGGGTGAGGAAGCCGGCGACGACGGTTATGACCATGATCACCGACATGATCAGAATGAACCGTTCTTCACCCCCATCGCGGGAACTCAGGTCCGTGCTCTCCTGTGTGAATGCGCCCATGAGGAGCTCAGATGGGCTGCCGCGCATTGAGTACGCTGGCGTTCGACACGGCAATTCCCCTCGTCTCGCCCATGGACAGGCGTTGCAGCGGACGATGTCCGCAGTTCCGCAATTCTGCCTAGCTGCGCTAACGGCGGCTACTGGCCGATGTCAGTTCTTCCTCGGCGACTCATTGCTCTCGCCTTCGTAGTACTCGACATCGGTCTCGGTGAGAAACAGCTTCCGTAGCCGGGGGCTATCGCACCCTCCTGCGAAGATCCCGACCTTGTTTGAGTCGGGGTACTCGCAAATCTCCGTGGCTTCGAGGTTGGATAGTGCGAGGTATCGCATTTCGCTAGCGCCAGTGTTGATGATCTGATGCGCAACCTCCGGGCCGCCCGTCGGACACGCGATGACATCGTGCTTGCGAATTGGATGACGCTCACTTCCGAATCGGAGCTCGCCTTCGCCTTCGAGGATAAGAAACATCTCCTCCTCCGCACGATGCGAGTGAAAGGGACACTGAGCCTTTCCCGGCGGAAGCACAGTCAAGTTGTAACCGAGCAACCGAGCACCAATCCTGGCACTGAAAAGCGCGCGTCGCGACGTGAAGTAGCCATTCTCTTCAACGTCGTCGAACTCTACTTCATCAAGGTTAGCGATGGGCTTTGGCATGTGTCCTCCACCGGCATTGTGTCGGCATTTGGGCAGGTCGGCAGCCTTACGGATATGGCCAGTTGTGGCCTTCAATCACAGAGACGCTTCGGATAGAGAACAGCCATGACATTTTCATACGGCTCGAAGCTGAAGTGGCGGTAGAAGCCCTGTACCTCCCGGTCTGCGACCAGCATCACGCGCCAGACGCTGATCTTCGCAAGCAAGCGCTGCATCAGTTCCTTGCCGACACCGCTGCCCTGGAATTCCGGATGCACCGCGACGTCGTATACGACCGCGTGGTACTCGCTGTCGGTGATGGCGCGGGCGGCGCCTACCAGTCGGTCGCCCACGAATGCCAGGCAAACGACGGGGCTGTTCTTGAAGGCCCGCAGGATCTTGTTGCCGACCCGACCTCCGAGTTCTGCCGCGCGAAAGAGATCCTGAAGTGCGTCGGCAGTGACGTTGTCAGTCGTATACCGGTAATCGATCTTGTCCACGATTGACTGTACGGACGCCGGACGCACAGGCGATTCACCCTTGGGCGGTCTGACGATCGTGCATCGTCGCTGCAGGCTTCAATGGTCGGAGAGATCCGCAGCCAGTGACGGGGCACTCAGAAACCGCTCAGCGTCTTCCACTTGTCGCATCTCCATCCACTGCAACTGGGGGTAGGCGTTATCTCGGCGCAGCGCAGCGAACAATCGGTTGCGGCGGCGATGAGTCGTCAGTATCCAGATCAGAATCGATTCCTTTGACAGGAACGATCTCCGGGCCGACTCCCGATTTCCATGCCACAACTCCTGACCCGTCATGCAGCGATGGACAGTACGCCGCAGCGCACGAGCGAGCACCGTCGGCAGAGAATAGTTGAGCCACACCACCGTGGTCGCCCGCGGCCACAGGATTTCGCGTACTGCGCCGTAGTTGCCTTCGATAATCCATGAGTCCTGAGATGCGGCGCGCTGGACATCGGCGATGAACGATTCCTTCGGCCTCGGCGTCCAATCGGGTCCCCAGAAAAGCTCGTCGAGCTCTACATAGCGCTGCCCGGTCAGCGCCGAAAGCCGTCGAGCGAAAGTCGACTTGCCAGCGCAGCTCGTGCCGACGACAAGAACCCGGGAGGACACGATGAGAGATGATTGGATGTGCTTCCCGGATTGTGTCTGGTTTCGGACGCGTCGACCTGCATCGGTCGACGGCCGGCGATCACATGCTGCCCTTCAGTCCCAGTCGCTCCACCGTGACGCGCTCCGACTCCCACGTATCGCGCGCGAACTTGGTGTAGGCCTCCGGCCCCATGTAGATCACCGGCTGGTCGAAGCGGTCGAGCAGTGCCAGCACCTTGGGATCGTCGAGAGCCTTGCGGAACGCGTCGTGCAGCACGCGCACGACGGCGGGGACCATGCCGGCGGGGCCGCCGATGCCGAAGGGCGAGTCGGATACCGTCTCGTAGCCGAGCTCGGCGAGCGTCGGCACGTCGGGCCACTTGCTCGTGCGCTTCGAGCCGAAGTTCACCAGCAGGCGCAGCTTGCCGGCCTCGACGTGCGGTGCCCAGCCGGTCGAGTCGCTGGCGGACATGATGTGGCCGCCGAGGATCGCGGCCATCAAGTCGGCGCTGCCTTGTACGGTACGTGCGTGAGCTTGATGCCGGCGCGGTTCGCGAATTCCTCCATCACGAGATGTGGCGTGGTGCCCGTCGAGCCGTCGTCGATCTTCCCCGGATTGCGCTTCGCGTCGTCGACGTAGTCCTTCAGCGTCTTCCACGGCGCGCCGGCGGGCACGACCGGGCCGAAGGTGTAGCCGGTCAGGTTGATGATGTACGTGAAGTCCTTCAGCGGACGCCGAGCGGCATCTGCGACAGCGTGTAGCCGTCAGGCCGCGCCGCCTTCAGCGCCAGCGGCGCGACGGTGCATGTCTGTCTCCCGATCTTGTTATGCGGTCAGTTTAGGAGTGCGCATCGGCGTCGAGGAAGAGGTCGCGCGCCGGTGCTATCTTGCCGCGATGGTCTCCTCGGCTGCCGCTGCACCCATCTGTGGTCTCATCCTGGCCGGCGGACAGGGACGGCGCATGGGCGGTGTCGACAAGGGTCTGCTGCTGCTGCGCGGGCGACCGCTGGTGGCTCACGTCATCGAACGACTGCAACCGCAGGTGGCGTCGCTGCTGATCAACGCGAACCGGCATGCGGACGCGTATCGCGCGCTGGGGCATGACGTTGTGACCGACCGCGTCGACGGTTTCGCCGGTCCGCTCGCCGGACTGGAGGCCGGCCTCGCCGCCGCCGATGCGCCATTGCTTGCGACGGCGCCGTGCGATTCGCCGTTCCTGCCGACGGACCTGGTCGCACGGCTCGCGGCTGCGCGCTCGACTGACGATGCCGACGCTGCGGTCGTGAGCATCGACGGACGCTGGCAGCCGGTGTTTGCGCTCGTGCACGTGCGCGTCCAGCCGTTGCTCGCGGCCTTTCTGCAGCGCGGCGCGCGCAAGGCGGAAGAGTTTTACGCGACCCTGCGCACCGTGCAGGTCGCCTTTGACGACCAGGCCCGGGCCTTCGCCAACCTCAACACGCGCGACGAACTGGCGGGTTACGAGCGTTGATCGGCGGGCTGCGGCAGCAGCGTCGCAAGCCACGCGTCGACGGCCTGCGCGGCGGCCGGCAGCACGGTCGCGCCACCGCTGAATTCGAACCAGCGCTCGCGGCGGCTCGTGCTCACCGCCGTCAGCAGTGGAATGCCGGCCGCAAGGATCGCCAGCAGTTCGGCTGCGAAGCCCTTGCCCTCGGCCTCGAGGCTGCCGAAGCGGTTGCAGACGACGAGCTCCGCATCGTCGAGCGCGGCGTGCAGCACCTGGCCCGCGCGCGCGAAGCCCTGCAGGTCGGCGCGGCAGCCGCTGGCGCCGCGGCCGAGGTCCTGCGAAACGGTGTAGGACTCGCCGGTGGCGACGTCGACCATGACCATCGGCCGCTGGCAGCCTTCGCGGCCCTCGGGATAGGTCATCAGCAGGCCGCGTACACGCCGGCCGAACTGTGTCTCCCGGGCGACCACCGCGGCCAGCAGTGCATCGACATCGACCGTGCCGTCGTCGAGGATCGCTGCTGCGCTGCCAGCCATGCCCACCATCATGCGACGATGCTACGCCGCTGTGGGCGCGAGCTTCACAGTGGCCTGCACGCGGCCCGCGCGTTCGTGCCATGCGGCGATCGACACTTCGGTGCCCGGTTTCGCCTGCACGATCCAGTCGACGTAGGCGCGATCCGCCGTCGGCGACTTGTTCGGCCAGAACGAAATGCCGGTGTGCAGGTAAGCCCAGCCTTCGAGCTCGCCCAGTTCCTCGCGCGGTTTGCCGCTGAGCAGCTTCGCGCCGTCGGACAGCGTGATCTCCGCGAGCACGCCGCGCAGCAGCTTGCGCTGCATCGCCATCTTGCTGACGTAGCTCGGCAGCCAGCCGCTGTTCTGCACGACAAGGCGCACGCGCCACGCGTCCGCGCCGGCGGGCGTCACCTCGACGTCGCGCAGTTCGAGCTTCGGCGACAGCAGCGTCTGCCACAGCAGCCACTGCGGGAAGCGTGCGATCTCCTTCTCGCGCAGCGCGGGCGGCGGATTGGTGAACACCTGCATGCGATGCCACCCGCCGATCTCGACACGGCCCAGCTGCGGGTGATCGTAGGGCTTCCAGTCGATGAAGCCCTCGTTCGGCGCAACGCGCTGCACCCACTGGAAGACCTTCAGGTCGTCGGCGATCGGGTGATCGCGGAACCAGTGGATCCACTCCTTGTTGTCGATGCCGGCTTCCTTCTTCGGATTCCAGATCTCGATGGTCCAGCAGTACATGCCCAGGTGCTCGTAGATCCAGTCGAAGGCGCCGCTGATGAATTCGCCGGGGTAGTACTGGAACTCGTGCCACACGGAGATCGCCGGGTAGCCGGTCAGCTCCTCGCCCTTGCGGCCGATGGCCTGGTAGGTCCACAGGTCCTCGGCGGGCAGCTTGTCGTCGGGCGCATGGCCGAAGGGCCGCAGCAACACGCCGGAGAAGGTATGGATGCTGGTGCCGCCGCAGACGTTCGGATGCGACGTGAAGAACTCCACCAGCGCGCGCACTTCGGGCTCAGAAGTCGGGAAGGGGCCTGCGCCGAGCTGCTCGAACTCCTGCCGCCAGCCCGACGGGAAGTTGCGGTTCAGGTCCAGCCCCTGCGCGCTGCCGCTGATGCCGGCGACGGTGACCGTGCAACCGTCGTAGTTCTCGATGCGTCCTTCGGTGAGCACGCGGTAGTAGTCGCCGCCCGGCGGGTCGATCGGGTCGCGTCGCACCAGCAGGCGCGGCTCGTCCGGGTGCTTCTTCCACGGGCCGTTGGGGTCGGCGATGCGCATCTGCAGGATGCGGCCGTCGCCGTCGATGTCTTCGGCGATCAGCCCTTCGCACGGGTCTTCATCGAAGGGATAGCGCCGCGTCGACGAGCGCACGTACTTCGGCCGGTCGGCCATCGCCCATTCGGCGCCGTCGGGATTGACGCGCGGACAGACGTACAGCGTGCGCGTGTCCAGCGCGCGGCGGATGTTCTCGTCGGAGCTCCTGCCCTTCATCAGCCAGTCGATGAAGTACAGGCAGGCGCTCGATGCGGACAGTTCGATCGAGTGGATATTGCCGTCGACCCAGTACGCCGGCTTGTCCTCGGCCTTGCCGGTGGCCGTGTTGGTGATGGTCACCAGCGGGATCGCGCGGCCTTCGTGGCTGGTGCCCAGCGTGCTCAGTGCGATGTACTGCGGATGTTCCTGCGCGAAGGCGCGCAGCAGCGCCATCAGGTCGTCGTAGCGGTAGAAACGGCTGTAGTCGATGGCGGGCATGGCGGATCGCAGAGGGGTGGTGTGCCCGAAGCGCAGGCATGGCCGGCAGCGGCAGGGCAGCGCGCGATGATACGCGCCGCTCCGGTAGAGCCGCCTCACGGCGCGCGCGCCAGTTCCGTAGAATTCACCCTTTGCACGGAGCGCTGCCCATGGACACGCATCGATCGCCCGGTGGGCTGCTTCAGAGCAGCATCCAGTCGCTGCCGCTCGTCTATCGCGGCAAAGTGCGCGACAGCTACGCGGTCGGCGAGGACAAGCTGCTGCTGGTGACCTCGGACCGACTGTCGGCTTTCGACGTGGTGATGAACCAGCCGATCCCCGACAAGGGCCGCGTGCTCAACGAGATGTCGAACTTCTGGTTCGAGAAGCTCGCGCATGTCGTTCCCAATCACCTGACGGGCGTCGATCCCGAAAGCGTGGTCACGGCCGGCGAACGCGCGCAGGTGCGCGGCCGCTCGGTGGTGGCGATGCGCCTGAAGCCCGTGCCGGTGGAAGCGGTCGTGCGCGGCTACCTGATCGGTTCGGGATGGAAGGATTATCAGAGGAGCGGCGAAGTCTGTGGCATCGCGCTGCCGCCCGGCCTGCAGATGGCGAGCCGGCTGCCCGAGGCGATCTTCACGCCCGCGCACAAGGCCGAGCTCGGCCAGCACGACGAGAACATCAGCTTCGACGCCGTGCGCGCTGCCGTCGGTGCGGAGCTGGCCTTCAAGATCCGCACGGTGTCGCTGGCGCTGTATCGCGCAGCGGCCGACTATGCGCTGACCCGCGGCATCATCATCGCCGACACCAAGTTCGAGTTCGGCATCGACGGCGAAGGCCAGCTGCGCCTGATGGACGAAGTGCTGACCGCGGACTCGTCGCGCTTCTGGCCGGCCGACGAATACGCCGAGGGCAGCTCGCCGCCGTCCTTCGACAAGCAGTTCGTGCGTGACTGGCTGGAGCAGCAGGCGTGGAACAAGGCGCCGCCGCCACCCGACCTGCCGCCGGACATCGTCACGAAGACCGCGGCCAAGTACCGCGACGCGCTGTACCGCCTGACCGGCCACACGATCGACTGATCACCGACCGATTACCTACGCCCGCACACGACGATGAGCAATCACGGCAGCGCGCCCCTGGTGGGCGTGGTCATGGGTTCCAACTCCGACTGGGACGTGATGCAGCACGCCTGCGAGGTGCTGAAGGAGTTCGGCGTGCGCTTCGAGGCGCGCGTGGTGTCCGCGCACCGCACGCCCGACGACATGTTCGCGTATGCCGACGAGGCGCGCGCGCGCGGCCTGCGCGCCATCATCGCCGGCGCCGGCGGCGCTGCGCACCTGCCCGGCATGATCGCGTCGAAGACGGTGATCCCGGTGCTGGGCGTCCCGATCCCGTCGAAGTATCTGCGTGGGGAAGACTCGCTGCTGTCGATCGTGCAGATGCCGCGCGGCGTGCCGGTCGCCACCTTCGCGATCGGCGAGGCGGGCGCAGCCAACGCGGGGCTGTTCGCGGTGGCCCTGCTCGCCACGGCCGATGCGCAGCTCGCAATGCAGCTGGCGCAGTACCGCGCCACGCAGACCGAGAAGGCGCGCAACATGACGTTGCCGCTGTGAACGCGCACCGGCCTGACTGACTCGCCCATCGATTCACGCATGTCGACGACGGAGAGTGTCGCGCCCGGCGCGTGGCTCGGGCTGCTGGGCGGCGGCCAGCTCGGCCGCATGTTCTGCATGGCTGCGCAGTCGCTGGGCTACAAGGTCTGCGTACTGGACCCCGGGGCGGACAGCCCGGCGGGCGCTGTGGCCGATGATCACCTGCGCGCCGGGTACCTGGACGAAAGTGCGCTCGCCGAACTCGCGCGGCGCTGCGCGGCGACGACGACCGAATTCGAGAACGTGCCGGCCGCGGCGCTGGCCTTCCTTGCGCAGCACAGCCGCGTCAGTCCCGCGGCCGACAGCGTCGCCGTCGCACAGGACCGCATCGCCGAGAAGCGCTTCCTGGCGTCGGCGGGCGTGGACGTCGCACCGCACGCGGCCATCGAGAACGACGCGGACTTCGACAAGCTCGATGCTGCGCTGCTGCCCGGCATCCTGAAGTCTGCGCGCCTGGGCTACGACGGCAAGGGCCAGGTGCGCGTATCCACTGTTTCCGAGGCGCGGGCTGCGTGGGACGCCCTGAAGCGCGTGCCCTGCGTGCTCGAACAGCGGCTGCCGCTCGACGTCGAGATCTCCGTGGTGGTGGCGCGCACCCGCGATGGCCGCATGGCCGTATTCCCCGCGGCGGAGAATGCCCATCGCGACGGCATTCTCGCGGTGTCGGTCGTGCCGGCACGCATCGATGCCGCGCTCGCGCAGCGTGCCCAGCAGGCGGCGCGAGCGATCGCGGAGCGGCTGCAGTACGTCGGCGTGCTGTGCGTGGAGTTCTTCGTCGTCGGCGATCGCCTGCTCGCCAACGAGATCGCGCCGCGGCCTCACAACAGCGGCCACTACACCATCGACGCGTGCGTCACCAGCCAGTTCGAGCAGCAGGCGCGTGTGCTGGCGGCTCAGCCGCTCGGCGATCCGCAGCTGATGATGCCGGCCGTGATGCTGAACCTGCTCGGCGACCTCTGGTACGCCGATGCAACCGGTGATCGCCAGCGTGAACCCGACTGGCCGGCCGTGCTCGCGGTGCCGGGGGCGAAGCTGCATATGTACGGCAAGCGCGACGCGCGGCGTGCGCGCAAGATGGGGCACGTGACCTGCGTCGCATCGACGCTCGACGAAGCACTGCAGCGCGCCGCGCGCGTGGCGCGGGTGCTCGGCCTGCCGCCGCCGGTGTGAATCCCGCCGTGAATCCCGCTGTGAATCCCGCTGTGAATCCCGGAAGCGAACCAGTTCCGCCGGTCGACGCCGGCACGATCGCGCGCGCTGTCGACATCCTGCGCGCCGGCGGCCTGGTCGCGATGCCGACCGAGACCGTCTACGGTCTCGCGGGCGATGCGCGGAACCCGGACGCGGTCCGCGCCATCTTCGCCGCCAAGGGCCGGCCGGCCGATCATCCGGTGATCGTGCACGTCGCCGACGCCGCGCGGCTCGACACATGGGCGAGCCATGTACCGCGCGCTGCGCGCCGGCTCGCGGCGGCGTTCTGGCCCGGACCGCTGACGCTGGTGCTTCCGCGCAGCGCAATCGTGTCGGACCTCGTCACCGGCGGACAGCCGACGGTGGCGCTGCGCGCGCCGGCGCATCCGTGGGCGCAGGCGCTGCTGCGCGCCTTTCGCGGCGGACTGGCCGCGCCGAGCGCGAACCGCTACGGCCGGGTGAGCCCGACGCGCGCCGCGCACGTGGCTGCGGACCTGGGCCTGAAGCCCGACGGCCTGGTCGACCTGATCCTCGACGGCGGCCCATGCCCGGTCGGCATCGAGTCCACGATCGTCGATCTGACCGGCGAGGCGCCGCGCCTGCTGCGGCCGGGCGCGATCACGCGTGAACAGATCGAGGCGGCGCTGGGCGGTACCGTGCTGGCGCCAGCGGGCCGCAACGCGCCCCGCGCGCCCGGACAGCACGAACGGCACTATGCGCCGCGCACGCCGCTGGAACTGGTGCATGCGACGGACATTGCCGGCCGCATCGCGGCCTTTCCGCCGGGCGCGGTGGCGGTGCTGGCGCCGGCCGGCAGCGTACCGGCGGACGCGACGGTCCGCCTGAACATCAGTGCCGAAGCCACGCCCGAGGCCTATGCGCAGGCGCTGTACGACAACCTGCGGACGCTCGACGCCAGCGGTGCCCGGCTTCTGCTGGTCGCCTGGCCGCCGGCCGCCATTGCATGGGAAGCGTTGCACGATCGCCTCTCTCGCGCTGCAGCAGGCAGCGCCGGCTGACGTTGCTCAGCTTTTTGCGCTGGCTGCGTCGTATGATCTGCGGCGCCAGCGGAGCGACAGGGGCCGCCATCGCTGCATCGAACAACACAGGAGACAATTCATGAGCATCACGCGCCGCCACGCGGCATGCCAACTTGCGGCCATCGCCGCCACATTGCTGCTCGTATCGTGCGGTGGCAGCAGCAACGACACACCGGCGCCGTTGCCGTTCGGCCAGACGACGTGGGTCATCGGGGCCAGCCTGTCGGACACCGGCAATGCCTGCCTCGCGGCGGCCGCCAACTGCCCGCCGTCGCCACCGTATGCGCAGGGCGTCTTCTCGAACGGACCTCTGTGGGTGACCGCAGTCGCCGGACGCTACGGCGCGTCGTCTACGCCGTCGCGCGCGGGCGGAACGAACTTCGCGTTCGCCGGCGCGCGCACCGGCGTCGTGCCGGGAGCGCCGGCAACGACCACGCCGACGATGGTTTCGCAGACCGAGGAAGTGCTGGCGCGGTCGGGCTACGTCATCAATCCCCAGAACCTCGTCGTCGTCGATGCATCGACGTTCGGCAACAACATCAACGCGGCGCTGACGATGGCGGCCGCCAATCCCTCGCAGGCGCAGGCCATCGTCACCGCGACGATCACGCAGGGCGTGACGGACGTGGTCGGTATCTTCAACCGCCTGTACGCGGCCGGCGCGCGCACGATCCTGTTCGTCAACGTACCGGACGTCGGCAAGACGCCGCTGGTGCAGGCGACCGGCAATGCGACCGCCATCGCGACGGCCACGACGATGTCGGCGCAGTTCAACGGTGCGATGACGCAGCAACTCGCCAACGTGCGCGCGGTATCACCGGGGCTGGCCACGCCGACGCTGGATCTGTTCGCGCTGCTGTCGCAGGTGCAGGCGAATCCGGCTGCCTTTGGTTTTGCGAACGCGACGGCGCCGTGCTTCGTGCCTCCGACGGCCAGCACGGCGGCCAGCCTGTGCTCGCCCACCTATGCAACACAGAACACCTACGTGTTCTGGGACCCGTTCCATCCGACGGCAGGCACCGGCGCGATCATGTCGCAAAACGCGATCACCGCCATCGGCCGCTGAGGCAAACCCGTCTCGAATCCAACGGCGCCTGCGGGCGCCGTTTCTTTTTTGCGGCCCGCCGCTGGTCGTCGGCCTTACATCCCGTTACAGCTTTGACAGTGCCTTACGGACAAGGCGGTGCCCCTGCGCATAGTCTGCCCTGCATCGAGCGCGCTGCGCTCACCGACCAGGAACAGACGATGAAGACGACGACGTTGGCCCGGCATGCTGCGTCACTGCTGGACTTTCCTGCCATGGTGCTCGCCATTGCAGCCGCATTGACCTGCGCGGCGCAGGCGACTGAAGCCCGCGCCCGATCGCAGTCGGTGTCGGCGGGCGCGTCTGCCGCGCATCCGCCGGCGGGCGGCACGCGCAGCGTGCAGCGCAGCCGCGGTGCCGATGGCGCCGTCGACGCGACGCGCACGGGGCGCAACGGTGGCGTGACGACCACGGATCGTTACAAGGACGCCAGCGGCACGACAGATGCGCGCATCACCGGTCCGAAAGGCGGCGTGACGACGGTGGATCGCACGCGTGGCAGTGACGGCCTGGTCGACAAGGCAGTGACCGGACCGAAGGGTGGTACGACCGTCACCGACCGCAGCCGTGGCGCCGATGGTCTGGTGGACAAGGCCGTCACCGGTCCCAAGGGTGGCACGACGACGGTGGACCGCACGCGCGGCGCCGATGGCCTGGTCGACAAGACGGTCACCGGTCCGAGCGGCGGCGTGAGTACGGTCGATCGCAGCCGCGGCAGCGACGGTGCGGTGGATTCGTTGACGACGGGTCCGCGCGGCGGTACGCGGCAGGTGGATCGCAGTCGCAATGGCGACGGCACGAACAACGTCACGGTCACGACCACGCCGGCGGCGCGGTAGATCTACCGGTCCGCGAAGGACAATCAAGGGGCAGTCAAGGTGGATCCCCGCTTTCGCGGGGATGACAACACGGAAAGCCGTCGCCCAGGTCTGCGCTGTCATCCCCGCGAAAGCGGGGATTCCTCTTTCTGCCTGTCGAACGAACCCGACACCTCCGCATACAGCCCCTGCAGTGCCCCGATGACTGCCACCGGCTGATCCCTGTGCGGACTGTGCCCGCACTGCTCGAGCATCAGCAGACTGCACGGCCCGCGCACCGCGGCGGCGATGCGGTCGAGCTGTTCCATCGTGCCGTACTGGTCGCCGTAGCCCTGGATGGCCAGCACCGGACAGCGCACGTCCCGGATCTCCTTCTCGATGTTCCAGTCGCGGAACGCGTCCTGCAGCCAGCCGTCGTTCCAGCCGAAGAAGGCGCCGTGGGCGTCGTCGTGCAGGCGCGCGAGCGGCGCCTGCAGCTTGCCGGCGGTCCAGGCGTCGCGCGCGGCGCGGATGCCGTCGAGGGTCACGTCCTCGACGAAGACGTGCGGCGCCATCACCGCGATCGCGCGCGGCCGGCGCCGCGCCGCGTACAGCAGCGCGATCGACGCGCCGTCGCTGTGGCCGACCAGCAGCACATCGTCGATGGCGAAGTGGTCGAGCAGCGCGGGCAGCACATCCCACGCCTCGCGATGCAGGTAGTCAGTGGCGCGCGGTCCGGTGAGAGGCGTCGAGCGCCCGTAACCGCGGCGCGAGTAGACCAGGCCTGGCGCATGCAGCCGATCGCACACCTGCTGCGGGAAATCGCGCCACGCGGCGATCGAGCCGAGCCCTTCGTGCAGGAAGACCAGCAGCGGGCCTGCACGCTGCGGCGCGATGCGCAGCACCTCCAGCCGCGCGCCGGCGATATCGGCGTGGCCGTGCTCGGTCGCCGCGTCCTGCGCAGACGCGCTCACGTCACGCCATCAGGCGCGCGCCGCCGCCGCACTGGCGAGCTTCTCGCTGAAGTTGCGCGCCTTGAAGGCGAGCAGGATCTTCAGCACGCCGATCGCCACCGCCCACGACGCGATGGCCCAGACCAGTCCGATCAGCGCCGCCGCGGGCTGCGTGAACAGCAGCACGCCGAAGATCACCGATACCGCGCCCAGCAGCCATAGCAGCCACTCGTTCGAGATCTCCTTGCGCAGGCGGATGCCGGCCCAGATGGTCAGCACGCCGACCGCGATGGCATAGGCGGAGATCAGCAGCAGCAGCGCGCCCGCCGCCACGCCCGGATTCATCAGGCCGATCGCGCCCGCCACGATGCCGAGCAGGCCCAGCAGCAGCCACACCCACCACTGGCTGGACAGCGCACGGTTGCGGATCGCGCTGGCGACCGTGACGATGCCGTCGACGAAGACGGTGGCGGCGAAGAACACCGCGATGATGAACAGCGTCTTGCCGGGCCAGATGAAGGCCAGCACGCCGAAGATGATCATCGCGATGCCGCCGATCAGCAGTGCCCACCAAGAGCGCTTCAGCAGTGCTTCCATGGTTTCGCCTCGTTGTCCTGCGTTGTCCTGTCCACCCGCGCACAGGCTACCAAAGTGCCCTGCGGCCCGCCACGCATGTCAGAAGAACGCCTGGATGCCCGTCTGCGCCCGGCCCAGGATCAGCGCGTGGATGTCGTGCGTGCCCTCGTAGGTATTGACGACCTCCAGGTTCAGCATGTGGCGCACCACGCCGAACTCGTCGCTGATGCCGTTGCCGCCCAGCATGTCGCGCGCCATGCGCGCGATGTCCAGGGCCTTGCCGCACGAGTTGCGCTTGACGATGCTGGTGATCTCCACGGCCGCCGTGCCTTCGTCCTTCATGCGGCCGAGGCGCAGGCAGCCCTGCAGCGCGAGCGCGATCTCGGTCTGCATGTCGGCGAGCTTCTTCTGCACGAGCTGGTTGGCGGCCAGCGGCCGACCGAACTGCCGGCGGTCCAGCACGTATTGCCGCGCCGTGTGCCAGCAGCTTTCGGCAGCGCCGAGGGCACCCCACGCGATGCCGTAGCGCGCCGCGTTCAGGCAGGTGAACGGGCCCTTCAGTCCCTGCACGTCGGGCAGCCTGTTCTCGTCGGGCACGAACACCTGGTCCATGACGATCTCGCCGGTGATCGACGTGCGCAGTCCCATCTTGCCGTGGATCGCCGGTGCGGTGAGCCCCTTCGCGCCCTTCTCGACGATGTAGCCGCGGATGACGCCGGCATCGTCCTTCGCCCACACGACGAACACGTCGGCGATCGGCGAATTGCTGATCCACATCTTGCTGCCGGAAAGCTGCACGCCGCCGGCGACCGCGCGCGCACGCGTCGTCATGCCACCGGGATCGGAGCCGTGGTTGGGCTCCGTCAGCCCGAAGCAGCCGATCCACTCGCCGCTGGCGAGCTTCGGCAGGTATCGGCGGCGCTGCGCTTCCGACCCGAAGGCGTGGATCGGCAGCATCACCAGCGAACTCTGCACGCTGAGCATCGAGCGATAGCCGGCGTCGACGCGTTCGATCTCGCGCGCGATCAGTCCATAGCAGACGTAGTTCAGGCCGGCACCGCCGTACTCGGCCGGCAACGTCGAGCCGAGCAGGCCGAGCGCACCCATCTCGGGAAAGATCGACGGATCGGTCTTCTCGTGGCGGAAAGCCTCGAGCACGCGCGGCGCGAGCTTGTCCTGCGCGTAGGCGCGCGCGGCGTCGCGCACCATGCGTTCGTCGTCGGACAGCTGCTGCTCGAGCAGCAACGGATCGTCCCACTGGAAGGCCGCTTTCGCGGTCGCAGCAGCGTCACGATTGCGTTCGGGTGCGTTCATCGCGGGCCTCGATCGGGACTTCAGGCGGAATCAGCCGACAAGTGTAGTGCGCCGACGCGTCAGGCGCCGTCGTCACAGGTCGGTGCGCACGCTCCACAGCTCCGGAAAGAGCACCACCTCCAGCATTCTGCGCAGGTACGCGACGCCGCTGGTGCCGCCCGTGCCCGGCTTGAAGCCGATGATGCGCTCCACCGTGCTGACATGGCGGAAGCGCCACAGCCGGAACGCGTCCTCCAGGTCGACGAGTTCCTCGGCGAGTTCGTAGAGCTGCCAGTGCGCGCGCGGATCGCGGTACACCGCCAGCCACGCATCGTGCACAGATGGGTCGGCCGCGTGGCATTGCGACAGGTCGCGGTTCAATACGGCATCGGCGATCGCGAAGCCGTTGCGCGCCAGCAGGCGGATCGCCTCGTCGTAGATCGACGGCTCCAGGAGCGCCTGCTGCAGCCGCTGGAGGACGGACGGATTGTCGGCGTGCGGACTCAGCATCGCCGCCTTGCGGTTGCCCAGCACGAATTCGATCTCGCGGTACTGCCACGACTGGAACCCCGAACTCGTGCCGAGGCTGGGCCGGATCGCGCTGTACTCGCTGGGTGTCAGCGTGGCGAGCACGTTCCACGCGTGCACGAGCTGCTCCATGATGCGCGACACGCGCGCCAGCATCTTGAAAGCCTCGGGCAGGTCGTCGGCCGCGATGCGCTGCTGCGCGCCGCGCAGCTCGTGCAGCGCGAGCTTCATCCACAGCTCGCTGGTCTGGTGCTGGATGATGAACAGCAGCTCGTTCGGATCGTCCGACCGCGGGTGCTGCGCAGCCAGCAGCGTGTCCAGTGACAGGTAGTCGCCGTAGCGCATCAGGTCACCACGCCGCTGCGCTGGAAACGCGCGTCACGCCAGCTCTCGTCGCGCAGCACGGTCGCCAGCGTGTGCGCGGCGTCCCACGCGTCCACGTGCCGCACATACAGCGGCGCAAAGCCGAAACGCAGGATGTCGGGGGCGCGCACGTCGCCGATCAGGCCGCGCGCGATCAGCGCCTGCATGACCGCACCGGCCGCCGGATGCCGGAAGCTCACCTGGCTGCCGCGCACGGCGCCGTCGCGCGGTGACGCCAGTTCCAGTTCGGGACACAGCTGGCCCACCTGCGCAATGAACGCGTCGGTCAGCACGATCGACTTGGCGCGCAACGCTTCGATGCCGGCCGCGAGCACGCTGTCGACGCCGCAGTCGAGCAGCGACAGCGCGACGATCGACGGCGTGCCCGTCGCGAAGCGGTCGATGCCCGCCGCGGGCCGATAGTCGGTGCCGAAGGCGAAGGGTTCGCGATGGCCGAACCAGCCGGTGATGGGTTGCGCATGGGGATCGGCGGCCAGGGCCGCGAGGTGGCGATGCGCGACGTAAGCGAAGGCCGGCGCGCCGGGTCCACCGTTCAGGTACTTGTAGCCGCAGCCCACCGCGAAGTCCGCGCCGGCAGCGGTGAGATCGACCGGCACTGCGCCCGCCGAATGTGCAAGATCCCACACCGTGATCGCGCCGACCGCCTGCGCGCGTTGCGTCAGCGCCGTCATGTCATGCAGCGCGCCGCTGCGGTAGTCGACCTGCGTCAGCAGCAGCAGCGCGACCTGCTCGTCCAGCGCATCGGCGATGGCACCCGACTCGACGAGCCGCAGCTCCCAGCCATCGCCGAGCCACGCGGCCACACCCTGCGCCACATACAGGTCGGTGGGAAAGTTGCCGCGTTCCGACAGGATCACGCGCCGTCCTGCGACCGAGACCTGCGGCCGCGCCGCCTGCAGCCGCAGTGCGGCGGCGAGCACCTTGTACAGGTTCACCGACGTGGAGTCGGCGCAGATCACCTCGTCAGGCCGCGCGCCGATCAGCCGCGCGATCTTCGCGGCCACGCGCCGAGGCAGCTCGATCCAGCCGGCGTCGTTCCAAGAGCGGATCAGCGCCATGCCCCATTCCTGCGCCACGACCTGCTGCACGCGGTCCAGCGCCGTGCGCGGCAGCGCCCCGAGCGAGTTGCCGTCAAGGTAGACGATGCCGTCGGGCAGGGCGAAGTGATCGCGATGCGCGGCGAGCGGGTCTGCGGCGTCGAGCGCCTGCGCGTCCGCGCGCGTCATCGCAGCTCGCGCAGCACGGCGCGCACGGGGCTCGCATCGCAACCGGCCAGCTTCAGCGGCAGCGCGATCAGCTCGTAGTCGCCGGCCGGCACGTCGTCGAGCACGAGGCCTTCGAGGATGATCGCCATGCGATGCAGGCGCACGCGCTGGTGGCTGTCGAGCGTCTTGCTGTCGGCGGGATCGAGCGACGGTGTGTCGACGCCGACGAGCTTCACGCCACGCTCGTGCAGCAGGTCGATGGTCTGCGGAGCCAGCGCAGTGAAGTCGGGATCCCACGTCTCGACGGCGGCACGCCGCGCGGTGCGGATCAGCACACGCGGCGGCGCGTCGACCAGCGCATCGGCCAGGTGCCGGGGTTCGACCATCGGTTCGCTGTCCAGCGCATGCACGACGCGGCAGCGGCCGAGATAGGCGTCGAGCGGCACGTCGGCCATCGCCGCGCCGTCGTTCGCGTAGTGCAGCGGCGCGTCGGTGTGCGCACCCGTGTGCGGCGACAGCGTGATCTCGGAGACGTTGACCGGACAGTTGCCGTCGAGCACCCACGCCCAGCGCCGCGCGAAGGGCGTGTCGCCGGGAAACACCGGAAAGCCCGGGCCGATGGCCGGCGAGATGTCCCAGAGGCGCGCCATGGATGATTCTAGCCATGCGCCGGCCGCCACCGTGCACCGCTGCCACGCGTTGTTCAGGACCAGAACACCGCGATCCACACGAAGAGGGTCACAAGAAGGCTCAGCATTACCGCGGCGCTGCCCATGTCCTTCGCCTGCCCGATCAGCGGGTGCTGTTCGCGCGACACGCGATCGGCAAGCGACTCGATGGCCGAATTCAGCAGTTCGACGATCCATACGAGCGCCACGCTGGCGACCAACGCCAGGCGCTGCCAGCGCCCGGGAGCGAGGAACAGCGCCAGCACTATCAGCGGCACGCCGATGGTCAGTTCCTGGCGAAAGGCTGCTTCATGCCGCAGTGCGTGCTGCAGCCCCCTGAGCGAATTGCGCCATGCGCGCCAGATGCGGGTCAAGCCGTCGTTCGAAGGCTTCATGGGGTCCCGTCCCGTGAGGTCCGAACCCCTTCGAGATCGAGATCGACCGCGAAGCCGGACCCGGCAGGCTGCAGGTGCAGGCGGCCGCCATGCGCCCGGGCGATGCGGTCCGTGAGCATCAGCCCGAGCCCCACTGATTCGTAGTCCATGGCATCCAGACTCGCCTGCATGCGTGCGCGCTGCGGCTCGTCGACGCCGGGGCCGTCGTCGTGGACTCGCAGTCCGCCGGCGATCGCCTCGACCCTCACCGATTTCGCGCCGTGGCGCCGCGCGTTGTCCAGCAGGTTGAGCACGGCGGCAGCCAGAAGGTCGGGATCGGCACGGACGATCCCTCCGGGCTCCACCTGCACGTCGAGGTACGGCATCGGCAATCGCGCGAGCAGTTCCTCCAGGTCGACTTCGTCGGTCTGCGGCTGCGTCCCGGAACGGAACAGCGCGAGCAGCGCCGTCACCACGCCCTGCAGATGAGTGGCCCCGTCGCGGATGCGCTGCAATCGACCCGCGAGCGCCGGAGGGCACTCGCGCAGCGCGACCGCGAGTTGCGCGTCGATACCAGCGAGCGGCGTGCGCAACGCGTGCGCGGCATGCGCCGAAAAGGCCTGCTCGTTTGCAATGCGCAGGGCAAGGCGCTGCGTCAGCGCCTCGATCGCATCATGTACCGGCTGCAGCTCGGCGCGCTGTGCAGGGCCGAGGGCGCCGGCGACGCTGCTCCGATCGACGTCCCAGTCGGTCAGCCGTTGCGACAGGTCGTGCAACGGCTCGAGTTCGGAGCGGACGCGCGCGCGCAGCCATAGCTGGCCCAGCAATCCGATCGTCAGCGCCGCCAGCGCGATGACCAACGCGATCTCCACCTCCGCTTCCTGGCGCTCGGCGTGCGTCTGTGCGACGTGAAGCATGCGGCCATCGGGCCCGAGCGCGATTCCGTAGATGCGCCAGTCGTCGGAACTGGAAAAGCCTGCGGGATGACTGCCCGCCCACGGCGTTTCCGGTGCACGTGCGGAACGCATCAGCAGCGCACCGTCGGCGGACGAGACCTGCCACGCGAAGCGCTCCACCGGGTCCTTTGCGGCGCTGCCCACGACGGCTCCCGCTGCCGGCGGGTCGGCGCTGGGAATCGATACCAGCACGGCCATCAGCTCTGCCGATGCCTGCAGCGTGTCGTCGAGCAGTTCTTCGACCTCGTGCGTTGCCGCCAGCATCACTGCGCCGCCGATCGCGAGTCCCCAGACGAACGCCCACACCATCAGGGCACGGCCCAGACGCGAACCGATTGAAGGCGGGGCCGGCCGTTGCCTTCCGGCGTTGGCGACGGAACTCATGCGGGCTTCTCCACACGGTAGCCGAGACCGCGCACGGTCTCGATGATTCCGCGATCCAGCTTGCGGCGCAGCGCCGACACGTGCACTTCCAGTGCATTGCTGGCGACGTCGGCGGCCTGCCCGAGCACCAGCCGCTCGAGATCCGCCTTGGCGACGATGCGTCCGGCGCGCAGCACGAGGGCCTCGAGCACGGACCATTCGCGCGCGGTCAGCTCGACGCGCGCGCCGCGCGCCCGGGCGGTGCGCGCACCCAGGTTGATCGAGACGTCGCCGAACCGGAGCCACTGTGGGCCGCTGCCTGCCAGACGACGGCTCAGCGCGCGCAGTCGCGCCACCAGTTCCTCCGGCGCAAAAGGCTTCACCAGATAGTCGTCGGCGCCACCGTCCAGACCTTCGATGCGATGACGCAGCCGGTCGCGCGCGGTCAGCATCAACGCCGGGGTCGTGTCGCCGCGGGCGCGCAGCGCGCTCAGCCACTGAAGGCCGGATCCATCGGGAAGCTCCCAGTCGACCAGCAGCGCGTCCAGCGGCTCGGTCCGCAATGCGTCGGCCTCGGCGAGCGACTGGCACCAGTCGACGACGTGTCCCTCCGCACGCAGGTAGTCGCGCAGGCCCTCCCCGAGGAGTACGTCGTCTTCCAGCAGCATTAATCGCATGAGATCGCGCGTGTGGTGCTTGGCTCCTGCCTCGTAACGTACCACCGCACAGCTTCAGGTTGGCTTCAGGTAGCCCGAGCGCAATGCGCAGCCATGGGAGCACTCGTTGCGTCAAACGCTGCCGCCGTCGATCAGAAGCGCGGGCGGTCACCGCTCGTATTCACGGTCTCCGTGGAGCAACTGATCCTGTATGCGAGTCTGTACTGGGTGCTGTCGGCAAACCAGTCCTTCCTTGCCGCCGTGCTGGCCGGTCGATCATGGACGGATCCGTCGGCGGGGCTGCTGAGCGCCGCCATGGCCGTGCTGCTGGTTGCGCTGCACGCGCTGCCGCTGGCAGTGGTGGCGACGCGTCTGACCATCAAGCCTCTAGTCGGGATCCTGCTGGTCGTCAGCGCGCTCGCCACCTACTACATGGGTTCGTACGGCGTCTACCTGGACCCGACGATGATGCGCAACGTGCTGCGCACCGATCTTCCCGAGGTCCGCGAGCTCGCAACGACCGCGCTGCTGTTGCACGTCCTGCTGTACGCCGGCCTGCCGCTGCTTCTGCTATGGCACGTGCGCATCCGCCCGCGCCGCTGGCGTCGCGCGCTGCTGGTGCGCGGCGCATTCATGGGCGGCCTGATCGCGGCGCTGGCCATTGCGGTGCTATGTGCGTTCCAGCCTCTGGCGTCGCTGATGCGCAACCACCGCGAGGTGCGCTACCTGATCACCCCGGCGAACGTGCTCTGGTCGACCGCCCGCATTGCGGTATCGAGCGGTTCGAACACCGCGCGTCCGCGCCAGCCCATCGGCGTCGACGCGGTCGCTGGAACTACGTGGACGCAGAGGCGCAGACCGATGGTGCTGGTGCTGGTGGTGGGAGAGACGGCACGCGCGACCAACTGGGGTCTCAACGGCTACACGCGCAACACCACGCCGCAACTCGCGCGTCTGCCGGTCCTGAACTTTGCCAATGTCAAAGCCTGCGGCACCAGCACGGAGGTATCGCTGCCATGCATGTTCGCCCCGGTGGGACGTCGCGACTACGACGAGGCGCGCATACGTTCGCAGCAGTCGTTGCTGCACGTGCTGGCGCGCGCGGGCGTGGCCGTGCATTGGCGCGACAACCAGAGCGGATGCAAGGGTGTGTGTGACGGGCTCGCCGGCGACCAGGTCAGTGCGGCCAATGCCCCGGGTCTCTGCACGGGTGACCGCTGCCTGGACGAAGCGCTGATCGCCGATCTGGATCGCCGGCTGCAGTCGGCGAGCGGCACGGAGATATGGGTGTTCCACATGATCGGCAATCACGGTCCTTCCTACTTCCGCCGCTATCCCGCCGCGTTTGCGCGCTTCCAGCCCGATTGCCGCGAGGACGAGCTGAGCCGCTGCTCCGTCGCCGAGATCGTCAATGCCTATGACAATGCGCTGCTCTACACCGATCACGTGCTGGCCTCGGCCATCCGGCGTCTGCAGTCACGTTCGGACACCGTCGACAGCGCTCTCATCTACGTGTCGGACCATGGCGAATCGCTGGGCGAACAGGGGCTGTTCCTGCACGGCATGCCCTACGCGATCGCGCCGCAGGTGCAGACGCAGGTGCCGATGATCGCGTTCGCAAGCGCCGGTTTCGAACGCAGTGCAGGGCTGGCGCCGGGCTGTCTGCAGAGCGAGCTCCAGCGCAGGGCCGCACAGCCGCTGGCGCACGACCATCTCTTCCATACCGTGCTGGGCTTGCTGGACGTGCGTACATCGCTGCACGAACCGTCTCTCGATCTCGTGGCGCCGTGTCGCAATGCAGCTGCCTCGGCATCCTGATCAGGACCGCCCTGCGATCACGGAACTGCGCCTGCTGGCGTTGACGCTTATCGCGCTGCTGGCCTGGGAGGCAGCGGGGCTGGATCTGACGGTGACGCGCCATCTTGGCGGTGCCACGGGCTTTGCCCTGCGGGATGCGTGGCTGACCCGGACGGTGCTGCACGACGCGGCGCGCTGGATCAGCGCTGCCTGCGTGGCTGCGCTGGCCTGCGATCTGCTGCGCTCGCCGGAAGCCGGTCCATCGCGCATGCAGAGGGCTTACTGGCTCGCAGTCGTCTTGCTGACGCTGGCGCTGATTCCGCTGCTGAAGCGAATCACGGCGACGAGCTGTCCGTGGGACCTCGTGGAGTTCGGAGGAGTCGCTGCCTACGTGCCGCACTGGCGGCTGGACGTCGGCGACGGCGGCCCGGGTCATTGCTTTCCGGCGGGTCACCCGGTATCCGCGTTCGCCTTCGTAGGGCTGTATTACCTGTGGCGCGACTCGCGTCCGCGCCGTGCTCGATGGCTGCTGATCCTCGCGCTGTCCGCCGGTGGTCTGCTGAGCGGGGCGCAGATAGCGCGCGGCGCGCACTTCGCCAGCCACGCACTGTGGTCGGCATGGCTCGCCGGGGCGGGCGCGGTGGCCGGACGGTACTTCGAGCCCCGCTGGCGCCGCGTGGGGCCTGCGCCACGGACTGACGCGAAGCGATGGATGGCGTCCTAGTGCCGCTGTGAAGGAGTGTTCTGCCGCCGGAGCTCAGTGGGCCGACGCACCACACCGCTCGCGAGCACGGTGCCGCTCAGGATCACCACGCAGCCGGCGATCATCGTCAGCGTCACGCGCTCGCCGAGGAAGAGCGCACCCCACAGCATTGCGAAGGCGGGAATCAGCAGCGTCACCGTCATCGCGCGCGTTGCGCCCACGCGCGACAGCAGGCGGAAATACAGCACGAAGGCGAGTCCTGTGCTCAGCACTCCCAGCACGATGGCGGCGATCCATTCGCGCGCGCCCGGCGCGGCCGCAGGCCAGGCCCATATCGCCAGCGGCGCGAGCAGCACGGCAGCGCCGACCTGGCTGCCGGTGGCGATGGTCAGCGACGGCACCGCCGTGAAACTGCGGCGCGTGTAGTTGCCGGCGATGCCGTAGCACAGGCACGCCAGCAGGCCGGCCAGGACAGGGCCGCGCGCAGCGCCGGTGTCGAGTCCCGTGCGCGCCGTGACCAGCCACAGCACGCCGGCGAAGCCGATCGCCAGCCCCAGCATCTGCAGCGCACCCGGACGCTCGCGCAGCCAGACCCACGCGACCAGTGCGCCGAACATCGGCGCGGTGGCGTTGAGGATGGCCGCCACGCCCGCCGACACGCTGAGTACTGCCCACGCGAAGAGGACGAAGGGCACCGCCGTGCTCATCGCGCCGAGCAGCAGGAAGGCGCCGGGCCGCCGCTGCAAGTCGCCGAATCCGCCGCGCCAGGCCAGCAGGGGCAGCAGCACCGCGGCTGCGACGACGACGCGCACGGCCGCCAGCGGGACCGCGCCGAAGGCCGGTGCGGCGATGCGCTGGAACAGGAAGCTCGCGCCCCACAGCGCAGCCACCATCACCAGGTCGAATACGTCGCGTCGAGTCATGGGTCGGGAGATCAGCCGGACGGCAGCATCGGTCATGCCGGCGCTGCGCGTCCATCCGCGCCTTGCGGCGGCATCGGCCGTGTCGCGCCGCTCAACGCCAGGGCGTGCGCAGCTCCGGCGGCAGCGGCTGCTCCACCGCCTGGGCGATGTAGCGGCCGTCGTGGAACACCAGCGGCGTACCGCCGGCGGCATCGTGGTGCACGACTTCTGCCACCATCACGACGTGGTCGCCCTCGAGATGGCGGCGCTCGATGCGGGCCACCAGCCGCGCGACGCAGCCGTCGAGCAGCGGCATGCCGAAGGGACCGTCGCACCAGTCGTGCGGGCCGAAGCGGTCGGCATCGGTGCGCGCAAAGCGCTGCGCCACGTCGAGCTGCGACTCGCCCAGTATGTTCACTGCGTAGTGAGTGCAGCGCTCGAAGGCTTCCAGCGTGCGCGAGCCCAGCGCCAGGCTCCACAGCACCAGCGGAGGCTGCAGCGACACGGAATTGAACGAGTTGACGGTCAGGCCGACCGGCGCGCCGCCCGCATCGCGCGTGGTGACGACCGTCACGCCGGTGGCGAACTGGGCGAGCGAGCGCCGGAAGCGCGTGGATTCATCGATGGACTGCATCGCGGGGATTTTACGGAACAGGCAGCCGGCGGCTGCCGGCACCGGAATTGCCGCATCGCGCTCTTGAGATGGCGACGATCGTCGCTATCATCGGCGCAGCGCGGACCATCCGGCCTGCGCCGGAAGGCGAAGCGGCGCGACAGCCGTACTTGCGGAGGTAAGCATGAAGTCATTGCGGGTGATATTCGCGGTCGTGCTGGCCAGCCTGCTGGGCGGCTGTGGCTACAACGCGATCCAGCAGAAGGACGAGGCGGTCAAGTCGGCCTGGGCCGAGGTGCTGAGCCAGTACCAGCGCCGCGCCGATCTGATCCCGAACATCGTCAGCACGGTGAAGGGCGAAGTGGACTTCGAGAAGTCCACGCTCGAAGCGGTCGTCAACGCACGCGCCAGGGCCACGGCCATCCAGGCGACGCCGGAACTCGTCAACAACCCCGAGGCCTTTGCCAAGTTCACGCAGGCGCAGGGCGAACTGAGCGGCGCGCTGTCGCGCCTGCTGGTGACGGTGGAGAACTATCCGAACCTGAAGGCCAACGCCGCCTTCCAGGACCTGCGCTCGCAGCTGGAAGGCACCGAGAACCGCATCACCATCGCCCGCAATCGCTACATCAAGTCGGTGGAGGATTTCAACTCGTTCATCCGCCAGCTGCCGCAGAACCTGACGGCCATGGTGTTCGGCTACAAGCCGAAGCCGCAGTTCGCGGTCGAAAACGAAGCGGCCATCAGCAAGCCGCCCACCGTCGACTTCGGCACGCAGAAGAAGTAGCGACCGTCCGCATTCGCGCCTCCCCATGACGGCGATGCCGCGCTTCGTCGCTCCGCTGGCGCTGGCCTGCGCATTGATCGCCGCGCAGGCCGGCGTGTCG
>JBGAIO010000017.1:0-34966 GCA_044225415.1 Burkholderiaceae bacterium | reverse complement strand
GCACTCCTGCGGCACGTCGAGGAACTCCTGCTCGAAGCCGGCTTCGTAGACCACCGGCCATTCGACCAGCGCCGTCACTTCGTCGAGCAGTTCGTCTGGCGCAACCAGCGCGGCGCCCAGGCGTTGCGCGGCCGCCGCAAGCTGCTGTTCGATGCGCGCACGGCGCGCGGCGAAGGACGGTATGACCTTGCCTTCGAACTCCATCTGCTCGACCCACGTGTCGGCCGCGCGGATCACGACTTCACCGGCGCACAGGAAGCGGTGGCCCAGCGTGCGCGTGCCCGCCGTCAGCCCGAGCGCCTGCACCGGCATGACCTCGTGGCCGCGCATCGCCACCAGACGGTGCGCAGGGCGCACGAACTGCACCGTGCTGCGCCCATCGTCAAGCTGGTAGCTCATCAGTTTGGGTATCGGCAGCCCGGCGAGCGTCTCCTCGAGCGCTTCCTGCAGCGCGACGTGCAGATTCACTCCGGCAGTCACGCCCTGCAGGAACACGGTCTCGGCCTTGCCGTCGCTTGCGACGACCAGCGTGCAGGCTTCGTCCTGCGTGCCCACCGGCAGCGTCGCCAGGTGGCCGCGGCCCAGACTTTCCAGCTTCTTCAGGAAGGCCTGAGTCCAGTTGCGTGCGGTGTCGCGCGCCACCGCCAGCGGCATCAGCTTCTGGCGGAACGGCTGATCGGCCGAGCGCGCCTTGACGCCGGTGATGTGCACCGCCAGTCGGCGCGGCGTGCCAAAGGCCGTGACGACGCTGTCAGGCGAAAGGAAGTGGCGGCTGTACAGCGCCGCCTCGATGCCATGGCCGAAAGCCCCGGACAGCGCCTTCAGCGCCTTCGGCGGCAGCTCCTCGGTCTGCAGTTCGACGAGCAGCGATGCAGTGGGCATCAGGCCACCTCGGCAGCAGCCCGCGCCGCCTCACCCAGCATCGGGAAGCCCAGCCGCTCGCGCGAGGCGTAGTAGCTGGCGGCCACCGCGCGCGACAGGTTGCGGATGCGGCCGATGTAGGCGGCGCGCTCGGTGACGCTGATGGCGCCGCGCGCGTCGAGCAGATTGAAGGTGTGGCTGCACTTGAGCACCATCTCGTAGGCAGGCAGCGCGAGCTCCGCCTCCATCAGGCGCCGCGCCTCTCCCTCGAAAGTGGCGAAAAGCTGCAGCAGCACGGCCGGGTCGCTCGCCTCGAAGTTGTAACGGCTCTGTTCCACTTCGTTCTGGTGATAGACATCGCCGTAGCGCAGCACGCGCTCGCGCCCGTGCTCCTGCCAGCGTGTGTAGGCGAGGTCGTAGACGTTGTCGCAGTCCTGCAGGTACATCACCAGCCGCTCGATGCCGTAGGTAATCTCGCCGGTGATCGGGCGGCACTCCAGCCCGCCCACCTGCTGGAAGTAGGTGAACTGCGTGATCTCCATGCCGTTCATCCACACTTCCCAGCCGAGCCCCCAGCAGCCGAGCGTGGGGTTCTCCCAGTTGTCCTCGACGAAGCGGATGTCGTTCTTCTTCGTGTCGATGCCGAGCGCATGCAGCGACCCGATGTACAGGTCGAGGATGCCCGGCGGCGAAGGCTTCAGCACCACCTGGTACTGGAAGTAGTGCTGCAGGCGATTCGGGTTCTCGCCGTAGCGGCCGTCCTTCGGACGGCGCGACGGCTGCACGTAGGCCGCACGCCACGGTTCCGGGCCCAGCGAGCGCAGGAAGGTGGCCGGATGCGACGTGCCCGCGCCGACCTCCATGTCGATGGGTTGCAGCAATGCGCAGCCCTGCTGGTCCCAGTAGGACTGCAGGCGGAGGATGGCTTCCTGGAAGGTGATCATCGTCATTCGCTCAGTGCTGCGATTCTACTGAGCGCGAGGCCGCGTGCCGGACGCGCCCGATGGCGGCGGCAAACGCCAGCACCGCCACCATCAGCAGCACCGCCGGCATGTTGCCCCAGCGCAGGAACGGCGTCAGCCCCCGCATGCCCTGCACGCTGCCCACCAGCGCGCCGACGGTATCGAAGGGCAGCTGCCCCGTCACTCGCCCGCCGGCGTCGATGATCGCAGTGGCGCCTGTATTGGTGGCGCGCAGCATCGGGTGCTGTGTCTCCAGCGCCCGCATGCGCGAAATCTGAAGGTGCTGCGCCAGTGCGCTCGAACCGCTGAACCACGCCAGGTTCGACAGGTTGAGCATCACCGTCGGCGCGTTCTGCGGATCGTGCCATGCCCGCCGGATGACGTGCCCGAACAGATCCTCGTAGCAGATGTTCACTGCGATGCGCTGACCGGCGAGGGCCATCGGGGGCTGCTCGGGGCCGCCGCGCTCCTGGTCGCCGATCGGCATCTGCATTAAATCGACGAACCAGCGGAACCCCAGCGGGATGAACTCGCCGAAGGGCACCAGGTGCTGCTTGCTGTAGCGCTGCAGCGCCGTTGCACCTGTCTCGAAGCCCACGGCGCTGTTGAAGTAGCGCTGGCCCGGCTCCTCGATGAACACGCCGAAGATCAGCGCGCTGCCGCGTCCCTCCACGAAGCCGATGAACGACTTGATGGCATCGCGCGGCACCATCTCGAGCGGCACGGGAAAGACGGACTCCGGCAGCGCGACCAGGTCGACCCGCTCGCCCTGCATCAGCGCCCAGTGATCGTCGAAGCCGCGCTGCAGGCCCTCGAAGGTGAACTTCTGATCCTGCGGGATGTTGGCCTGCACGAGCCTGACGGTGAACGGCTCGCCCGCGGCCTGCGTGTGCCGCCACTGGCCGCCGAGTACACCGCCGCCGAGAACGGCAATGAACACGACGGCAATCCATGCGTAGCCACGGGCGCCGCGCTCGCGGATCGGGAGCGTCAGCAGCGCAAGCGCACCCGCCAGCAGCGCGGCCGCGAGGCCCACGCCGTAGACGCCAAGCAGTGGTGCGAATCCCGCCAGCGGGCCGTCGGTGTGCGCATAGCCGGTCGCGAGCCAAGGAAAGCCGCCGAGCAGCGTGCCGCGCAGCCACTCGGCGAGCGCCCAGCTCGCCGGCAACGCAAGGGTCACTCGCAGGAAAGGCGGCGGCGCGATCCGCTGCGCAAAGGCCGCGGCCGCCGCGGGATACAACGCAAGGAAAGAACAGAACGCCGCGGTCGCCGGCGCGGCGATCCACGCCGGCATCTGCCCGTAGACATGCATGCTGATGTAGACCCACGACACGCCGACCCCGAACCAGCCCATGCCGAACGCGAAGCCGAGTGCCGCGGCGGCACGTGTCCGGGTCTCGCGCGCCAGCAGCGCGAACAGCGCGACGAGGGCCAGCACCTGCAGGCCGGGCTGATGCCACGGCGCGAAGGACAACGCTTGGAGGGCGCCGGCGGCGAGGGCCAGCAGCAGGCGGACGGATGGCCGCCGAAGAAAGCTCATGGGTCAGTGAACTGTGGGACGAAATTGGATCCCGGCCTTCGCCGGGATGACGGCGCGCATTATGCGGAAGTGTCGTCGTCCCGGCCAAAGGCCGCATTCAGTCACGTTCAGACGTCGTCCCGGCGAAGGCCGGGATCCAATTCGACTTTGGATCCTAGCTCGACGCCTGATCCTCGCTCGCCTCGAACTCGCGCACCACCGTCTTCGGCACGCGGTTGACGAGGAAGAGCTGCGCACGCCGCGCATCGGCACGCAGCACCTCGAAGCGCAGGTCGCCGATCTCCACCGCATCGCCCCGGCGCGGCACGCGGCCCAGATGATGCGTGACCAGCCCGCCGATGGTGTCGAACTCCGAGTCCGGATAGTGCGTACCCAGAGCGGCGTTCACCTGCTCGATGTCGGTCAGCGCCTTCACGCGCCAGCTGCCGTCGTCCTCGTCGACGATGGCATCGTCGCTGTCGTCGAAGTCGTATTCATCCTCGATGTCGCCGACGATCTGCTCGAGCACGTCCTCGATGGTGATCAGCCCGGACACGCCGCCGTATTCGTCGACGACGATGGCGATGTGGTTGCGGTTGGCGCGGAAGTCGCGCAGCAGCACGTTGAGCGGCTTGCTCTCGGGGATGAACACCGCCGGGCGCAGGCTGCCGCGCACGTCGAAGCCGGGCTCGGTGTAGTAGCGCAGCAGGTCCTTGGCGAGCAGGATGCCCACCACGTGGTCGCGATTGCCGTCGATCACCGGGAAGCGCGAATGCGCGGTCTCGATGACGTACGGAATCCACTGCTGCGGCGACTCGGCGATGTCGACCACGTCCATCTGGCCGCGCGGGATCATCAGGTCACGGGCGCGCAGTTCGGACACCTGCAGCACGCCCTCGATCATCGAGAGCGCATCGGCGTCCAGCAGGTCGCGCTCGTGCGCGTCGTGCAGCGCCTCGAGCAGCTCTTCGCGGTTCTCGGGTTCGCGGAAAATGAACGCCGTCAGGCGTTCCAGCAAGGTCTTTTGCTTATGGCGGTGGCCGGCTGCCGCCGGCCCGCCAGGCGATGGGTCTGGCATCTTTCCGGGGCTCTTCGGCGCTCGGCGCCGGGTCAGCCCGCAGTGGCGACCGGGCCAGAATACACGAGGCACCCGAATGGTCGATGACTCAATCGAGGCCCCGGTGCCGCCACCCCACTGCGATGTCAGTGATCGCTATCGCGAAATTTGTGGTGCTGGCTGGCAACCCGGTTGCTGTCACGGCTGCGTATGCGCCTCGACGTAGGGGTTCCCCACACCCAGCAGGGCCAGGATCTGCACCTCACGCGCCTCCATTCTGGTCGCCGCAGCCGGTTCCACGTGGTCGAAACCCTGGGCATGCAGGGTCCCGTGCACCACCAGGTGCGCGAGGTGGTCACGGTAGGCCCGACCACGGCGGCGGGCCCCCATCCGGACCACCGGCGGGCAGATGACGATGTCGGCGCACACCGGTCCGCCTGCTCCATGCGGCACGTAGTCGAAGGTCAGCACGTCGGTCGCGGTGTCCTTGCCGCGGAAGGCGCGATTCAGTCGTTCGCCCTCGCGGCTGCCGACGAAGCGCAGCGTTATGTCGGCATCGCGGGCGAGCGCGGCGCGCATCCAGCGCGCCAGGGTGGCCTCGGACGGCAGACCCGCGAAGTGCTCGCGACCCTGCACGGTCAATGCAAGCCTGACTCGGCCCCCTGCGCGGCGCCGCGTGCGGCCGGCCGCAGGCTCAGCGCCGGCGGCCACGCGTCGCGCCATCGTCGGCCACGGGTGTGACGGCGCCGGCGTTCGCCAACGCGTCGGCGCGCGCCTCGGCGGCCTCGTAGGCCTCCACGATGCGGCCGACCAGCGGATGCCGCACCACGTCGGCCGCAGTGAAATAGGTGAAGGCCATGCCGCGCACCTCGGCCAGCACGTGCTGCGCTTCGATCAGCCCGCTGGTCGTGCCGCGCGGCAGGTCGATCTGCGTGACATCGCCCGTGACCACCGCCTTCGAGCCGAAACCGATACGCGTCAGGAACATCTTCATCTGCTCGCGCGTCGTGTTCTGCGCCTCGTCGAGGATGACGAAGGCCTGGTTAAGGGTCCGGCCACGCATGTAGGCGAGCGGCGCAATCTCGATCGTCTGCCGTTCGAGCAGCCGCTGCGTCTTGTCAAAGCCGAGCAGGTCGAACAGCGCGTCGTACAGCGGCCGCAGGTACGGGTCGACTTTCTGCGCGAGGTCGCCGGGCAGGAAGCCAAGGCGCTCGCCGGCTTCGACTGCGGGCCGCGTCAGCACGATGCGCTGGACGATGTCGCGCTCCAGCGCGTCGACGGCAGCGGCCACGGCGAGATAGGTCTTGCCCGTGCCGGCGGGTCCGATGCCGAAGGTGATGTCGTGCGCCAGCATGGCGGCGATGTAGTCCCGCTGGCGCGGCGTGCGGCCGTGCAGGTCGGAACGGCGCGTGTGCAGCTGCGCGGCGCCGTCGGCATCATGCATCGGCAACGACGGGGCGCCGCGCCGGCTGCGCTGCTCGACGAAGTAGAGCTGGATGTCGTCCACCGACACCGGCTTGCCCAGCTTCTGCACGCGGCGCAGGAAGTGCTCGAGCACCGCGATCGTCGCCTGCGCCTGTGCAGTGTCGCCTTCGATGCGGAACTGATGGCCGCGACGGGAGATGGCCACGTCGAGCTCGGACTCGAGCTGGCGCAGATGGGCGTCCAGCGGCCCGACGACGTTGGCGAGGTCGTCGTTGCCGGCGTCGGCGGAGAAGGTCAGGACCTTCTTGGCGGAGGAGGGAGTATGTCGTGGCACGGGGCAGAGTCTAGGGCAGGCAGGACGGGAAAATGGGTCCCCGCTTTCGCAGGGACGACACCGCGGCCTTCTGTCATCCCCGCGAAAGCGGGGGCCCATCTTGACTCTTGCTACACCCCGCCGCGATACAGCGGCGCCTTCAGGGCGGACGCCAGTGTCTCGGCAGCATCGGCGTAGTGCGCGCGCGTCGCGGCCGACAGGTTCGGCCGCTCTGCGGCGGCGACCAGCCAGCCGTGCAGCCGCCGCGCGTCTTCCTTCATCAGCGTGCGCGCATCGGCGGGAAAGCCGGCGCTCGAGCCGATCAGCGCGGTGCTGACCCGGCGCAGATGCTCGCGCTGCAGGTTGCGACGCATGACGGAGGCCTCGGTGCCGTTGCGCGCTTCGGTCCAGATGGCGGCCTGCAGCGTCGAGTACAGCTCGGCCAGCGTGAAGGTGTCACGCTTCGGCGTCATCTCCGCGTTGACCAGCAGGCGGCGCGCGACGACCGGCCCCATCAATCGATTCAGCACGTCGCGCTGCACGGCCAGCACGCGTTCGGGCAGCGCCACTTCCAGCACGGAGATCTGCGCACCCAGCGGAAGCTCCTCGCGTTCCAGCCGGTCCGCGGCCAGCTTGCGCATGAACTCCGGCGACAGCCGGATGCTGTCCAGGTTGAACAGCCCCATCGTGATGATCGCGAGCGCCTCCCGCTGCTGCTTCGCGGTGGCCGGCGTGATCGGCAGCCGCGGACTGCCGGCGGCGTCGTTCTGCAGTTCGGCGCCGCCGATGTACTTGGCGGCCTGCGTCATGGCCAGCGATGACTGGTCCAGGCCCGACAGGAAGCGCCGGCGCAGCACCGCATAGCTGTCGCCGGGTTTCAGCGAGCGCGATTCGAGCCGCATCCACAGTTCCTGCGTCAGCAGCACGCGCTTGCGGTAGAAGGCGAGCGGATCGGAGCCCAGGTCCCACACGTTGGCGGTGGGATCGATCGCGGCCATCGCGTCGACGTCGGTGGCAAAGGCGAGCTGCGGCTCGTTGGCGCGTGACGCGATCGAGCGCAGCACGGTGCGCTCAGCGTCGGCCACCGAAACGCCATCGGTCACGGCGATGGGACGGTAGGCGTATTCGATCGCCCAGTAGTCGTAGGCACCGAGCGTGGCCGAGTAGTACTGCCCCTGCGGCTCGCCGGCCAGCGCGATGTTGGCCGGCGGATAGTCCATGACGGAGCCGAGCAGGCCCGCGGTCTTCGTATAGGTCGCATCGGCAAGCTGCTGCGGCGTGTTCACCGTCGACGCGCGGAAGTTGTGCATCAGGCCGAGCGTGTGGCCGACCTCGTGCATCGTGACCCAGCGGATGAAGTCCGCGATGAAGGCCTCGGCCTGCGGGCTGTCGGGATCGAGCTCGCCGCGCGCCTCCAGCAGCGCCAGCGTGTAGCCGAGTTCGCGCTGCGCCAGCTCGCGCAGTGCGCAGGTCGCACCGTGCGCATGCGCATCGTCCAGCCGAACATCGCCGGTGGACTCGTCGTACAGGCTGCGATAGGCAAGCTCCTCGCTGCGCAGGAAGCGCGCGTTGCGCACGAAGTTCGCATCCCAGCCGAGGTCGGCATCGAGAATCTCGCCGCTGCGCGGGTCGACGTGCGACGGCCCGATGGCGCCGTAGCTCGGCCGCGCGGTGATCTGCCAGCGGATCGACGAGTAGCCGGTCTCCAGCAGGTCGACATCGGAATCGTCGGGCTGTTGCTTCACGACGATCGCATCCTTGAAGCCGATGCGCTCGAAGGCGGCATTCCACGCGAGCACGCCGTCGCGGATCGGGGCGCGGTACTTCTCGGGAATCTCGTTGGCCAGCCAGAACGTAATGGGCTTCACCGGCTGGGACAGCTCCGCCTGCGGGTCCTTCTTCTGCAAGCGCCAGCGCTGCACGTAGTGACGCACCGGCGAATCGCGATCTTCGGCACTGAAGTCGAGCTTCGCGACCGTGAAGTGGCCGATACGCGAGTCCGCGGCGCGCGGCGGCATCGGCTGGTCGGGCAGCTTGCTGAAGGTGTAGAGGAACCCGAGGAAAAGACTGCGTGGGTCCTCGAGCACCGCGGGCGGTGGATTGAAGGGCACGCTGCCCGCACCGCCCTGCGGCGGCAGCGGAATGCGCGACAGCGAGTAATGCGCGGTGACGTCGAACACCGTGCGCTCGGCACTGGCCTTTGCCGTGCGGATGTAGGAGTTACGCGAGTCGAAGGAGTAGCTGTTGCGGTACTCACGCTCGATGACATGCGAGGCGCGCGGAATGTCCGCAAGCAGCAGCGCCGTCGCTTCGATCAGCACCGACTTGCGCTCCGGATGCGGCGCACTGGCGATCGGCGCGGACGCGAGCAGGCTGTCGCTGTAGGCGTTCTTCACCGCGCGTTCTTCGGGCGAGCCGTCGCGCGCGGTGAAGCGCGTGTTGGTCGCCAGCAGCTGCATCATGGTGCCGGCCTTGCGGAACTGGCCGATGTATTCGCCGCCGGTCGCGTACGCGTTGCCCTGCAGTCCGCCGATCAGCCAGCGCTCGCCCAGGCCGCGGTTCATGCTGATCGACAGGAAGAACGGCTGATCCAGGCGATCGGCCGGGATCTCGAGCCAGGTCTTGTCGTCCTTCTGCCAGACCGGGAACAGTCCGTCGATGCGCTGCGCGTCCTTGATGATGTCGGCGAAAGGACGCGGCGCGCCGGGGACGGCGACGACGGGGGTGGGGGCCGTCGGCGTGGCAGCGGGGAGTTTCGACGGCGGCTTCGTTCCGAGCGACGCGCAACCGGCGAGCAATGCCGCAGCGATGAACATCAAACTGGATCCCGGCCTTCGCCGGGATGACGACTGCGCTGCGACAGGCAGGGCCATGGAATCCGTCGCCCCGGCGCAGGCCGGGGCCCAATTTGGCGTCGCACGCTTCATCACGCGACGGTCTCCCGCTCCGCGACCACCACCTCCCCCCGCAGCGAATGCGGCAGCGCTTCAGTGACCGTCACATCGATCATCCGCCCCACCAGCCTCTCCGGCCCGGCGAAATTGACGATGCGGTTGTTCTCGGTGCGGCCCATCAGTTCGTCCCCCCGGCGCGATGGTCCTTCGACCAGGATGCGCTGGTGAGTTCCCACCATCGCGGCGCTGATGCGCGCCACATTGGTCTCGATCGTGGCCTGCAGCCGCGCCAGGCGGGCCAGCTTCAGCGTCTGCGGCGTGTCGTCCGGCAGGTCGGCCGCCGGCGTGCCCGGCCGCTTGCTGTACACGAAGGAGAACGACGCGTCGAAACCGACCTCGTCGATCAATGTCATCGTGCGTTCGAAATCCGCTTCGGTCTCGCCGGGAAAGCCGACGATGAAGTCCGACGACATCGAGATGTCCGGCCGCACCTGGCGCAGCCGGCGGATGATCGACTTGTATTCCAGCGCCGTGTAGCCGCGCTTCATCGCGGCCAGGAGGCGGTCGCTGCCCGCCTGCACCGGCAGGTGCAGGTGGCTCACCAGCTTGGGCAGCCGCGCATAGACGTCGATCAGGCGTTGCGTGAACTCCTTCGGGTGCGAGGTCGTGTAGCGGATGCGCTCGATGCCCGGAATCTCGCTGACGTACTCCAGCAGCGTGGCAAAGTCGGCGGCCCCGGTGCCGCCTTCGCCTGCCCTGCCGCGATACGCGTTGACGTTCTGGCCCAGCAGCGTGACTTCCTTCACGCCGTGGTCGGCGAGGTCGGCTACTTCCACCAGCACATCGTCGAGCGGGCGCGAGATCTCCTCGCCGCGCGTGTAGGGCACGACACAGAAGCTGCAGTACTTGCTGCAGCCTTCCATCACCGACACGAAGGCGCTCGCGCCTTCGACCCGCGGCGGCGGCAGATGATCGAACTTCTCGATCTCCGGAAAGGAGATGTCGACCTGTGGACGGCCGGTGCGACGGCGCGCTTCGATCAGTTGCGGCAGGCGGTGCAGCGTCTGCGGGCCGAATACGACGTCGACATACGGCGCACGCGCGACGATGGCCGCGCCCTCCTGGCTGGCCACGCAGCCGCCGACACCGATCACCAGGTCGGGCTTGCGCTGTTTCAGGTGCTTGACGCGGCCCAGGTCCGAGAAGACCTTCTCCTGCGCCTTCTCGCGCACCGAGCAGGTGTTGAACAGGATGACGTCCGCCTGCTCGGGATCATCGGTGGGCGTCAGCCCTCCGGAGGCGTTGAGCACGTCGGCCATCTTGTCCGAGTCGTACTCGTTCATCTGGCAGCCGAAGGTGCGGATGTACAGCCTGGCGGTGGTCATGGTCGCGGAGCCGGTTTAGAGCCGGAGGCGAGAGGAAAGTCAAAAATGGGTCCCCGCTTTCGCGGGGATCCATTCTGCATCAACCGTTCAGGGCAGCAGCCAGACCTGGGTGACCTGGCCGCTCGAGTCCGTCTTGTACCGGACCCGGCTTTCCGCGGGGACCTGGCCGGGCGTGATCGTCAGGTTGCTGGTGTTGTAGATGCGAGCGCCGGGGGCGAGGCGCATGGTCGTACCGTCGATCTTCACCTCCGGCAGCTGTCCGGTGGTCATCACGCCGGTTGTGCTGCCATCCGACGAACTGCCCTTGCTGCCGCAGCCGGCGAGAGACAGTACGAGCATGGAAGCCGCGAGGATCGACAGCAGGCGCAATCGCATCGGTGTCGCAGCTCTGTGAGGAAATTGGTGGCGGATCAGGGACTCGAACCCCGGACACAAGGATTATGATTCCTCTGCTCTAACCAGCTGAGCTAATCCGCCGCGGGCGCGCATTATCTTCGCAGCGCGGGGGCGGGGTCAAATCGGCGTGATGACCGGTCAGCCGGCGGTCGCGGCCTTCCTGAAGGGTGGCGGCAACTGTGTCGGGTTCGCCTCGGCGCGCACTCCGTAGCGCGCACTTGCCACGCGCAGGCGCACCGGGAAGCCGTCCTCTGCGCGAACCCACAGTTCCAGGTCAGCATCCTTTGCCGCCGAGCGCCGGCTGACGTAGCGCACGGTGGGCACCGGCTTGCCCAGCACCGTGTGGTTGAAGACAACGGTGGGATCGAGGGTCACCGTGCGCAACGAACGGCCGTCGGTATAGGCGAAGGTCACCGCTCCGGCCGGGCGCGGCCGGCCCAGGAAGACGTACGGCAAGGCTGCGATATCCGAGGTGACAAACTTGACCGGCTCGGTACGTGCCGGTGTCCCTGCACCGCGAATGAAGCGGACTGTGGCCGTTCGCTGGTCGAACACGGCCAGCGAAGATTCCGACGACCCGCGCTTCTCGCTGTAGCGCAGTGTCGACTGGCTACCCGCGGCCCACGCGCCTTCGGATCGACGCACCACCCGCAGATTGTCGAACATCTTCGACAGCAGCGGTACGCCGAGCGCGTTCGAGTCAACCACGTAGCGATCGCCATTGACAGTGATCCTCTCGTCCGCTGTCGCGATCTTGAGGCTGCCGAGGCGAGACGCCACCGACAGCCACGCAGGCGCCTTGTCGCTGTCGATATCGACGAGTACCTCGAAGCGCGCTTCAAGGGTCTGTGCGGCGACCGACTGGGCCGCTGCGAACAGGCACAGCAGCGCCGTCTTCGTCCATCCTCCTGCCGTCATGGCGTGCCGTCCTTCCACAGGCGCCAGAAGTGGTGGACCGGGCCATGGCCACTGCCGACATTCAGTCGATCCGCGCCCTTCAACGCACCTGTCAGATAGTCCTTGGCCGCGCGTGCAGCCGTCGGCACGTCGGCGCCGCGCGCCAGCAGCGTCGCCAGCGCGGATGACAACGTGCATCCCGTGCCATGCGTGTTGCGGGTCGCGACGCGCACGCCGGTCAGTTCGATCATCCGGTCGCCATCGTGCAGCAGGTCGATGGGATCGCTGCCCGGCAGATGTCCGCCCTTGAGCAGCACCCAGCGCGGGCCGTCGCCGGTCAGCAGCTCGCGAAGCTTCTCTGCGGCACGGGTCATTTCCTTCAGGGTCTCCGGCGCGCGCGATTCGAGCAGCACGCCGGCCTCGGGAAGATTCGGCGTGATGACCGTCGACAGCGGCAGCAATGCCCCGCGCAGCGCACCGATGGCGCTGCGGTCGAGCAGCGCGTCGCCGCTCTTGGCGACCATCACCGGATCGAGCACGATCGGCGCGACCTTCCAGTGCGATAGCCGTGCGGCCACGACTTCGATGACGGGCGTCTGTCCGAGCATGCCGATCTTCGTGGCCGCGATGCGCACGTCCGCCAGCAGCGTGTCGATCTGCTCGCCGACGAAGTGCGGCGCGACGGGCTGAACGCCGTTCACCGCGCGGGTGTTCTGCGCCGTCAGGGCCGCGACGACCGCACACGCGTAGCCGCCGAGCGCGCTGATCGCCTTGACGTCGGCAAGGATGCCCGCGCCGCCCGAGGGATCGACACCGGCGATGCTGAGCACGTTGGGAATTGCGGTCATGGCATGCGCGAAGTGGTTCGAACGCCGAACATTACCTCTCCGCCACGATGGACCCGCAGGCACCGAACGTCCGCCTCGCGCGACAGACTGCAGGAAACACGACTCGAAACGCCGTGAACGCAGCACCGGCGCTGATAAACTTTGCGGTTGCAGTGAGCAGTGCAGCAGGCGGTGCCGCAACAACGAGCAGCTGTGGGCGCCCATCGAGGGTGGCGACCCGCCGGGGATGGACAGTGCAGGCGATGGACTTCGAGAAGGCGCGCTTCAACATGGTCGAGCAGCAGGTTCGGCCGTGGGACGTGCTCGACCAGACCGTGCTCGACCTGCTGCTGGTGGTCAAGCGCGAGGACTTCGTGCCGCCGGCGTACCGCGCCCTGGCCTTTGCCGACATGGAAATCCCGCTGCGCGTGGATGGCGCCGGGGCCGGCGCGGACATGTGGCCGCCCAAGCTGGAAGCCCGCGTGCTGCAGGAACTCGCCGTCCGGCCCCACGATCACGTACTCGAGATCGGCACCGGCTCGGGCTACATGGCCGCACTTCTCGCCCACAAGGCGCAGCAGGTGCTGTCGGTGGAGATCGATCCGCGGCTGGCCGCGTTCGGCGCGGCGAATCTGGCTCGCGCCGGGGTCCACAACGTGCGGCTCGAAACCGGCGATGCCAGTCGCGGCTGGGCCGGCGGCGCGCCGTACGACGTCATCGTGGTCACGGGATCGCTGCCGCTGCTGCCGGACGAACTGCAACGCCAGTTGAAGGTGGGCGGACGGATGTTCGCCGTGGTCGGTGAAGACCCGGTGATGTCGGCGCAGTTGATCACGCGCAAGTCGGATGCGTCGTTCGAGACCGTGCGGCTGTTCGAGACGCGGCTGGCGCCATTGCGCAACGCGCTGCGCCCCTCGCACTTCCGCTTCTGATGAAGTCGTTGTCTCCGTCCGACCTGAGTGCCTGGCTCGCCGACCCGGAACGCAGACGCCCGCTGCTGCTCGATGTGCGCGAACCATGGGAGACGCAGATCTGCGCCATAGAGTCCTCGGAACGGGTGCCGATGCAGGCACTGCCGGCGCGCCTGCACGAAATGGACCCGGCACAGCCGGTGGTGTGCATCTGCCATCACGGTGGCCGCAGCATGCATGTCGCGCAGTTCCTCACCCGGCAGGGATTCGCCGACGTATATAACCTCACCGGCGGAGTCGACGCTTGGGCTCGTCAGGTCGATCGCGCCATGCCGACGTACTGAAGTACCGTACCAACCTTCGTGACCGGAGAATGACAATGTCGCCTGTAGACCGCCCGTTTGCATTGCGGCCCTTGGCTGCTGCGCTGGCGAGTGCCTTCACGCTCATGCTGGTCACGAGCCAGCCTGCCTCGGCGCAGGCGCAGGTCACGCCGAACCCGGCGACCGACTCGCGCGAGATGGCCGAGGCCGCGAAGAAGCTGGCACGCAATGACCTGGTGCTGATCTTCCGCGAGGCGGTCGCCAACGATGCCACCTACGCCGCCGCGCGCTACCAGCAACAGGCGGCACAGGAACGCGTGCCGCAGGCCCGTTCGTTCCTGCTGCCCAACGTCGGAGTGACGGGTGCGGCCAATGCCAACCGGTACAGCGCCACCGTACCCGATGTGACCAGCACCTATCAGGTCTATGGTGGCGGACTGAACCTGGCCGTACCGGTTTATCGCCCACAGAACTGGGAGGCGCTCGAGCAGGCCAAGATCTCCGTGATGCAGGCGGACCTGGTCCTGCAGCAGTCGGGGCAGGACCTGACGCTGCGCGTGGTCACGGCCTACTTCAACGTGCTCGCCGCTCGCGACCAGCTGATCGCCCTGGACGCGGCCAAGCGCGCGACGCTGGAACAGCTGCAGCAGGCGCGCCGCGAGTTCGAGGTCGGCACCAAGACCATCATCGACACCAACGAAGCGCAGGCGCGCTACGACCAGATCGTGGCGCAGGAGCAGGTCGCGCTGGGCACGCTGCTCGTCCGCCGCAGCGAACTGCAGACCATCATCGGCCGCGACCTGGGATCGCTCGCGCCGCTGCGCGACCAGCCGAACCTGATACCGCCGCAGCCGAACGACATCGGCCAATGGGTGCGCTCGGCGGAGGACTCCAACTACGGCGTGCAGATCGCGCGCGCCAGCTACGAGATCGCGTCGCGCGAAGTGCAGCGCACCCGCGATGGCTACAAGCCGACGGTCGACGTGGTGGGCGGCTACAACGTCAACAAGTTCAACGGCACGCAGAGCACCGACACCAACCCGCGCATCGGCGCGGGCTCGGTGGGTCTGCAGCTCAACTGGCCGATCTACCAGGGCGGGCTGGTGCAGAGCCAGGTGCGCGAAGCGCTGTCGCTGCAGGACCGCAGCAACGCCGAACTGGAATCGGCGCGACGCAACGCGGCCAACTCGGCGCGCGATGCGTACACCGGCGTGAACTACGGCCTGGCCCAGGTGAAGGCGCTGGAATCCGCCGAGGTGTCGGCGCGCACGCAGCTCGATTCGACGCAACTCGGCTACCAGGTCGGCGTGCGCATCCTGCTCGACGTGCTGAATGCGACGACGCAGCTCGTGCAGACGCAGCGCGACCTGAAGCGGGCGCGCTACGACTTCCTGCTCGCGGGACTGCGGTTGAAAGCCTCGGTCGGGACACTGACGGACGAAGACGTCGTGGCGGTCAATTCGCTGCTGGAAGCACCGGTGCCTCTGACGGGACCGAACATCGTGCCGCAGGATCGCGAGCCGCTGGTGCGGCCGAATCCCATGCAGCCGGTAAGACCGCCGGCGGCGGGGGCGGTGCCACCTGCCGGTGGGGCTCCCGCGACGGCCAAGCCGACGCGCGCGCAGAGCAAGCAGTAACGCAAATTAAAGGTGGATCCCCGCTTTCGCCGCGGGGATGACATCCGGGTTGTCACCCCGGCGAAGGCCGGGGGCCAATTTCCTCGGCCTCCAACACCCGCGCGATCCTCGCCACCGCCCTCTGCGTCGCCCCACTGTGCCGCGCCGCGAACTGCAGCGCCGCCTCGCTCATCCGCGCTCGCCGCGCCGCGTCCGTCGCGATCGTCACCATCGCCGCCACCGCCGCATCCGCATCCGCGACCCGCAGCGCGGCGCCGGCGCCCACTGCATCCACCGTCGCCTGATCGAAGTTGAAGGTGTGCGGTCCCACCACCACCGGCGTGCCGACTGCGCAGGCTTCGATCAGGTTCTGCCCACCGAGCGGCAGCAGACTGCCACCGATGCACGCGACATCGGCCATCGCGTAGTACATCGCCATCTCGCCCATCGAGTCGCCGAGCAGCAGCGCGCGGGGCGGCAATACACCGTAATCCCACCTTGAAGTCGAACGCCGTACGACAGTGCTGCAATCGGCCATCGCACGCGCCACCTCATCGAAGCGCTGCGGATGCCGCGGCACGATCAGCACCAGCAGATCACCACGGTCGAGTACTCCGGCCCGCTGCAGCGCGGCCAGCAGCAGCGCCTCTTCGCCTTCACGCGTGCTGGCAAAGAGCAGCAGCACCCGGCCGCCCAGGGTCGAACGCCAGCGCCGGCCACGCTCGAGCAGCGCCTCGTCAGGCGTGAAGTCGAACTTCAGGTTGCCGATCACCTCGACGTGCTTCGCACCTACCTGACGGATGCGTTCGGCATCAGCCTCCGTCTGGGCAAGGACCGCGCTGAAAGAGGTCGCCGCGTCGCGCATCAGATTCGGGGTTCGCAATGCGGCGCGCAACGACTTCGACGACAGCCGCGCATTGACCAGCACCATCGGCACGCCCGCAGTGCGCGCGGCGGCGAGCAGGTTGGGCCACGTCTCGGTTTCCATGCCCAGCCCAATGCGCGGCTGCCACGCGCGCAGGAAGCGTCGCACCGCGAACGGCAGGTCGTACGGCAGATAGCATTGCGCGATGCGGCCGGGCCAGCGCGCGGCGAGTGCGGCGCCGGCGGCACGGCCGGTCGGCGTCATGTGAGTCAGCATGAACCGCGCGTCCGTGTAGCGCGCAGCAAGCGCATCGATCAGTGGCTGGGCGGCGCGTGTCTCGCCCACCGACACCGCGTGCACCCAGATCAGCGGCGATCGGGGCGAAGGCGCGCGCAAACGCCGCGCCATCGCGCCGTAGTCCGCCCAGCCGAAGCGTTCACCCCAATGCCGCCGGTAGTCGGGCTGCCGGCGCGAGCGCCATAGCAGATATACCGCCGCCAGCGGCATCACGATCCACACCAGCAGCGAGTAGAAAAAACGCGCGCGACTCATCGCGCGCGCCCCATCACCTGCGCAGCCGCCGCGCTCACCTGCTCGACGCTTGGTGACTGTCCGACACCACCCAGACTGCGCACGGCACCATCGCCGACCAGCCCGACGAGCCGCGGGTCGTAGTCGCAGTAGATCCCGACCGTAGGACGTCCCAGTGCCGCCGCGAGATGCGTGAGGCCGGTGTCGAGTCCCACGACCACCTGCGCCTGCTGCAGCGTCGCCGCGATCGCCTGCAGCGGCGAACGCGGCGCGACCTGTGCGCGCTGCATCGTGGATGCGAGGCGGCGCGCCCGCTGCTCTTCCTCCGCGGACCCCCAGAACAGCATGCTGGTGAAGCCTCGCTCAGCGAACGCACGTTCCAGCGCCACCCACTTCGCCTCGTCCCACAGCTTGGTGACACGGCTGGCATTGACCAGCAGCACCGCCACTGGCGCCGACGCCATGATCGCGGGCGCTGCGTTCACGGTCAGGTCGAAACGAGGCCGCCCGTCGGGCGCGTAGCCGAACGCCCCCGCACCCAGACGACGACAGCGCTCGACGGCGTGCAGATCGCGTGGAACGTCGATGCACTGCGAGTAGAACAGCGCGGCGACCCGTTCACGCGCCGATGCCGACGACAGGCCGGTCACCGGACTGCCCGCCCAGCGCGCGATCCACGCGCTCTTCAGCAGCCCCTGCGCATCCAGCACACGGTCGTAGCGCGCCTCGCGCATCGCGCGGCGCACGGCACGCGCCTCGCCCCACGCCGCTGCGCTGAGCGGCGTCCTGCGCCAGCGCCGCAGCGCCACGGTGTGCACTCGAGCCACGTGGCGGCTCATGGCCGGAATCGCGGCAAAACCTTCCTCGACGGCCCAGTCGATCTGCGCATCCGGCACGTGCATTGCGAGGTCCGCTGCGAGCGGCAACGCATGCACGACGTCGCCCATGGACGAAGTCTTGACGATCAGGATACGCACGGGGCTGGATTGTGCCGCAGGCATGGCTGTCGCCTGCCCGCCGCGCTCAGTGCCGATACCCGTCCGGATTCCCCGACTGCCAGCGCCAGCCGTCCGCACACGCGGTTTCGATGCTGCGCGTCGCCCCCCAACCGAGGTGTTCGCGCGCCAGCGACGCGTCCGCCCAGCAGGCTGCGACATCACCATCGCGGCGCGCGGCGATGACGTAGGGCACGCTGCGGCCGGTGGCCTGTTCGAAGGCGCGAACCATCTGCAGCACGCTGGTGCCGCGGCCGGTGCCGAGGTTGAGCGCGCTGAATCCCCGAGCGGCCTGTGCATATCCGATGCCGGCCACATGCCCGAGCGCCAGATCGACGACGTGCAGGTAATCGCGCACTCCCGTGCCGTCTTCCGTCGGCCAGTCGCCGCCCCACACGTTCAGCCGCTCGCGCTTGCCGATGGCCACCTGCGCGATGTACGGGAACAGGTTGTTCGGCACGTCGCGCGGATCTTCGCCGATCGTGCCGCTCGCGTGCGCGCCGATGGGGTTGAAGTACCGCAGCGACACGGCACTGCGCGTCGCGTCCGCGACGCACCAGTCGCGCAGGATCTGCTCGACCATCGCCTTGGTGTGCCCGTAGGGATTGACGGGCCGGATCGGCGCGCCCTCCGTCAGCGGCAGTGCGTCGGGTACGCCGTAGACCGTGGCCGACGAACTGAACACGATGCGGCCGACGCCCGCCGCGTCCATCGCGGCCAGCAGCGCCAGCGTGCCGCAGATGTTGTTGTCGTAGTACGCGACGGGTTGCTGCACCGACTCGCCGACCGCCTTCAGCGCAGCGAAGTGAATGACCGCGTCGATCGGCCGCTTGAACACGCGTGCCAGCACCTCGCGATCGCGCACGTCGCCGTTGACCAGCGTGACGCGCTTGCCCGCGATCTTCTCGACACGGCGCACGGCCTCGGGAGAACTGTTGCTGAAATTGTCGAGGCAGATGACGTCGAAGCCCGCCGCGAGCAGCTCGACCATCGTGTGCGACCCGATATAGCCCGCGCCGCCGGTGGCGAGCACCGCCGGAGTGTGCGCGGTCATCGCGCCTCCAGTTCGCGCGCGAGCTGCTTGCCGAGTTCGACGCCGGGCTGGTCGAACGCGTTGATGCCCAGCAGGGTCGCGAGCATCGTCGTCTTGTGTTCGTACAGTGCCATCAGTGCGCCCAGCGTCGCGGGCGTCAGCGCGTCGAGTTCCAGCACGCTCACCGAGTTGACGGCACGCGATGCCGGATCATCGGCCACCAGCGCCTCGGCCTGCGCGCGCGCGTTGGCGAGCAGAGCGCGATGGTGCTCGGCATAGGCGTGATCCGGGCCGTTCGCGTAGACGATGTCGACCGCGGTGGCCAGCGTTCCCTGCCGCAGCGCCTGGAAGAAGGTGTGCTGCACGTCGGTACCGACTCCACCCCACACCACTTCGCCTGCCGCGAAATCCAGGGGTGCGCCCGTTGCGGACACACTCTTGCCCAGGCTTTCCATCTGCAATTGCTGCAGCCAGGTCACCATCGGCGCGAGCCGTTCGTCATAGGGCAGCAGGCACAGGCTTGTGGTGTCCAGCACGCGTGTCTTCCACAGCGCCAGCGTGGCCGGCAGGTTGGACGGGAGCGGCGCCTGCAGCGAATGCCGGTCCATCGCATGCGCGCCGGCCAGGAACTCATCGAAGCGCTGGGGGCCGATGGCGAGCATCACCGGCAGGCCGACTGCACTCCAAACCGAGAAGCGACCGCCGACCCAGTCCCACAGACGGAACTGGTTGTTCGCGGGCAGGCCGAGCTGGGCCGCCGCGTCACTGCGTGCAGACACGCACACCATGTGCCGCGACAGCGCCGCGTCGTCGATGCCGTGGTCGCGCTGCCAGGCCCGCAGCGCAGCCGCGTTGAGCAGCGTCTCGCGCGTGGAGAAGCTCTTGCTCGACACGACGGCGAGTGTGCGTGCCGCGTCCAGCCGCGGCAGCAGACGCGCGACGGCGTGGCCGTCGACGTTGCTCAGGAAGTGCACGCGCGGACCTGCGGCAGATGCGTCGCCGGGAGCAGGCACGTCCGACAGCGCAGCAACCGCCAGCCGCGGCCCGCTGTCGCTGCCGCCGATGCCGATGTTGACGACGTCCGTGATGGCCTGGCCGGTGGCGCCGCGCCACTGGCCACCGCGTACCGCATTGGCGAAAGTCCGCATGCGCGCGAGTTCAGCGTGCACGGAGGCAATGATGTCGGCAGGCGCGTCTGCGTCGCCCACCGGTGCGCGCAAAGCGCTATGCAGCGCGGCTCGCTGTTCGCCGATGTTGACGATCGCGCCACGCATCATGGCGCGGTGCGCGCCGATGATGTCGAGCGCGGCGCCCAGCTGGTACAGCGCGGCGAGATCGGTCGGTGACAGTCGCTGACGCGTGATGTCCAGCGTCAGGCCGGCGACGCACAATGCAGGAGGCGTTGCCGTTGCGCGGAGCAGGCACGGGACGCCTTCTGTTGCGCGGCGCTCGCGCAGCCACCGCAGGCCTTGCTCGCGGAGACGTAGCGCGTCCATTGCCGGCGTCGATTGATCACTCATCGCGAACGTGTTGTCATCCCCGCAAAAGCGGGGATCCATTTTCGGGGCGTCCCGCCCTGCGAAGCGTCCAGAATGGATTCCCGCTCTCGCGGGAATGACTCCAAGGTCCACGGGCGAAACCCGACCATTGCACTTAGAACGGCAACTTGGCGTCCGGCGCAACGCCAAGGATCGCCTTACGGAACGCCGCCTGTATGCGCGCCAGCGCCTGCGGCGTATCGCCCTCGAAGCGCAGCACGACGACAGGCGTGGTGTTCGATGGCCGCGCGAGTCCAAACCCATCGGGCCACTCGGCGCGCACGCCATCGATGGTGATCAGTTCGCTCATACCCTCGAAGCGCGCCTGCTCCTGCAGCCGCTTCACGAGAGCGAAGTTCTCGCCCTCCGTCGTATGCAGATGCAGTTCGGGCGTGCTGATGGCCGCCGGCAGTGCATTGAGCACGGCGGATGGATCGGCCGAGCGCGATAGGATCTCGAGTAGCCGCGCGCCCGCATACAGCCCGTCGTCGAAGCCCGGCCAGCGGTCGTTGAAGAACAGGTGTCCACTCATTTCGCCGGCAAACGGTGCACCCGTTTCCTTCAGCCGCGCCTTGATCAGCGAGTGCCCGGTACGCCACATCTGCGGCACGCCGCCGCGCGCGCGGATCCATGGGGCGAGCTGGCGCGTGCATTTCACGTCGAAGATGATGGGCGCGCCCGGATGCGCGGCCAGAATGTCCTGCGCGAACAGCATGATCTGCCGGTCGGGGAAGACGATCTGGCCGTCCTTGGTCACCACGCCGAGGCGGTCGCCGTCGCCGTCGAAGGCGAGGCCGATCTCGACATCGGTGTCCCGCAATGCACGGATCAGGTCCTGCAGGTTCTCGGGATGGGCGGGGTCGGGGTGGTGGTTCGGGAAGGTGCCGTCGATATCGGTGTAGAGCTCGACCACCTCGCAGTCCAGCGCGCGGAACAGTGCGACCGCCGTCGGTCCAGCGACACCGTTGCCGCAGTCGACAGCGATTTTCATTGGCCGCGACAGCTCCACCGTGGTCGTGATGCGTTCGAGATAGGCGGGCAGCACGTCGGCCATGCGCTCGCTGCCGGGTTTGGCGGCCTTTAACAGGTCGTCTCGCTCGATGCGCGCACGCAGAGCCTGGATGCCGTCGCCATGCAGCGTCGCCCCGCCCAGCATCATCTTCAGACCGTTGTATTCGGGCGGATTGTGGCTGCCGGTGATCTCGACGCCGGAGCCGGTGCCGAGATGCACGGTCGAGAAGTACAGCACCGGCGTCGGCACCATGCCGACGTCGATGACGTCAGTGCCGGTCGATGTGATGCCGGCGACAAGCGCGTCGCGCAGCGCGGGGCCGGACAGGCGGCCGTCGCGGCCGACGCAGATGGCGGCGATCTTCGCGGCCGCGGCCTCGGTGCCGAGCGCCGCACCGATGAGACGGACGGCTGCGGGCGTCAACGCGGTGTCAACGACGCCCCGAATGTCATAGGCCTTGAAGATCGATGCGCTAATGCGGTCGCTACTCATATCCGGCTTTGTGCCCAGTTCCCCTCGGCCAGCATCCACGACAGCGTGTCGCGGAAGTCGCCGAATGGCAATTGCCCCAACGCACCCTCCATTGTGGCCGAACTGCCGACGAGCCGATGCACCTCGCTGGATCTGACGAAGGCCGGATTGACTCGCACGTCGAGGTCATGGCCCGTCAGCTCGCGGAGCTGATCGAGCACCCAGCGCAGCGAGCGGCCCACGCCCGAGCACAGGTTCGTCACGCCCCCCGGCACCTGCGCCGACAGCAGACGCACATAGGCTTCGGCGATGCGACGCACGTCGGAGAAATCGCGCACCACGTCGAGATTACCGAGTTCGATTGCGCTGCGACGCTGTGCGAAGTGCGCGACCAGCTTGGGAATGAGGAACTGCACCCCTTGTCCGACGCCGGTGTAGTTGAAAGGCCGGGTCATCACGATCGGCAGGTGGGCCGCATAGCTGTGCACCATGGCCTCCATCGCGAGCTTGCTCGCCGCGTAGTGATTGACGGGCGCCGCCGGTGTCGATTCCGGGATCGGCTCGACGGTCGCATTGCCGTACACGTTGGCGCTGCTGGCAATGACCACCCGGTCGAGGTCGAGTCGCGCAGCTATCAATGCGTCCAGCAGGTTCACGGTGCCGACCGTGTTGACCGCGTAGAAGCCTGTTGCATCACTGTCGGCCACAAAGCTGCGCGCCGCCAGATGCACGACCGCGTCCGGCCTGACCGACGACAGCACGGCGGAAATGGTTGTGGGCTGCGTCAGGTCGAAGCGGGGGCCTGTGGCCTCGGCATCGACGAACTCATGTCCCGCGTCGCGCAGCGCGGCAGAGACATAGCGCCCGGTGAAGCCCGAGCCGCCGGTGACCAGCACTCTCATGGGTTTGTCGGTCGCCGATCAGAACGACACACCGCGCTCGACGCGTCGCAGGTCCGCCGCCACCATCATGCGACACAGTTCCTCGAGCGTGGTGCGCGGCTGCCAGCCCAGCTTCGCCCTGGCCCGCGCCGGATCGCCGATCAGCAGCTCTACCTCGGCGGGCCGGTAGAAGCGCGTGTTCACCCGCACAACGGTCTTCCCCGTTGCAACGTCGACGGCTTGCTCCTTCTCGCCCTTGCCGCGGAAGTCGAGTTCGATGCCGGCGGCGCGGAAGGCCATGCGGACGAAGTCGCGCACCGACTCGGTCCGGTTGGTGGCCAGCACGAAGGTGTCCGGCTCATCGGCCTGCAGCATCCGGTACATGCCGTCGACGTATTCCTTGGCATAGCCCCAGTCGCGCTTGGCGTCCAGATTGCCGAGCTCGACCGCGTCGAGCTGGCCGAGCTTGATGCGCGCGACCGCGTCGGTGATCTTGCGGGTGACGAACTCACGCCCGCGCAGCGGCGATTCGTGATTGAACAGGATGCCGCTGGCGCCGAAGATGCCATAGCTCTCGCGGTAGTTGACCGTCATCCAGTGCGCAAAGAGCTTGGCCACGCCATACGGGCTGCGCGGATAGAACGGCGTGCTCTCGATCTGCGGCACGGCCTGCACCTTGCCGAACATCTCCGAGGTCGATGCCTGGTAGAAGCGCGTCTTCGGATTGACCAGCCGGATCGCCTCGAGCAGGTTGAGCGCGCCGAGACCCGTGATGTGCGCGGTGGTCGTCGGCTGGTCGAAGGACACGCCGACGAAGCTCTGGGCCGCGAGGTTGTAGATCTCGTCGGGCTGCGTGCGCTGCACCAGCGCGATGCTGGTGCCGATGTCGGTCAGGTCGTATTCGACGAGGTCGAGTTTCGGATGTTCGCGGATACCGAGTTCGTCGATACGCCAGAAGTTGACCGAGCTGGTGCGCCGGTAGGTGCCGTGCACGGTGTATCCGCGCTCGAGCAGCAGCTGGGCGAGGTAGGCGCCGTCCTGGCCGGTGATGCCGGTAACGACGGCCGACTTGTGAGTTGCCATTGTTCGTGGATCCGATGTCCTGGGGATATCGGTCAGCGCCCCTATATAGAATGCGCGCTGGACCCGATTGCGGGTCGGATTGTATCGATCGGCCCCGCGTACCCCGCGGTGTCGCTCGTCCAGACGAGTCAACGCATGCTGGCAATAATCCTGTGCGGTGGATCCGGAACCCGGCTGTGGCCGGTTTCGCGCGAAGCCATGCCCAAGCCGTTCATGAAGATCGGCAAGGGGCCGTCTCTGATCCAGCGCACCGCCCTGCGCGCGCGCCGCGTCGGCGCGGACGCGAGCCTTGTCGTCACGAACGCCGAGTACACGTTCAAGACCATCGAGGAACTGGCCGAATTGGGCGATCGCGCGCCGCGCGAAACACAGCTCGTGCTGGAGCCCGTCGGCCGCAACACGGCCCCAGCGATTGCCGCCGCTTGCTGGCAGTTGCAGCGACAGGGCCGGGCGAGCGAACCGCTGCTCGTGCTGCCTGCCGACCACCTGATCCAGAACGAAGACCGCTTCGCGACGGTGGTGGCGAACGCGGAGAAGCTCGCCGCGCAGGGAAAGATCGTGCTGTTCGGCATCCAGCCCACGATGCCCGAGACGGGGTTCGGCTACATCGAATGCGCGTCGGTGCCGGCGGGCGATGCCCCGCAGCGCGTGCTGCGCTTCGTCGAGAAGCCCTCCCCCGACAAGGCTGCGGAGTACCTGGCGGCGGGCAACTACCTGTGGAACAGCGGCATGTTCTGCTTCACGGCCGCCACGCTGCTCGCCGCGCTCGAGCAGCACGCGCCGGACGTGCTGCGGGCGGCGAGCGCGGCGGTCGAGCGGGGCACGACGTCCGAACGGCAGCCGCTGCGCATCGAGCTGAATGCCGACGCGTTCCGGTCCGCGCCCGACATCTCCATCGACTACGCCGTGATGGAGAAAGCCTCCGACGTGGTCGTGCTGGCCGGCGACTTCGGCTGGAGCGACATCGGCTCGTGGAAGGCGGTCGCCGAGGAGTTCGAACGGGATGCCGGCGGCAACACCACCAGCGGCGAAGTGCTGCTGGCCGACTGCCAAAACGTGCATGCGCAGACCGAGGACCGGCTGGTGGCCGCCGTTGGCTTGACCGACGTGGTGATCGTCGATACGCCTGACGCGGTGCTGGTCTGCGACCGGCATGCGTCGCAGAAGGTGAAGGAAGTGGTGGGCGAACTGAAGCGGCGCGGCCACGATGCCCACAAGCTGCATCGCACGGTCGCACGACCGTGGGGCACCTATACGACGCTGCAGGAAGGCGCGAACTTCAAGATCAAGCGGATCGAGGTCAAGCCCGGGGCCGCACTATCGCTTCAGATGCACCACCACCGCAGCGAGCATTGGGTCGTCGTGAGTGGCACGGGCCGGGTTACAGTCGACGAAAGAGTCGTGCTGCTGGCCCCGAACGAATCGACCTTTGTACCTATCGGAGCTCGCCACAGACTGGAGAATCCGGGCAGGGTGCCGCTGTTGTTGATCGAGGTGCAGTGCGGAGACTATGTCGGTGAAGATGACATCGTCCGATTTGACGATATGTATGGTCGCGCACCTGCGTGAGTCTGGCATCGGATACGGGCGCTTCGGATCGGCAATGCAAGGAACTGTAGACAAACAGCAGATAAAATTGCGTTGTTATGGAATCGCGAGCCGAACGAGCCTTGGGGAGGGGCTTCGATGATCATTGTCACAGGTGGTGCGGGCTTCATAGGCTCGAACTTCGTCCGCCACTGGCTTGAGCTGGGAAGCGAACCGGTACTTGTACTGGACAAACTAACCTACGCCGGTAACCTGGCCAATCTGGATAGCCGCAAGCACGATCCTCGCTTGCAGTTCGAACGTGCCGATATCTGCGATGGCCTTCGGATTGCGCAGATCTTCAAACAGGCGAGACCCTCCGCCGTGCTGCACTTTGCCGCAGAGAGTCACGTCGACCGCTCGATCCAGGGCCCGGGAGATTTTGTACGCACAAACGTTGACGGAACGTTCTCACTGCTCGAGATGGCGAGAAACTACTGGAGCGCCCTAGGCTCTGATGCCAAACAATCGTTCAGATTCCTGCACGTATCGACCGATGAAGTCTACGGCTCGCTTGGAGCGTCTGATCCGGCCTTCAGCGAAACAACGCCCTACGCTCCCAACAGCCCCTACGCGGCAACCAAGGCCGCTTCGGACCATCTTGTCCGCGCGTACCACCACACCTATGGACTTCCCGTCCTTACCACCAACTGCAGCAACAACTACGGTCCCTACCAGTTTCCGGAGAAGCTGATACCACTGATCATTTCCAATGCCATAGCCGGCGAATCGCTTCCGGTATATGGGGATGGCACCAACGTGCGGGATTGGCTGTATGTCGGAGATCACTGCAGGGCGATCGCTGAGGTTCTTCGATCTGGCCGGGCAGGTGATGTCTATAACATTGGCGGGCGCAGCGAACGAAGAAACATCGACGTGGTAAAGACAGTTTGCGCAATTCTGGACGACCTTCGGCCCAAGACCAGCGGATGCTATGCAGACCAGATCCGTTTCGTGCAGGATCGCCCCGGGCACGACCGTCGCTACGCGATCGACAGCACGAAGATTGAGCGCGAACTTGGCTGGGTGCCTGAAGAGAGTTTCGAGAGCGGCCTTAGGCAGACGGTTCATTGGTATCTCGACCACGCAGACTGGGTCTCGCAGGTACGTGACGGTCAGTACCGGAAGTGGATCGACCTGCAGTACGGAAAACGGGCTGCCGCCTGATGGACGTAGCAATGAGAAGGAAGGGCATTGTCCTGGCCGGAGGTTCCGGCACGCGGCTGTACCCGGTAACGCAGGTCGTTTCCAAGCAACTGCTGCCTGTCTATGACAAACCGATGGTGTACTACCCGCTGAGCGTGCTCATGCTCGCCGGCATTCGGGACATTCTGGTCGTGTCAACACCGGAAGACACGCCACGCTTTCAAGCCCTGCTGGGAGGGGGCGATCAATGGGGCATCAACGTTGCTTACGTGGTGCAGCCGTCACCCGACGGACTCGCACAGGCTTTCGTTCTGGGACGCGAGTTTGTTGGCAACGATCCGGCTGCGCTAATTCTGGGAGACAACATCTTCTATGGGCATGAGCTCGCCCAACTGGTCTTGCGCGCGAACGCAAGGCCGCTGGGCGCAACCGTGTTTGCCTACCACGTGACCGATCCGCAGCGTTACGGTGTGGTCGAGTTCGACGCTCGTGGCCGCGCGGTCAGTCTCGAGGAAAAGCCAGCCGTCCCTCGCTCGAGCTACGCTGTCACCGGACTCTACTTCTACGACAATCAGGTGCTTGACATCGCCGCGAGCATTCGTCCGTCGGCCCGTGGCGAGTTGGAAATCACCGACGTCAACTCTCTGTATCTTCAAGCTGGCGCGTTGCACGTGGAAGTGCTCGGTAGGGGCATGGCGTGGCTGGATACCGGCACACACGACTCTCTTCTCGAAGCGTCGCACTTCATCGAGACAATAGAAAAGCGCCAGGGACTCAAGATCGCCTGCCCCGAGGAGATTGCTTATCGCAGTGGATGGATCGACGCCGAGCAAGTCATCCGACTATCCGAGCCAATGGCGAAGAATGAGTACGGGAAGTACCTTCGCCGCATGCTCGATGAGAAGCTGATCGCACCGACCGGATAGCCACGATGCGATTCATCGAGACCGACTTGCCTGGCGTACTGATTCTCGAGCCCAAGGTGTTCGAGGACGATCGCGGCTTTTTCATGGAGAGCTGGAACTTGCTCTCGTTCAAGCAGGCAACCAAGACCGACGTGTCCTTTGTTCAAGACAATCACTCCAGGTCGGTCAGGAACGTCCTACGCGGACTGCACTACCAGGTAGTTCGGCCGCAAGGAAAGCTCGTTCGTGTCGTGAGTGGGCGCGTAATCGATGTCGCTGTAGACCTGCGGAAATCGTCCGATCGCTTTGGCCAGTGGGTCGCAGTCGAGCTTACCGCCGAGAATCGGCGGCAGCTTTGGATACCTGCCGGATTCGCCCATGGCTTCCTGGTCTGCAGCGAATCCGCCGACTTCCTCTACAAGACGACTGAGTACTGGATGGCAGAGCACGATCGCTGTGTCGCCTGGAACGATCCGCAGTTGAACATCGACTGGCCGTATTCTGGCAATCAGCCGATCCTGGCTGCTCGCGATGCGAGCGCTCCCCTGCTGCGCGATGCCGAGTTGTTCGACTGATGCGAATTCTCCTGTTTGGCAGGAACGGCCAGGTGGGCTGGGAGTTGCAACGCTCGTTGTTGACTCTCGGCCCTGTCCACGCCATCGGTCGAGACCAATGCGACCTGACAGATGCTCAAGCAATTCGCGACATGGTTCGCCGAGTATCACCGGATCTCATCGTCAACGCGGCTGCATATACAGCGGTCGATCGAGCGGAAGCGCAACCGGACCTCGCGCACGCGGTAAACACGATCGCGCCGATGGTTCTTGCCACCGAGGCGGAGTCACTGGGAATCGGACTTGTTCACTATTCCACTGACTACGTTTTCGACGGAACGAAGGCGACTCCTTATACAGAAGACGATGAAACTGGCCCGATTTCTGCCTACGGTCGTTCCAAACTGGAGGGGGAGATCGCAGTGAGGCAGTCCTGCGGCGCCCATCTGATACTAAGAACCAGTTGGGTCTATAGCCGGCGAGGCCAGAACTTCCTGAGAACGATGTTTCGTCTGATGCGCGAGCGCCATGAGCTATCGATCGTGGCGGACCAATGGGGTGCGCCTACATGGGCCAGAACCATTGCAGACGCTACTGCCTCAATGCTCTCCCGAACTGGCTCCGGTCGCATGGAGGTCACCCGCACACTCAAAGCTCGCGGCGGTACATTTCACTTGACGGCGAGCGGCGAGTCGACCTGGTTCGAGTTTGCGAGTTTTCTGAGAGACAACAGTGTCGATGAACTCAGGACGCTGCGTAGCTTGGTGCCAATCGCAACCGCGCAGTATCCGACCGCGGCAAGACGGCCTTCGAACTCAGCGCTTTCCACCGAGAAGCTCCGCGACACCTGGCAGATTCATTTGCCTCACTGGTCCGAAACGGCGAGGCTATGCCTCGAGGAGTGCCCGGACGGCGTTCGGCTCGCGGGGCCGGCAGACCTATGAGCCTTCACTCAGCATCTCCGGTCCGGCTCTGGAAGGTCATGACGGAACGGTGGTCGTTGGTTGTTGACCTGACAAAGCGCGATGCGCTCGGCCGCTACAAGCACTCCTCGCTTGGCGTGCTTTGGTCGCTCGTAACACCGATCCTGATGCTGGTGGTCTACACATTCGTCTTTAGCACCATATTCAAGGTTCGCTGGGTGGGCGGAAGCGGCTCAAAGACGGAGTTCGCAGCGATTCTGTACTCTGGCCTGATTGTGTTCAACATCTTCGCAGAATGCATAAGCAAAGCCCCACATGTGATCGTCGGCAACGCAAATCTCGTCAAGAAAGTTGTCTTTCCACTCGAAGTACTGCCAATAGTTACCCTGCTGTCGTCACTCGTCCATGCCTGCATCGGATTTCTCGTACTTTTGATGTTCCAGTTAACCTTCGCCGATCGCCTCCCGGTCGAAGCACTGCTGTTGCCCATAGTTCTCGCGCCTTATTGCCTGTTCGTCCTCGGGCTCACTTGGTTCTTTAGCGCTCTGGCGGTCTACGTTCGAGATGTTTCTCAAGCCATAGTCGTACTGGTCGCCATCTCAATGTTCCTTTCTCCAATTTTCTTTCCATCGTCTGCGCTCCCCGCGGAATGGAGTCTGCTGATTCAAGTAAATCCCTTGGCCATCCCCATCGAGCAAGCGCGGGATCTTGTGATCTGGGGCCGACCGCCCTCGCCCGCGGATCTGGCCACCACAATTCTGGTCGGGCTGATCTCGGCGTGGACAGGATTCGCGTGGTTTCAGAAGGCGCGGAGAGGATTCGCCGATGTCCTCTGAAATCGTGGTGCGCGCTTCGCAGATCACCAAGGCCTTCTACAGCTACGACGATCCCATTGCGCGACTCCGTCAGATGGCCGCGAACGGACTTTCGCGCATTGTTCCCAGCGCCGAGAAGCAGCTGCGCCTGCGAAGCTGGGCAGCATCGCAGGGCCGAAACTACGTTGCGCTCTCCGGCGTCAGCTTCGAAGTTGCGAGGGGCGAAACTGTAGGCATTATCGGACGGAATGGCTCGGGTAAGTCGACGCTACTTCAGATAGTTGCCGGAACTCTGAACCCGACGAACGGAACGGTTGCGGTTTCCGGGCGCGTGGCAGCACTCCTGGAACTCGGCGCGGGGTTCAATCCCGACTTTACAGGCCGCGAGAACGCCTACCTCAACGCACAGCTTTTCGGACTCAGCAAACGAGAGGTCGACGAAAGATTCCCCGACATTGTTGCCTTCGCGGACATCGGTGACTTTATCGATCAGCCGGTAAAGGTCTACTCCAGCGGCATGTACGTCCGACTTGCCTTCGCCGTCGTTGCACATGTGGATGCCGATCTGCTGATCATTGACGAAGCCCTCGCGGTCGGTGACGCGTTCTTTACGCAGAAGTGCATGCGATTCCTCCGGTCCTTCATGACCCGCGGAACTGTGCTGTTCGTCAGTCACGACACCGGGTCTGTCCGAAGTCTCTGCAATCGCGCCATCTGGCTGGAGAAGGGACGGATAGTCAGCGAAGGGCGTCCCAAAGACATTTGCGATCTGTATCTGCAGGCCTTTTACGAAGAGCGTCAAGGGAAGTCAACGACAACCCATTTCAGAAGGACCTTCGTGGAGGGAAGAATCAAGGAGAAGCGGGATCAGAGGCTAGACATCATCAACGCGACGCCGCTACGGAATGATCTGAGACTCTTCGAGTTCCAGGCCGACGCGCCTTCCTTCGGGGCCGGTGGTGCTCAGATTTGCGAGGTCAGCTTCTTTGACATTGACGGCCGCCCACTCAGTTGGATCGTCGGCGGTGAGCACGTTGTGTTGACCGTCTCGATCGCGCTTCACACTGATCTTGATTCGCTGATAGCCGGATTCTTCGTGAAGGACAAGCTCGGCCAGACACTGTTTGGTGACAATACGTTTCTCACTTACCGTGACAGGCCAGTATCCGCGGTGGCCGGAAGTACGATCGTCGCGAAATTTCACTTCGACATGCCCGTCTTGCCGCGTGGCGACTACTCCGTCAATGTAGCGGTGGCCACCGGAACGCAGGAAGAGCATGTTCAACATCACTGGATTCACGACGCTCTCCTGTTCAGAAGCGAGTCGTCCAGCGTCAGCACGGGGCTAGTTGGAATTCCCATGCGAGCGATTGAGCTTGATGCCGCTGAGCCAGATCTGAAAGTCGTGACAAAGGGGGACGGCGATGGCGGAACTCCCTGAGCTTCCGTTCGACGGGGAACGCTTCATCCCCGGCATGTCTGGGACTACGGAACTGGAGCACATCCATCGCTATGCACTAGCGACCCGAATCGCCAAAGACAAGGTTGTACTCGACCTCGCCAGCGGCGAGGGTTATGGCTCAAACATGCTTGCTCAGGTGGCGTCGCGCGTCGTCGGCGTTGATGTCAGCCAGCACGCGATTGCGCATGCGAAGGCAACCTATATGCGCACCAACCTCGACTTTCGCTACGGTTCCTGCGCCGACGTTCCTGTGGATAGCGACTCCATTGATCTCGCGGTGTCATTCGAAACGATCGAGCATCATGATCAGCACGAAGCGATGATGAAGGAGGTGGGCCGGGCACTTAAATCTGACGGTGTGTTGCTGATTTCAAGTCCGAATAAGCGCGAGTACTCGGACCTATCGGGATTTTCCAATCCATTTCATGTCAAGGAGCTCTACCAGGATGAGTTCCTAAATCTGCTGCAAAGGCACTTTTCAAACGTGACGTTGCTGGGACAGCGAACAATGCAAGCCTCGGCCATAGCACAACTCGAAGAGTCGGCCAGGCATCTCGAGCACCGTTTCGCTGAGCACTACCGAGAGTCGTTTACCGCGATTTCTCGTCCTATTTACTTCGTGGCCCTGGCCTCGAACGGGCCGCTGCCAGAGCTGCCGAACTCCCTAATGGAGGCAAGCGTCCCGCGCGCCCTGGATGTGCCCAACGTACTGGTCGAAGCGAGTCGACTGCAGGTGTACTGGGGCACGCGAGATCAGGCGTTCTCCGAGGAACGCTCCGCCAGCTTGTCTTACCCCGTCGGCGCAGCCGAGCGCGAATATGCGCTCTTCGTTCCTGCCTGCGTAGGCATCGATACACTTCGAATCGATGTCTCTGATAGGCCCCTGGTTTGTCACCTGAAGTCACTGAGCCTTAGGGATGGCGAGGGTCAGGAGGTCTGGTCCTGGAACGGGTCACCTGATACGTGTGTTCGCGCCTCGGAGTGCCTTTTCATTCTCACCGCTAGCGGAGGGGTCGGCGCAGACAGTCCGGGCATGGACATAGCTGTGACTGGTGGTGACCCGCACTTCGAGATCGACCTTGGACCCGAAGTGAGCAGCCGCATCGCGGACGGATTCAGTCTGCTTGCAGAGTTCTCCTCGAGGAGACTCCTTGGCAGCTATCAAATTGACCTGAGATCACTTGCCGCCGACTTCACTACTGCGAGCGATCAGCTTGCCGCGCAGTGTTCCGCGGCAATAGAAGCAATGCGCGAGGCGACGGAGACTTTGGGGGAAGCGCGACGCGAAGAGGAGACTGCGCGAGCAGGCGCGAAAGAAGCTCAGGTGAGAGCATCGGCAGCGGATCAGGCCTTACTTCGAGCTGAAGCGCAGTTGGCTCGAATAAGAGGGCACCGCTGGTGGAATCTTTTGAACCGCGTGTTTCGACTCGACTAGACCCGTGAACGTGGGAGCGATCGACGCGTCGACATCGACTTGCGTACCGCTCGACGGTCAGTGACAACAGGCCAGAGGAGTCCGCCGACGCGGACGACTTTTTGCAAGCAGGAGAAGGGGTGTCATGAGCAGCAGAACGAGAGGGGGTCCGCTCGATCTGGTACCAGTTTCCGGTCTCGTACGCTCGGACTTGGATGGTCATTGGATCGCCACAGACGCGGATCCGCAGTTCGAGTTTCCAGTTCGAGCCAGCTTCTTGGGGCAGTGGGTCCACTTCTCTTTTGAAATTAGGCCAGCCGCGGCGTGGACATCACCGCCTGTGATCTACCTCGATTGCGGCAGTGGCTACTCCGAAGCGACAAAGCTGGAACTGACAACTGTCGGTCTCGCAGAGCATCGGTGTGAGTTGGTTTTCTTCCTGCCATCGGCTACGGTCCGCGCACGTCTTGATCCGCTCGCACAGATGGGGGCGTTCTCTCTAGGCATGGCGCGCATGGAACGCCTGAGCAGGCCTCGCGCCGCGCTCGCGATGACCTTGGCTGTGGCAAGCAAGCACGGGTGGGGCGCAGTCCTGAGAAGGGCCGCCATCGCGTTCGATCCCTTCCACAACAGGTCATCGGCAAGCACCTTTCTTCAGTGGCTCGTTGCGTCTTATCGCAATGGTGAGGTAGAGCCCGCAAGCCCTGGAGTGGCGCAGTCCGTCTTGCCGGTAACCGCGACCATACCTAAGACAGCCACCGTGGCAGCCGCTCCAGAGCGAATCCTGGTTCATAGACGAAACGCTCTCGGCGATGTGCTTCTAATCACTCCCATTCTTCGTGCATTGCGCATGAAGTATCCCGGGGCACACATTGCTGTCAGCACGCTATATCCGACGCTCTTTGATCAGAACCCCAACGTCGACGAGGTCGTGCGCTCTGAGACTCCGTTGCCAGGGTTCGACTTGACCATCGATCTGCAGTACGAGCTGCTTCCTGATCTGCATATCGTCGACGCATACGCACGGATCGCCGGGGTCGATGCGATCGACAAGACGCCCGAGCTCTTCCTTGCCCACGCTGACTTGGTGGCGGCAGAGTCTGTTCTGCTCGACGCCGGCGTCCGGCAGGATGAGCGCTTTGTCGCGTTTCACATGGAGTCGGGCTGGAAGGTGCGAGATTGGCCCCTTGAGCGGTTTCGCGCGGTGGCCCAGGCAATATGCTCGCGAGGCTGGCAGGTTGTCATTCTCGGCGAGAAAGCGACGACTCCTCTCGACTTCGGCGTCGACTTACGAGGGAGGACGAATCTAAGAGTTCTCGCCGCAGTAATCCTGAAGTGCGATGCAATGCTCAGTATCGATTCAGGCTTGATGCATGTAGCGGCGGCCCTGCATCGCCCCTTCGTTGGCCTCTTCGGCTGCACTGATCCGGAAAAGCGTGTTCCGGATTGGGCGTTGCCTTCCACGATATACGCCAGGATTGTCTGTCACGGGTGCCACCACCGACAGCGCCCGGTGCCCGTTACATCAGCGCCGATTTGCCCCTTCGAGTCGGTCCTGTGCATGGACGAGCTGCAGGTAGGTCAGGTGGCAGATAGGGTTCTGGGACTGCTGGACGCATCCTTCCGTCCCGCCGTAAGCATCGTTATTCCCCACTACCGACACTATCCGGTACTGGAACGTTGCCTCGCCTCTCTGTTCAGGATAGGCGCTTCGGTGTCGTTCGAAGTCATTGTCGTGGATGATTCTGGTCACGGCGGAGAGAGCGCGCTGATTTCGGCGTGGGCCCATCGCGTCCATCTCGTTACCAATGCGACGAACCTTGGCTTCTCGCGCAGTTGCAATGCAGGCGTAGCTGTTGCAAAGGGGGAGTTCGTCGTGCTCCTCAACGACGACACGACAGTGACCACCGGCTGGCTGGATGAGCTACTCGCCGCCTATGAAGGCGATCCTCGTGCTGCAATCGTGGGACCGAAGCTTCTCTATCCGGACTCTGGTGCCATTCAACACTGCGGAACGGCAATCAACGAACATGGCGTGGCCGAGCACCTTTACCGCTGCCTGCCCAGCAACTTTTCTGGCGCCAACCGGCCAAGACGATTTCGTGCCCTGACCGGCGCCTGCATGCTGATGAAGCGCCAAGACTTTCTTGAAGTTGGTGGACTGGACGTCGACTACAAGAATGGGGGCGAAGACACAGACCTCTGCTTTTCGTTTCTCGACCGCGGAAGAACGCTGGTCTACTGCCCTAGCAGCGTCGTTTTCCATCATGAAGGCTACAGCCGCGGTCTGCGCACACTGGACGATCCAGACGACGCATTCAATAGGGAGCGACTTCGGCATCGCTGGAGCAAGTACCTGACGCCC
>JBGAIO010000016.1:0-37169 GCA_044225415.1 Burkholderiaceae bacterium | reverse complement strand
GCAGGAGCGGCAATGACGACACTCACGCGGGAAGTCGTGCCAGTTGCTCGCGCAGCTTCTCGAGCGTGGCACCAAATCCCGCAAGCCTTTCGCGTTCCTGGGCCACGACTGCGGCGGGCGCGCGTTCGACGAAGCTCGCGTTGCCGAGCTTGGCTTCGGCCTTCGTCACCTCCGCCTGCAGGCGCGCGATCTCCTTGCCGAGGCGCTCGCGCTCGGCGGCGACGTCGACTTCGATCTTCAGCAGCAGCCGGTAGTCGTCGACCACCTTGATCGGCGCCGCCGATCCGGCCGCCGCCGCATTGACGTCGGCGACCACCTGCACCTCCGACAGCCGCGCGAGCGCCTGCAGGTACGGCGAGAACGCCGCGAGCGTCGCCGCATCGCCGGAGGCCACGAGCGGCACCTTCTGCGCGGGCGACAGGTTCATCTCGCTGCGCAGGTTGCGCAGCGACTCGACCATGCGCTTGAGCAGCGCGACGTCGCGGTCGGCCGCGGCGTCGATCTTCTGCGGCTGCGACTGCGGATAAGGCTGGATCATCACCGACGACGTTGCGCCATCAGCACGCTTGCCGGCGAGTACCGACACCGCCTGCCACAGCTCTTCGGTGATGAACGGGATCAGCGGGTGCGCCAGGCGCAGCGCGGCTTCCAGCACGCGCACCAGCGTGCGACGCGTGCCGCGCTGCGCAGCCTCGCTCGCGCCCGCGCCGAGCTGCACCTTGGCGAGTTCCAGATACCAGTCGCAGTACTCGTTCCACACGAACGAGTAGATCGTGTTGGCCACGTTGTCGAGGCGGTACTGCACGAAGCCCTCGGCCATCGCGGCTTCGACGCGCTGCAGTTCGCCGATGATCCAGCGGTCGGCGACGCTCAGTTCGACCGGCAGCGATTCGTCGGCGCCGCAGTCGTGGCCTTCGGCGTTCATCAGCACGAAGCGCGTGGCGTTCCACAGCTTGTTGCAGAAGTTGCGGTAGCCCTCGCAGCGCTTCGTGTCGAAGCTGATGTTGCGGCCCAGGCTGGCGTAACTCGCCATCGTGAAGCGCAGCGCGTCTGCGCCGTAGGCCGGCATGCCGTCCGGGAACTCCTTCTTCACGCGCGCAGCGACCTTCGGCGCGATCTCGGGACGCCGAAGGCCGGTGGTGGACTTCTTGATCAGCGCGTCCAGGTCGATGCCCTGCACCAGGTCCACCGGATCGATCACGTTGCCGACCGACTTGCTCATCTTCTGGCCTTCGGCGTCGCGCACGATGCCGTGGATGTACACGTCGCGGAACGGCACGCGGCCCGTGAAGTGCAGGCTCATCATCACCATGCGCGCGACCCAGAAGAAGATGATGTCGTAGCCGGTGACCAGCACCGACGACGGCAGATAGAGGTCGTAGGCTGCGCGCCGCGGGCCGCCGGTCTCCGCTTCCACGTCGGGCCAGCCCAGCGTGGAAAACGGCACCATCGCCGACGAATACCAGGTGTCGAGCACGTCAGGATCGCGCCTGAGCTTCCGGCCTGCGCCGGCCTGCGCCTGCGCGTCGGCTTCCGAGCGCGCAACGTAGACCTTGCCGTCCTCGTCGTACCACGCGGGAATCTGGTGACCCCACCACAGCTGGCGCGAGATGCACCAGTCCTGGATGTTGCCGAGCCACTGGTTGTAGACGGTCTGCCACTGCTCGGGAAAGATGTGCACGTCGCCGCGTGCCACGGCGTCGAGCGCGACCTGCGCGATCGACTGTCCGGGATGCCGCGTGCCGTCGGGCGCCGGCCGGCTCATCGCCATGTACCACTGCTCCGACAGCATCGGCTCGACGATCTCGCCGGTGCGCTCGCAGCGCGGCACCATCATCTTGTGCGGCTTCTCGGACACCAGCAGTCCGGCGGCGCGCAGGTCCTCGAGGACGCGCTTGCGCGCGGCGTAGCGGTCCAGGCCTCGATACTGCTCGGGCGCGTTGTCGTTGATGGTTGCGGTCAGCGTGAAGATCGACAGCGGTTCCAGGTTGTGGCGTTGTCCGATCGCGAAGTCGTTGAAGTCGTGCGCCGGCGTGATCTTCACGCTGCCGGTGCCGAATTCGCGATCGACGTAGGCGTCGGCGATGACCGGGATGGCGCGCCCCGTCAACGGCAGCAGCACGCGCTGGCCGACGAGCTCGCGGTAACGCTCGTCGTCGGGATGCACCGCGACCGCGACGTCGCCCAACATGGTCTCGGGTCGCGTCGTCGCGACCACCAGCCCCGGGCCTCCGTCGGCCCCGGGATAGCGGATCTCCCACAGCCGGCCGTCTTCCTCCTCGGTCTCGACCTCGAGGTCCGACACCGCGCTCTGCAGCTTGGGATCCCAGCTCACCAGGCGCTTGCCGCGATAGATCAGGCCCTGCTCGTACAGGCGCACGAAGGTCTCGATGACCACGTGCGACAGGGCCGGGTCCATCGTGAAGTACGTGCGCTGCCAGTCCACCGACGCGCCGAGGCGGCGCATCTGCTGCAGGATCGTGGCGCCGGAGTAATCCTTCCAGTCCCACACCTGCTTGATAAAGGCGTCGCGGCCCATCGTCTTGCGATCGACGCCGTTGGCCTCGAGCTGGCGCTCGACGACGATCTGCGTGGCGATGCCCGCGTGGTCGGTGCCCGGCAGCCACAGCGTGTTGAAGCCGCGCATGCGGTGGTAACGGGTCAGCGCGTCCATGATCGTCTGGTTGAACGCGTGGCCCATGTGCAGCGTGCCGGTCACGTTGGGCGGCGGCAGCTGGATGGAGAAGGCGGGCTTCGACGGATCGAGCCCCGCGTCGAAGTGGCCGCGCGATTCCCACGCCTGTGCCCAGTGCATTTCGATGGGGCCGGGCTCGAAGCTCTTCGCGAGCGTGGCGGCGGTGGGCGTGGCGGTGTCGTTCATTGCGATGGAGATCAGGAGTGGTTCGCGGATTTTACGGGTGCGCAGCATCGAAAATTGAGCCCCGGCCCGCGCCGGGGCGACGATGCACATGCCGTCGCCCCGGCGCAGGCCGGGGCCCAAGTTGACTTTCAGCGGCTGCGCAGTCGCGCGACTTCGGCGGCCACCGCACGCGCGACCGCTTCCCGCAGTTTCTGTTCGAACGACGTGCGCAGTTCCGCATTCACGGCCAGCAGCACGCGCTCGATCGCCGGCTGCAGGCGTTCACGTACCCCGCGCAGCGCCTCGTCGGCGAGCTGCGGCTGCAGGTCGCGCAGCACCGCGTCGCGCAGCGATTGTTCGATGCGGGACCAGTCGATCTCGGGCGCGGGCGGCGGCGGTGTCGGCGCCGGCGGCTGGGCGACCGGCGCGATGACGACCGGGGGTGGCGCGGCGACCGCCGGTGGCGGAGGTGGAGGTGGCGGAGGCGGCACCGGTACAGGTACCGGCACAGGAGGTGGTGGCGGCGGTGCAGCGACCGGCTTTTGCACCGGCGCCGGCATGGGTGCGGGCATCGGTGGCGGCGGCTTGGGTAGCGAGATGTCCAGGTCGAGCGAAGGCAGCGTCAGCCGCTCGGTCAGCACGGGGATCGTCTCGTCGTCCGAAATTGGACGGCCACCCGGACGTGTCAGCCGGTCGAGAGGGTTGTCCCGCTCGGTCATGGCGACTGGGCCATCTCGTGCGCCGTCGGCGCAAGGCCGCTGTCTCGATAGAGCTTGAAGCGCGACCGCGCCAGCGCGCGGTCGTCGTCGTTGCGCGACACGACTTCGATGACGCGCGCATAGCGCTCGAACAGCGTCGCGAATTCCGGTGGCGCTTCATCGTCCAGCGTCAGCAGCACGTCGCTCGCCGGCGCGCGCGCGGGGCTGTCGGTGAGCAGCACCGGCGTATCGGCGGCGAGCGGCGAATCGGCGCGTACGTGCGGGATGAAGTCCAGCGCGGAGAACGTCCACAGCGCCTCGTCGAACTGCGCCAGACGCGCCGCGTCGCGCGTGTACACGACCACGCGCTGGCCTGCCGCGCGCGCCTTGCGCGTGACCCGGCACGCGTAGTGCAGCCGGTGCTCGACGTTGAAGTGGAAGTCGATGCGCGTCATGCGCCGGAGTCGGACGGGCTCGCTGTCGTCAGCCCGCGCGCGCGATCAGGAACTGCGACAGCAGCGGCACCGGCCGCCCGGTCGCGCCCTTCGCGGCGCCGCTCTTCCAGGCGGTGCCGGCGATGTCCAGGTGCGCCCACGTGTAGGCCTTGGTGAAGCGCGCCAGGAAGCATGCGGCGGTGATCGCGCCGGCGTTGCTCGGCGTGCCGATGTTCGCGATGTCCGCGAAGTTCGACTTGAGCTGCTCCTGGTACTCGTCGCCGAGCGGCATGTGCCAGGCCGGGTCGCTGGCCGCACGACTCGCTTTCAGCAGTTCCTCGGCCAGGCTGTCCTTGTTCGAGAACAGGCCCGAGTTGACGTTGCCGAGCGCGATGACGCAGGCGCCGGTGAGGGTCGCGATGTCGACGACCGCCGCCGGCTTGAACTTCTCGACGTAGGTGAGCAGGTCGCACAGCACCAGCCGCCCTTCGGCGTCGGTGTTCAGCACCTCGATCGACTGGCCCGACATCGAGGTCACGATGTCGCCGGGCTTGGTCGCGGTGCCCGACGGCATGTTCTCGCATGCGCCGATCACGCCGACGACGTTGAGCTTGAGCTTCAGCTCCGCCACCGCGCGCAGCGTGCCGATGACGCTGGCCGCGCCGCACATGTCGTACTTCATCTCGTCCATCGCGGCGGCCGGCTTGATCGAGATGCCGCCCGAGTCGAAGGTCAGGCCCTTGCCGACCAGAACGACCGGCGCGGACTTGCCGCCGCCGTTGTGCTTAAGCACGATCAGCCGCGGCGGCAGGGCGGAGCCCTTCGCGACATTCAGGAAGGACTTCATCTTCAGTGCCTCGATCTGCTTCGTCTCGAGGACGTCGCAATCGAGCTTCCACTGCTTCGCGAGCTTCTTCGCCTCGTCGCCCAGGAAACTGGGCGTGCAGATGTTCGGCGGCAGGTTGCCGAGCCGCTTGGTCACGGCCATGCCGTTGGCGATGGCGGTGCCGGTCTTCAGCCCGCGCTCCACTGCGCTTTCGGCGGCGCCCTTGCCGGCCAGCAGCGTCGCGCGCTTCGGGCCGGTGCTGTCTTCCTTCTTGCTCTTCAGTTCGTCGCTGCGGAACACCGTTTCGCGCGCGGCGATGGCGAACTGGCAGGCCTGCCATGCGGCATCGCGCCCGGCGACCGTCCACTCGGTGGCAGCCACCGCGATCTCGTCGATGCCCGGACAGGCCTTGGCCGCCGCCCGTACCGCGTCGGAATAGGCGCGATCGCCGAAGTCGTCGCTGCCGCCGAGGCCCACCAGCACCACGCGCGGCGCGGTGACGCCGGCCAGGCCACGCAGCGTGACCAGGCTGCCGCGCCGCCCGTTCATGTCGCCGCTTTTCACCGTCGCGGAGAGCGCGCCCTTCGACGCCTTGTCCAGTGCCGCGGCAGCGGGAGTCAGCTTGCCGTCGGCCCATACGCCGACCGCGATCGCATCGGCCTTGTGGGCCTCGGGGCGCGCAGTCGCTGTGTTAAATTCCATTGCGGCTTTTCCCTCTGAAGTGAGTCTCTTTCCCTGCGGACCGGGCAGTATATAGCGGCGTCTGTCGACAGCCTGCCTGCATGATCTTCCGCCGTTCCATCGTCGCCGAACTCACCAGCACCGCCAGCGCGGTGTTCACGGTGCTGTTCTCCATCCTGTTCTCGGTCGGCCTCGTGCGCATCCTCGGCCAGGCCGCGGGCGGCCGCATCGACAACGAGGCCGTGTTCCAGCTGCTGGCGCTGACGGCACTGACCTGGCTGCCGGTGGTGCTGACGCTGACGCTGTTCATCTCGGTGCTGATGACGCTGTCGCGCGCCTATCGCGATTCCGAGATGGTCGTGTGGTTCGCCTCGGGGCAGAGCCTGCTGTCGTGGCTGCGGCCGGTACTGCGCTTCGCCTGGCCGATCGTCGTGGCCGTCGCGCTGCTGTCGATCTTCGTCACGCCCTGGGCCACGTCGCAGATCGAGGAAAGCCGCCAGCGCTTCGCCAAGCGTGACGACGTGAGCCGTGTCGCGCCCGGCCGCTTCATCGAATCCGGCGGCGCCGACCGCGTGTTCTTCGTCGAGTCGGTTGACTTCGAAGGCAGCCGCGTGCGCAACGTGTTCGTCAGCATGAAGAGCCAGGGCCGCGACGGCGTCATCGTCGCCGCGCAGGGCCAGGTCGACGTTGCACCCAACGGCGACCGCTTCCTCGTGCTGGAAAACGGCCGCCGCTACGAAGGCCGCCCGGGCTCCGCCGAATTCCGTGCGATGGAGTTCGAGCGCTATTCGATCCGCCTCGAGAGCCGTCCCGACCAGCCGCTCGGCGAGCGCAGCGCCAAGACGCGCAGCATCGGCGAACTGATCGCCGAGCCGACGCCCTTCGCGCAGGCGGAACTGCTGTGGCGCCTCGGCATTCCGGTGTCGGCGCTGATCGTCACGCTGCTCGCGATGCCGCTGGCCTACGCCAATCCGCGCGTCGGACGCTCCTTCAACCTGATCATCGCCGTGCTCGCCTTCGCCATCTATCTCAACATCCTGAACACCTTCCAGGCGTGGGTGCAGCAGGAACGCGTGCCCTTCGCGCTCGGCGTATGGGTCGTGCACGCCGTGGTGCTGGCCGTGGTGGTGCTGATGTTCGTGCGCCGCGTCTACATGCAGCGCTGGTGGCCGCAATGGCTGACGCCGAGCTACTGGCGGGCGCGGTCGCGATGAAGACGCTGCGCCGCTACCTGTGGAAGGAGATCTCCACCGCGACGCTGTTCGTGCTGTTCGCGCTGCTGTCGCTGTTCATGTTCTTCGACCTGGTGGCGCAGCTCGACGAGATCGGCCGGCGCGGCTTCAAGCTGCGCCATGCCTTCTCGTACGTGGCATTGACGCTGCCGTCGCGCACCTACGAGCTGGTGCCGATCGCCGCGCTGATCGGCACCATCTACGCGCTGTCGAAGCTCGCCGCCAATTCCGAGTTCACCATCATGCGCGTGTCGGGCATGAGCACGAAGCGGCTGATGGCAAGCCTGCTCGGGCTGGGCCTGCTGCTGGTGGCCATCACCTACGTGCTGGGCGAGTTCGTGTCGCCGCCCGCCGAACAGCTCGCGCAGCGCGTGCGACTGAAGGCGACCGGCAGCCAGATCAGCGTGCGCGATTTCCGCTCCGGCGTATGGGTGCGCGACGTGGTGAAGGAACCCGACGGTCGCGTCAGCGCCTACCGTTTCATCAACGTGCGGCAGGTGTCGCCCGACGTCGGGACGCGCGGCTGGCGCATCATCGAATTCGACGGCGACTACCGCATGCGTTCGGTGATCACCGCGGAGGGCGGCACCTACACGCCCGGCCAGGGCTGGACGCTGGAGGACGTGGTCGAGACGCGCGTGCCGGCCAGCATCGGCGGCGCGACGCTCGGGCCGGAGCAGCGCACGGAAGTCGTGAAGCTGCCGACACTGACGTGGAAGTCGGAACTCAAGCCCGACATCTTCGGCGTGCTGATGGTGCAGCCCGAGCGCATGTCCGCGTGGGACCTCGTCTACTACGTGCGGCATCTCGCGGAGAACCGCCAGCAGACCGAGCGCTATGAGATCGCCTTCTGGGGCAAGGTGTTCTACCCGTGGGCCGTGCTGGTGATGATGGCGCTCGCGCTGCCCTTCGCCTACCTGCACGTGCGCGCGGGCGGTGTCAGCTTCAAGATCTTCACCGGCGTGATGCTGGGCGTGGCCTTCTACGGCATGAACAAGCTGTTCGCGCACATTGGACTGTTGAACACGTGGCCGCCGCTGGCGGTGGCGGCGTTGCCGTCGTTGGTGGTGCTGACGGCGGCGATGGGGGCGCTGTACTGGATCGAGCGGCGGTAGTCCTGGCTTGTGGTCGCGAGTCATCGCGGCCGTGCCGGGCGGTGGGCCGGGTGCGCTCAACGGCAAGCGGCCCGGCGGGCACGCTGCAGTGCTCGGCTCGGCGGCCGCTGCTGCAGACTCTGCGCGGGCGGAGACTTGTACGTGTGGAAAGGTGGGATTCGCTCTCGCGGAGATGACAAGAGCAAACCGAAAATTAGGTTCTCGGCCTCGCCGCAGACGGAGGCCAGCGGTCGCTTCGATGCGCCTTCTCTTCGCCGCGAACGGATATGCGCCGACCTGTGCTTGCCCTTCGGCGGCACCTTCAGCGACAGCAGCATCAGGATCACCAGCACAGCGATACCGCCCAGCGACACCGCGACAACGGTAGACGCCGAGCAGCAGCATCTTCGCGCCGATGAACACCAGCACGATCGCCAGCCCGTATGAAAGCAGGTGAAAGCGTTCGTGCATGCCGGCGAGCAGGAAGTACATGGCTCGCAGGCCGAGGATCGCGAAGACGTTCGAAGTCAGCACGATGAAGGAGTCGGTGGTGATCGCGAAGATCGCTGGGATCGAGTCCACCGCGAAGACGATGTCGATGACCCCGATCAGCACGACCACGACGAACAGCGGCGTGTAGCGCCTGACGCCGTCGACCACGGTGACGAGGCGCTCGCCGTCGTAGTCCGGCGACAGGTTCAGGCGCGCCCGCAGCCACTTCAACACGGGGTTCGACTCGAGGTCGGGCTCCTGTCCGGCGGCCCACCACATCTTGATGCCGGTGAACACCAGGAACGCGCCGAAGACGTAGAGGATCCAGTGGAACTGCGCGATCAGCCATGCGCCCACCAGGATCATCAGCGCGCGCAGCACCAGCGCGCCGAGGATGCCGATCATCAGCACGCGCTTCTGGAACTCCTGCGGCACCGCGAAGTACGTGAAGATCAGCAGGAACACGAAGATGTTGTCGACCGCCAGCGCCTTCTCGATCAGGTAGCCGGTCAGGAACTCCAGACCCTTGGCGTTGGCGACTTCGCGCGAAACGCTCGCATCGAGGTACCACCACAGGCCGGCGAGGAAGACGAAGGACACGGCGACCCAGATCAGCGACCAGACCGCCGCTTCCCTGATCGACACGCGGTGCGCGCCCTGGTGGCGCATCGCCAGGAAGTCGACCAGCAGCGCGGCGACGACGAAGGCCGCGAACAGCGACCACATCAGGGGATTGCCGATGGTTTCCATGCTCACTTTCGATCGTGATCCGCGGCCGGCGCACCCCCGCGAGGGTCATCGAAAGGGCCAGGATGGTCTTGCCTCGACGACGTCGTGTCGTCTGCGATGCCGGGCGGCGCCGTGCGCCGGTATCCGCCGTATTGACGGCATCGCGATCGGCGCGCTGAATACGGTGGCGCGCCGCAGGCTACTCCCCATGGAAGGCCCATGCATTTTAGCAGGCGACATGCCCGACGCCCGGCCCGCGGCGCCACGCGGCCCCCCGCAGGGGGTGGGGACGCCCCTCCGTCACGGTGTGACAGTCGCGCCGCGCGACGAACGCGCTGGCCGGTGCTCGGCCTGTCCACCGCGGAGTGCGTGATGAGAGCAGTTGTCTGCAAGGAAGGCCGACTGTCGGTCGCCGAACGTGTTGATCCCGTGCCGGGCAGGGGCCAGCTGCTGCTGAAGGTCCTGCGCTGCGGGATCTGCGGCTCCGACCTGCATGCACGCACCGACTGCGACTACTCGCATCGGCTGATGGCACGTACCGGCTATGCGAACTTCATGCGACCGGACCAGGAAGTGGTGTTCGGCCACGAATTCTGCGGCGAGGTCATCGATCGCGGGCCCGATACCGGCACGGCGCCGAAGCCCGGCACGCGCGTGTGCGCGTTGCCGCTGCTGCGCCATGGGGACGACATCGACCTGATCGGCCTCACCGCGCGCAGCGGCGGAGGCTACGCGGAGCGGGTCGTCGTCGAGGCCTCGATGACGCTGCCGGTGCCGAACGGACTCGGCGCCGACCGCGCTGCGCTGACGGAGCCGATGGCCGTCGCGTGGCACGCGGTTCGCCGCGGCGACGTCCGGAAGAAGGACGTTGCCATCGTGGTCGGCTGCGGCCCGGTGGGACTCGGCATCATCGCGGCGCTGAAGGCCCGTGGCGTGCGCACGATCGTCGCGAGCGATTTCTCCGCGGGTCGCCGCCGGCTGGCGCAGCAGTGCGGCGCGCACGTTGTCGTCGATCCGGCGCAGGATTCGCCGTTCGCCGGGTGGAAGGACTACGGCTTCGTCGGCGGCCTGAGCCAGGGCCTGGCGATGGTGCTGGATGCACGCGAGAAGCTCGGTCGCCTGCCGGTGCCGTGGTGGCACGCGTGGCGCGTCGTCGAAGCGCTGGGCATCGCGCCGCCGCGGCCGGTGATCTTCGAATGCGTCGGTGCGCCGGGCGTGCTGCAGCATATCGTCGACGGCGCGCCGCTTGCCTCGCGCATCGTCGTGGCGGGCGTGTGCATGAAGGCCGATCGATTCGAGCCGGCGGTTGCGATCAACAAGGAGATCGACCTGCGCTTCGTGTTCGGCTATACGCCGCTCGAGTTCCGCGACACGCTGCACGCGCTCGCGGACGGCGCGCTCGATTGCGCGCCGCTGATCACCGGCACGGTCGGGCTCGACAGCGTCGACGCCGCCTTCGGCGCGTTGAAGGATCCTGAGCGGCACGCGAAGATCCTGATCGATCCGGCCTGTTCGGCCACGCTGCTGCACTGAGCACCGCGATGCCGCTTCCGACACCGGACCCCGCCAGCGGGAGCGCCGCTCCGTCCGCCGACGCGCGCTTCCCCTGCCGCACGATCCGCATCGACGGCCTGCGCATCAACGTCGTCGTCGCCGGCGAAGGGCCGCCGGTGCTGCTGCTGCACGGCTTTCCGGACGACCACACGGTGTGGCGCCACCAGATTCCTGCACTGGTCGCCGCCGGCTACCGCGTCATCGCGCCGGACACGCGCGGCGCCGGCGACAGCGACATGCCGCCGCACGAGACGGACTACCGCGTCGACCGGCTGGTCGCCGACATGATCGCCGTGCTCGACGCGCTGGGCGTGCGCCGCGTGCGGCTGGTCGGGCACGACTGGGGCTCGGTCATCGGGTGGTACCTGACGCTGCGGCATCCGGATCGCGTCGAGCGCTACCTCGCAATGTCCGTCGGGCACCCGAAGGCCTACGCGCGCGGCGGCCTGATGCAGAAGCTCAAGGGCTGGTACATCCTGCTGATCCAGCTGCGCGGCTTTGCCGAGTGGCTGGTGCGTCTCGGCAACTGGCAGCTGCTGCGCTGGATGACCGGTGACGACGCCGAGTTTCCGCGCGTGCGTGCGCGCCTGCAGCGTCCCGGCCGCCTGACCGCCGGCTTCAATTACTACCGGGCCAATCTCGGACTGCTCGCGCCGTCGCAACTGCCCCGCGCGCAGGTGCCGGTGGTCGGCATCTACAGCGACGGGGATCGCTTCCTGACCGAAGGCCAGATGCTGGCGTCGGCCGCGTACTGCGATGCCGGCTGGACCTATGAACACGTCACCGGCGCCAGCCACTGGCTGCAGCTCGACGCGCCGGCTCGCGTCAACGCACTGCTGATCGGACATCTGGAATGACGCCCACGCGGGTCCGCACCAGCAACTTCCGCGTGCAGGTCGCACTGGGCCTGCTGCTTGCCGCGACGTTCGCGATGGCGTGGCACTGGCTGGTGCCCGGCGAGCGCGACCGGATGACGGCGCAGCAGGTCGGCGTATACATCGAGCGCATCGCCGCAGGCCTGCCGCTCGATCCCCGGGACAAGGAAGAGACGCTGGCACGCCTGCGCGCGTGGGGCGAGGCCGATGACGGCCAGCCCGTGCACATGCTGAACCTGATGCGGTATCACGACGCCCTGCGGTCGCAGGCGGGGCTCGACGGCAAGCGTCTGACGCCGCGTGAGTCGAACGCTCATTATGAAAGCCGCGCGCTGCCGCTGCTGCTGCGGCAGGGCGGCTATGCACAGTTCGCCGGCGAGGCGACCGGCGTGCGCGACGGCAATGGTCGGCGCCACAGCAACCTGATGGCCTTCGGCCGCGAGGTCGATGACTGGGACCGCGCGCTGGTGATCCGTTACCCGAGCCGGCGCGCTTTCTTCGAACTGCTCGGCAGCCCGGATTACGCGCCGTTGCTGCCCTACAAGCTCGGGGCGCTGGACATCGTGCTGGTGCCGCTGGTGCCCGAACAGCCGCTGCCGGACTTCCTGTGGCCCTTCGGGCTGGCGCTGCTGGCCCTGTTCTGTGCCGTGGGCTGGTTCCGGAGCGCCCGCCGGGCGTGGACTCCCGCTGCCCACGCCCCTCGGGGGGGTGCGGCGAGTCATGGTTGATTCATATTTCGGTCATTGCGACGGGCGGCGAACGCCCGCGAAAACCTGGGGAGGCTCCATGCAAGTGCAGCACACAGCGGTCAGGCGCCGCGGAATCCGACTGACGGCCATCGGCGCCGCGCTGGTGGCGGCATTCGCCGTCCCGCAGTCGAGCCACGCGCTCGAATTCGACACCGGCAACGACGACCTGTCGATCCGCTGGGACAACACCCTGCGCCTGAACGTGGTGCAGCGCGTCGAGAAGCAGGACGCGGCGATCCTGAAGAACCCGAACTACGACGACGGTGACCGCAACATCGATCGCGGCCGCGTGTTCAGCCGCTTCGACTGGCTGTCCGAGTTCGACGTCGTCTACGACCGCAAGATGGGCTTCCGCGTCAGCGCGGCCGGCTGGTGGGACCCGGCCTACAGCAACCTCGACAACACGTCGGTCGCCACCTCCAACTACCTGGTCAATGGTCGTCCCGCACTCGGCCTGCCCGACTACACGAAGCGTTACGCCGAAGGCCCGTCGGGCGAGTTCCTCGACGTGTTCGGCTTCGGCAAGTTCGAAGTCGCCGACATCCCGGTGAACGTGAAGCTGGGCCAGACGACGGTGTTCTGGGGCGAGAGCCTGCTGTTCAACGGCGCGATCCACAGCATTGCGTACTCGCAGAACCCGATCGACGTGTGGAAAGGCCTGGCCACGCCGGGCGCCGAGTCGAAGGAACTGTTCCGTCCGCGCGTCGGCCTGAACATCCAGGCCCAGGTCGCGCAGGACGTGTCGGTGATGGCGCAGTACTTCTTCAACTGGCAGCGCTTCAGCAACCAGGCGTGGCGTTATCCTGAGTCGGGCTCGTACCTGTCGATCCAGGATGCGGCGCTGTGGGGCGGCATGTCGCTGATCGCCAACGCGACCGGCACCCAGCGCCTGTGGCGCGGCGTGGACGCAGAGCCCGAAGAGAATTCTGGCAACTGGGGCCTGGCCACGAAGTGGAGCCCGGAGTGGCTCGACGGCACGCTCGGCGCGTACTATCGCAAGACCTACGACATGCAGCCGCAGACCGTCCTCACGCCGGCCGTGGCTTCGTTGCCGGCCGCACTGTGCTCGGCGCGCGGCGGCACGCCGGTGGGCCCGACCACCTGCTACATCAACCCGAAGGCGGCCTCGCTGCAGCAGCTCACGCAGCTCGGCAAGATCGGCGAATACAACTTCGCGTTCGGTTCGGACATCGACATCTTCGGCCTGAGCCTGGCCAAGAACATCGGTGGCGTGAGCGTCGGCGCGGAACTGAGCTACCGCCGCAACCAGCCGCTGCTGTCCGACCCCGTCAATGTGCTGCCCGCCGCCTTCGTGCCGCTGGTCGCCGGCTCGATCGCGACCACCGCGGTGCCGACCGACGACACGCCGGGCATAAGGGCGACACGATGCACGGCCTGCTGAACGTGCTGGGCACCATCGCCAGCACGCCCGTGTTCGACTCGGCGTCGTGGAACGCCGAACTCACGTGGATGACGTGGCTCGACGTGACGCAGAACGAGGCCGTGTTCAAGGGCCGCGACAACTACACGCAGCTCGACCGCGTGAGCAAGAACTACTGGGGCCTCGCGCTGAACTTCTCGCCGACGTGGTTCCAGGTGCTGCCGGGCGTCGACATCCTGATGCCGCTGTCGTGGTCGGCGGGCATCTCCGGCAACTCGGCGATCACCGCGGGCGGACAGAAGGGCGCCGGCACCTTCGGCGTGGGCGTGGCCGCGGACATCTATCAGAAGTACCGCATCGACCTGAAGTACGTCGGCTTCTACGGCGACTACTCGATGTGCCCCGGCACACCGGTGAATCCGGGCACCTGCTCGGCGGGCGCGGCCAACGTGTTCAATGGCACCAATGCCATCCTGTCGGATCGCGACTTCGTCGCGCTGACCTTCAAGACCACATTCTGACCATACATCTGAGACCCGGAGACAACCATGTTTCGCAAGACCATGATCGCGGCCGCCCTCGCCGCCTCGCTGGCTACGCTGGCCAGCGGCGCGGCGCTCGCGGCCGTCACTGCCGACGAGGCGCGTGCACTCGGCACGACGCTGACCCCGGTCGGCGCCGAGAAGGCCGGCAACAAGGAAGGCACGATCCCCGAGTGGACGGGTGGCCTGACCACGCCCCCCGCGGGCTTCGTCAAGGGCAGCGGCAAGCGGCCCGATCCGTTCGCATCTGAGAAGCCGCGGCTCGTCATCAATCAGAAGAATGCCGCCGAGCATGCCGCGAAGCTCTCGGCCGGCTCGCAGGAGCTGCTGAAGCGTTATCCGGACTTCCGCATGGACGTCTATCCGACGCATCGCACCGCCACGCAGCCGAAGCGCCTGCTCGACAACGCCGCGAAGAACGCGGTGGGCGCCAAGACCAACAACAATGGCCTCGGCATCGAAGGCGCGTTGCCGGGCGTGCCGTTCCCGATTCCGAAGAGCGCCTACGAGGCGATGTGGAATCACCTGACCCGCTATGTCGGCCAGACCTTCGTCAAGTACGACTCGTTCAACGTCGACTCCGCCGGCGTGCCGACCCTGGCCACCAGCGGCGAGAGCTGGCAGGAATATCCGATCTACTTCGGCAACAAGAACGAGCCGTTCAAGGGCACCGACATCTACTACCGCATCAAGCTGAACTACACGGCGCCCGCGCGTCGTGCCGGCGAATCGCTGATCGTGCTGGATGCGGTCAACCCGCTCGAGCAGGGACGGCGCGCATGGCAGTACCTGCCGGGACAGCGCCGCGTCAAGACGGCACCGGATATTTCGTACGACACGCCGAACCCCGGCACCGCGGGCGCGACGACCTATGACGACGCGTTCATGTTCAATGGCGCGATGGACCGCTTCGATTTCAAGCTGGTCGGCAAGCAGGAGCTCTACGTTCCGTACAACGCCTACAAGCTGTTCTACGAACCGGGCAGCCAGGAAAACCTGCTGAAGGCCAGGTTCGTCAACCCGGACCTGGTGCGCTGGGAGCTGCATCGCGTGTGGGTGGTCGAGGCGACGCTGAAGGAAGGCAAGCGCCACATCTACGCCAAGCGCCGCTTCTACATCGACGAGGACACCTGGATCGCAGTGGCGGCCGACAACTGGGACGCACGCGGCCAGCTGTTCGTGTCGCAGTTCCAGCCGCAGGCCTTCAGCTATGACGTGCTGGCGCCGACCACGTCGCTCCAGCTGTTCAACAACTTCGTCAGCGGCGTCTACGGCGTGCAGGGCATGTCCGGCCTGCAGAAGGGCCTGACGTACACCGACGGCACGCCCGAGAAGGACTGGGCGCCCGAAGCGCTCGCCGGCGCCGGCGTTCGCTGACCGACAGACCGGACCATCGGGCCGAAGGCTCCATCAAGAGAGCGCAGGCCCGCTCCACGTCGCGTTCCCGGTTCTCGGGAACCGCTTGCAAGTCTGCCGATGGGGCAGGAGACAAAAGGGTGACACGATGAGACCGCGCGCTTTGCTGCTGCTGGCCGCGCTGGCTGGTTCAATGCTTTCCGCGCACGCGGCGGAAACGGTCGCGAATCCGGCGACGAATCCCGCGACGAATCCGGTCGCGATCGCGGCTGCGAAGAGCGCCGCGGCGACGCCCGCCGTGGATGTCCTCGACCGTCCCGCGCAGTCATCCGCACTGGCTGCGCGTCGTCTGCTGATGTCGGTGGCACGCGCCGGCGAGCGGCTGGTGGCGGTGGGACCGCGCGGCCACATCCTCGTCTCGTCCGACGGTGGACATAACTGGAAGCAGGCGCAGGTGCCGGTCAGCTCCGACCTGACGGCCGTCTACTTTCCGACCGACCGGAACGGCTGGGCGGTCGGCCACGACGGCGTGGTGCTCGCCACCGCCGACGGCGGCGATACATGGACGAAGCAGCTCGACGGGCGCGCCGCCAACACGCTGCTGGTCAGCAGCCTGAAGGCGCGCGTTGCCGCCGAACCCGGGTCGAAGGAACTCGCAGCGCTGCTCGTGGAAGCCGAACGCTTCGCGGAGCAGGGCCCCGACAAGCCTTTACTCGATGTCTGGTTCAAGGACGCGCAGAACGGCTTCGTGGTGGGCGCCTACAACCTGCTGTTCGCGACCCGTGATGGCGGCAAGACCTGGGAATCCTGGTTCGACCGGGCCGACAATCCGAAGCTGCTCAACCTGTACGCGATCCGTCCTGCGGCCGGCAACCTGTATATCGCCGGCGAAGGCGGACTGGTGCTGCGGCTCGACGGCGAGCACTTCCGTGCCGTGCCGGTTGACTACAAGGGCAGTCTTTTCGGCATCGTGGACAGCGGCGATGCCGTCGTCGTCTACGGCCTGCGCGGCAATGCCTTCCGCAGCGACGACGCGGGCCGTCATTGGAGCAAGGTGGACAGCCAGCTCGCCGCGGCCATCGTCGGCGGCACCCGCGTCGGACCGAACACGGTGCTGCTGGCCGACCAGGGCGGCCGCATTGCCGCGAGCACCGACGGTGGCCGGACCTTCAAGCGCCTGACGCTGGCGAAGACGCTGCCGGTCACTTCGATCCTGGCCTCCGGCGACAAGCTCGCCTTGACCGGACCGATGGGCATCGTCGTGATCGATGCGCCGGCCCGCTGAACCCACCCACCTCGACACAGGAACAGCCATGGCGGGCCACACCAACATCGAAGCAATGCCGGTGATCCGGAACCTGGCCGACTTCGACGCACGCTCCGGCAATACGCTCGAGCGCGTGATCTTCAACAACCGGCTCGCGGTCGTGCTCGTCTGCACGGTCATCACGGCGGTCCTGGCGTTCGTCGCGACGCGCATCACGCTGAATGCCAGCTACGAGAAGATGCTGCCGCAGGGCCATCCCTACGTCGCGAACTATCTCGCCAACAAGAACCAGCTGCGCGGCCTGGGCAACACGCTGCGGGTCGTCGTCGAGAACAGCAGCGGCGACATCTTCGACCCGGCCTATCTGGAAACACTCAGGAAGATCAACGACGAACTCTTCCTGACGCCGGGCGTCGACCGTGCGTGGGTCAAGTCGCTGTGGACGCCTGCCGTGCGCTGGACCGAGGTCACCGAGGAAGGCTTCCAGGGCGGCCCGGTGATGCCGGATACCTACGACGGCAGCGCGAAGAGCGTCGAACAGCTGCGCAGCAACGTCACGCGCGCCGGACTGGTCGGCAGCCTCGTGTCGAACGATTTCAAGTCGAGCACCATCGTGCTGCCGCTGCTCGACGTCGATCCGGTCACCGGCAAGGCGATCGACTACGGCACGCTGTCGAATGCCGTCGAACAGAACGTGCGCGCGAAGTTCGAGACCCCCGACGGCAAGATCAAGGTGCGGGTGATCGGCTTCGCCAAGATCATCGGCGAACTGCTCGACGGTGTCGCGCAGGTGATGATGTACTTCGGCATCGCCTTCCTGATCGCCGCCGCGCTGCTCTTCTACTACACGCGCTGCTGGCGCTCGACGGCGATCGTGCTCGGTTGCTCGATGGTGGCGGTGGCCTGGCAGACCGGCATCCTGACGCTGATCGGCATCGGGCCCGATCCGTTCTCCGTGCTGGTGCCGTTCCTGATCTTCGCGATCGGCGTGTCGCACGGCGCGCAGAAGATGAACGGCATCATGCAGGACGTTGGCCGCGGCACGCACAAGCTGGTGGCGGCGCGCTATACCTTCCGGCGCCTGTTCGTGGCCGGCGTCACCGCACTGCTCAACGGCGCGGCCGGCTTCCTCGTGCTGCTGGTGATTCCGATCCCCGCGATCCGCGAACTGGCGATCTCGGCGACGATCGGCGTCGGCGTGCTGCTGTTCACCAATCTCGTTCTGCTGCCGGTGCTGCTGTCCTACACCGGTGTCAGCCCCAGGGCCGCCGCGCGCAGCGTGCGCGAAGAAGAAGAGGACGCGGGCTCCCGCGGCATCTGGGGGATCATCGACCGTTTTGCCGAACGCCGCTCCTGGGCGCTGGGCGCGATCGCGGCGGCAGTCGTGCTCGGCGTGTTCGGCTTCTTTATGTCCAAGCAGCTGCAGATCGGCGACCTCGATCCGGGCGCGCCGGAACTGCGGCCCGGCTCGCGCTACAACGTCGACAACGCCTTCATCACGAAGAACTTCTCGCTGTCGTCCGACGTCTTCGCGGTGGTCGTGAAGACGCCGAAGGAAGGGTGCCTGCGCTACGCGACGCTGCAGCTCGCCGACCGGCTGGCCTGGCAGCTGCAGCAGCTGCCCGAGGTGCAGACGACCGTGTCGCTCGCCGACGTGGTCAAGCAGATCACCGCCGGGTCGTTCGAGGGCAACCCGAAGTGGCTGACCCTGTCGCGCAACCAGGAGATCCTGAACTACGGTGCGCAGCAGGCCACCGTCAACAATCCGGACCTGTTCAACACCGAGTGCTCGGTGATGCCGGTCATCGCCTACCTGAAGGACCACAAGGCGGCGACGCTCGACAAGGTGTCGGCAACCGTCGAACAGTTCATCCGCGACAACCCGCTCGCGGAAGTCGAACTGCTGCCGGCCGCGGGCTCGGCCGGCATCGAGGCCGCCGTCAACCAGGTCGTGCGCAAGGCGTGGATCGAGATGCTGTTCTACGTCTACGGCGTGGTGGCGATCCTGTGCCTCATCGCGTTCCGCTCGTGGCGTGCCGTCATCGTTGCGCTGCTGCCGCTCGCACTGACCTCGATCCTGTGCGAGGCGCTGATGGTGGCGCTGGGCATCGGCGTCAAGGTCGCGACGCTGCCGGTGATCGCGCTGGGCGTCGGCATCGGCGTCGACTACGCGCTGTACCTGCTGTCGGTGCAGCTGCACGGGCAGCGCATGGGACTGCCGCTCGCGGAGGCCTACCGTGCCGCGCTGTCGTTCACCGGCCGCATCGTCGCGCTGGTGGGCTTCACGCTCGCCGCCGGCGTCATCACCTGGGCGTTCTCGCCGATCAAGTTCCAGGCCGACATGGGCATCCTCCTCGCGTTCATGTTCCTGCTGAACATGATCGGCGCGCTGGTGCTGATTCCGTCGCTGTCGATGTTCCTGCTGCCGACGAGCGCGCTGCACAAGGGAGCGAAGAAGCAGAAGGACGAGCAACCACGGGCCGCGCCGGCTGCCGCCTGAGATCAATGTCGGCGCGGCGTCGACGCGCCGCCGCGGAGGTCGGGTTGCTCAGCCGATCAGCCCGAGCAGATGCGCGCGGTCGACGGCGTGCTTGCGCGAGCCGGCATTCAGCTTGGAGAAGAGATTCTTCAGGTGCCATTTCACCGTCTCTTCGCTGATGTCCATGGTGCGCGCGATCAGCTTGTTCGCGAGGCCGTTGGCCAGCAGCCGCAGGACTTCGGTCTCCTTCACCGTCAGCAGGCCGCCGGTCACGGCCGTGAGCGGCTTCTGCTCGACGCGCGCCGGCTGCGGGGCCGCAGGCGCTGCCGACGGGGCTGCGCCGTCGAGCAGTTCCGCGAACTGCGGATGCAGGTCGCACAGCAGCCGTTCGTATCCGTGCAGCGACGCCAGGTCACGCGCCTCGAGCAGGCGCGCCCGCGCGTCACGATGCCGGGCGCGGTGCATCAGCAGCGCCTGCAGCGCCAGCACGATGATCTGTTCGCGCCCCCGGTTCAGGTGGCGCGCGAGTGCGGCGGCGCGCTGCAGCGCCTGCGCGGCCCGCTCGTCTTCCCAGGCCGACAGCGCGGCGTAGGTCGCGGCAATGGCCGACTTCATCCGGAAGTAGGGCTGGAAGGGCAGCAACGGCCGCGCCTCGAAGACGCGGCCCATCGACTCGAGCTGTGCATAGAGTGCAGCGGCCGTCTCGGGGCGCGCGCGCGTGGCGTGCACGCGCACCTGCTCGGTGAGGCCCGCCAGCACCAGCCGCGGCATGCGGCGCGACTCGCCAAGCGCGCGCAGGCCTTCCAGCACATCGAGCGCGCGGCGTTCGTCGCCGTCGGCGAGCGCCAGGTGGGCGAGCGTCAGGTAGGCGAGCAACACCGAGTCGGGCAGCCCGACGCGATCGACGACATCGATGCGATAGGCGAGCAGCGCGCGCGCGCGGGCCAGCTGGTCGCGCTCGAACGCGACGGCGGCCAGCGGTCCGGCTGTCGTCGCAGCGGTCACGCCACGCCGGCCCGATTCGCGCTCGGCCTGCTCGAGCGTCGGTTGCAGCACCGCGTCCGCCTTGATGGGCCGGCCCTCCCACAGGTGGCTGAGCCCCCGCGTGACGTGGGCGAAGGTGCTCACCAGCTGCATCGCAGGCTCGCCGGCGGCTCGGTGCAGCGCGTCGTCGAGCCGTTCACGCGCGGCCTGCGGCGTGCCGCTGAAGACCTCGTACAGCGCCGCCGGCACTGCATATGACATGTCGTGCAGCGGCGTCGCGGTGTCGGGCAGGCGCTGCCAGCGATCGAGGTTGTCGGGCAGCCGGCCCGGTTCATCGCAGAACGCCGCCGCGCAGGCGCCGATCAGGTCGGCCTCGAAGCGCGAGTGGATCGCCGCGCCGTGGTCGGCGGCGATCGCATCGACGACCTCGAAGACCTCCGCCGGCGTGTCGCCCAGCGCCCGGATCCATGCCACCGTCAGTTGCAGCGAGACGTCGGAGGCGAGCGCCTCGGGCGGCAGCCGGCGCAGCCAGTCGCGCGCCTCGGCCAGTCGTCCCACGCGGGCCATCTGCCGCAGCGACGTGGCCGCGAGAGTCAGCGCGCGCGCCTCGTCGCCGCCTTCGAGGGCGTGGCGGGCCGCCTCGGGCAGCAGGCCGTGCGCGGCGAACCAGTCGGCGGCCCGGCCGTGCAATGCGCGACGTTCCGCCACCGGCAACTGGGCGAAGCGCCCCTGCAGGAAGTCGCGGGCCAGCGTGTGCAGCCGCATCCAGCCCTGTCCTTCGCCGACGGTCAGGATGGGCGTATCGCGCATCAGCTGCTCCAGGTGCAGCGACGCGCCGGGCGCCTGCGTGACGGCCGCGCACAGCTCCGGCGTCATCGACTCCAGCATCGAGCAGCGCACGATGAAGTCCGACATTTCCTGCGGCAGCGTCGACAGCATGGACTCGAGGAAGAAGCGCTCGAGGTCGCCGCCGCGCGCGCTGAGCTGCGCGATCGCGGCCGAGGGATTCGGCGACCGCTCGATCGCGCTGGCGGCGAGCTGCAGGCCGATCGGCCAGCCTTCGGTCATCTCGTGCAGCGCGGCGCGGTCGTCGAGCGAGAGCCGGTCGCCGAAGCGGCGCGCGAGGATTTCCATCGAATCATCGAGCGACAGCCGCAGGTCATCGACTCCGATGGTCGTCAGTTCGCCGCGCGCGATCAGGTCGACGGTCGCCAGTGGCGTCGCCCCGCGCGCGCCGATGATGATGCGCAGGTTCGCGGGCATGTTGTGCAGCAGATAGGACAGCGACTCGTGGACCGTCGCGTCCGGCAAGCGCTCCGCATCGTCGAGGACGACGATGGTGGGCGTCGCGAGGCTGGCGATCTCGGCCAGCACGGCCGTCAGCGCCTCGGTCTCGCGACCCGCGCGATTGGCGCCGTACTCGGCCACCAGCGTCTCGAAGCTCGCGCGGCCCGTGGCGCCGGCGAGCGCCGTCATCAGCGCTTCGGCCAGTCGGCCGGGCGTGTCCTGCGCGTCTGCCGTCACCCAGGCGACGAAGGCGCCGCGCTCCAGCCACGCTCGGCGCCATTGCGCGAGCAGCGTGGTCTTGCCGAAGCCGCGCGGGGCTGTGACGAGGACCGTGGCGCAGTCCTGCGTGTCGTCCCAGCGTCGCGCCAGCGCGCGTCGCGACACCGCGATGCGCGGCAGCCGCGGCGGCGTGGTCTTCAGGACCAGTCGTGGCTCGGCCATGGTCGGTGGGATCGAGTTGTTTCTGTCCGGCGCGCGCAAGGGTAGCCGAAGTGCGCCGCAGCACGGTGATTCCACGCGCTGCCGGCCGGCCCCCATGACGGGGTGGGGTCGGCACCCCCAACGCGCCGTAACTTCCAAGGCTGCGGAAGTCCTGTTCCGCGCTACGGAAAGCACACATGAGCAATCAACCGATACAGAAGCTGACCGTCCTGGGCGCAGGCGTGCTCGGCGGCCAGATTGCCTGGCACAGCGCGTTCCGCGGCAAGACCGTGACCGTCTACGACCCGATTCCGGCGGCGATCGACCGGGCGCGCATCGCGCAGCAGTCCTACGAGCACATTTACCGCACGCAGCTGGGCGCGAGCGATGCGGTCATCGGCGCTGCGCGCGGCCGGCTGACGTACGTCGGCGATCTGCGCAGGGCGGTCGCCGGCGCCGACCTCGTCATCGAGGCCGTGCCGGAAGTGCCGGACATCAAGACGCGCGTCTACGCGGAGATGGCGCCGCTGCTGCCTGCGCAGGCGATCGTCGCCACCAACAGCTCGACGCTGCTGCCGCGCGACTTCGCGCAGAGCACGGGCCGCCCGGATCGCTACTGCGCGCTGCACTTCGCCAACCTGATCTGGGCGATGAACGTCGTCGAGATCATGGGCCACGCCGGCACCACGCGCGAGACGCTGGCCGCGGTAACGCACTTTGCGATCGACATCGGCATGGTTCCGATCGCGGTGCCGAAGGAGCAGAACGGATACGTACTCAACAGCTGGCTCGTGCCGCTGCTGACCGCCGCCGTGGGACTTGTCGCCAATGGCGTGGCCACGGCCGAAGACGTGGACCGCACCTACATGATCGCCAATCGCGGCTGCGCGATGGGCCCCTGCGGCATCGTCGACGTCGTCGGCATGAAGACCGCGTACGACATCGCCGCGTACTGGGGGAGCGTGCGCAAGGACGAGCAGATGCTGCGCAACGCGGCGTTCATCAAGGAGCGCTTCCTCGATCGCGGCCTGCAGGGCATGCTCGGCGGAGAGGGTTTCTACCGCTATCCGGCGCCGGCCTACGCCGAGCCCTCGTTCCTGGCGGTGCCGGACATCTCGGAGATTCCCACCATTGTCGAGCGCACGGTGCTGCGCTGAGGCGGCGCGCCCCCTTCGATCGGGTGGGGGCGCCGGCGTGTCGGGCCGCTACTGTCGCTCATCCGGCGGCAGCGCATCTGCCGCCATCGAATGCAACGAAACACCACAGCGAGACACACTCTCATGGACATCAATCAGATCACCACCAGCTACGTGGATGCCGACAGCTATCCGTGGATTCCCTTCACGCCGTACAGCGATCGCGTCTTCCTGAAGATCCTGAAGGTCGAGCCGGTGTCGGGCACCTTCGTCACGCTGTTGCGGGCCCCGGCCGGCATGCAGCTGCCGAAGCACCACCACTGCGGCACGGTGATGGTCTATACGATCAAGGGCAAGTGGCGCTATCTCGAACACGACTGGGTCGCCACGGCCGGCAGCTTCGTCTACGAGACGGCGGCCTCGGTGCATACCCCGGTCGCGCAGCAGGACTCGAGTGACGAAGTGATCACGCTGAACATCCAGGTCGGCGACTCGCTGTACATGGACGACAAGGACAACATCATCGCGGTCGAGAACTGGAAGTCGGCGCACGCGCGCCATGTCGCGTACTACGCCGCCCGGGGATTGCCCGCGCCGGACCTGGCCGACTTCACACATTGACTGCGCGCACCGATCGCACGCATCCCAACGAAACCATCGCGGAGGACAGTCCGATGAACGGACTCATGCAGGATCGGCCGCTGCTGATCTCATCCCTGATCGAACACGCCAACGCCTTCCATCCCGGCAGCGAGATCGTCTCGCGCACTGTCGAAGGCCCGATCCATCGCTGCACGTACCGCGACATCCACCGCCGCTCGAAGCAGGTGGCCAACGCGCTGACCGCGATGGGCGTCAAGCCCGGCGACCGCATCGGCACGCTGGCGTGGAACGGCTACCGCCACATGGAGCTGTACTACGGCGTGTCGGGCATGGGCGCGGTGCTGCACACCATCAACCCGCGCCTGTTTCCCGAGCAGATCGTCTACATCGCCAACCATGCCGAAGACCAGTACCTGTTCTTCGACCTGACCTTCGCGCCGCTGATCGAGAAGCTCGCGCCGCTGATGACGTCGGTCAAGGCCTTCGTCGCGATGACGGACCGCGCCCACATGCCGGCGCTCAACGTGCGCAACCTGCTGTGCTACGAGGAACTGATCGGCGAGCACGACGCGGACTACGAATGGCCGACCTTCGACGAGAACACGGCGTCTTCGCTGTGCTACACCTCGGGGACCACGGGCAATCCGAAGGGCGTGCTGTACTCGCACCGTTCCACGGTGCTGCATTCGCTGTCGGCCTGCACGGTCGATGGACTCGGCCTGTCGGCCGGCGAATCCGCGCTGCTGGTGGTGCCGATGTTCCACGTCAACGCGTGGGGCATGCCCTACGCGGGCGCCATGTGCGGCGCGAAGCTGGTGATGCCGGGCCCGGGACTGGACGGCAAGAACGTCTACGAGATCATGCGCGACGAGAAGGTCACGCTGGCGCTGGGCGTGCCGACCGTGTGGCTGATGCTGTTCAACCACGTCGACACGGCGAAGCTCGATCCTAAGGCGGACCTGAAGCTCAACCGCGTCGTCATCGGCGGCTCGGCCGCGCCGCGCGCCATGAGCGCGAAGTTCGAGACCCAGTTCGGTGCGCGCGTGGTCCATGCCTGGGGCATGACCGAGATGTCGCCACTGGGCACGGTGTGCAACTTCCTGCCGAAGCACGAGAGCATGACGCTCGAGCAGCGCCTGGACGTGCAGACCAAGCAGGGGCGTCCGGTCTTCGGCGTCGAGATGAAGATCACCGGCGACGAGGGCGAGCGCCTGCCGCACGACGGCAAGGCCTTCGGCAACCTGCTGGTGCGCGGCCCGTGGATCACGAGCGGCTACTTCAAGGGCGACGGCGGCGAGATCCTCGATGCCGACGGCTTCTTCGACACCGGCGACGTCGCGACCATCGACGCCGACGGCTACATGCAGATCACCGATCGCAGCAAGGACGTGATCAAGTCGGGCGGCGAGTGGATCTCGTCGATCGACCTGGAGAACGCCGCGATGGCGCACCCTGCTGTCGCTGAAGCCGCGGTCATCGGCGTGATGCATCCGAAGTGGCAGGAGCGCCCGCTGCTGATCGTCGTGAAGAAGAAGGACCAGGACGCGACGCGCGAACACGTGCTCGGCTTCCTGGAGGGCAAGGTTGCCAAGTGGTGGATGCCGGACGACGTCGTCTTCGTCGACGAGCTGCCGCACACCGCGACGGGCAAGCTGCAGAAGATGAAGCTGCGCGAGCAGTTCCGCGGCTACCGTCTGCCCGGCGCCTGAGTTTCGCCGGCGCAATGCAGGTGCAGCCGCTCGCGGGCGATGTCGCTGTCCGCTATGTCGACGTGCCCGGCGGCACGTTGCGCCGCTGGCTGCTGCACCTGCTGCTGCGGCTGACGTCGAAGCATTCGCGCGTCGGCCTCGACCCGATCGAGCGCCTGCGGCAGCACAATGCGCGCTTCGACGCGCAACTCGGCGGCAGCAGCGACGCACAGCGCCGGCCCGTGCAGGCGGGCGCGGTCGCGTGCGAGTGGATCGAGGTGCCCGCCAGCCGCAGCGATCGCACGCTGCTCTACCTGCACGGCGGCGCCTTCGCGCTGCGGATGCCCAACGTGCACGCCGCGCTGGCCGGTCGCTGGTGCCGGCGGATGCAGGCGCGCGCGCTGATGGTCGACTACCGGCTTGCGCCCGAGCACCGGCATCCGGCAGGCCTGGTCGACTGCGTCGCCGCGTATCGCTGGCTGCTGGCACAGGGCATTCCCGCCGACCAGATCGTGATCGCCGGCGACTCGGCCGGCGCCAACCTGGCGCTGCGCGCGCTGCAGGTCCTGAAGGCGGCGGGCGACCCGCTGCCGCGCTGCGCCGTGCTGCTGTCGCCAGTGGTGGACTTCACTCTGTCCAGCCCCAGTTTGCGCAGCAATGCGCGCTCGGATCCGATGTTCAAGCTGACGACGCTGATGGCGCTGCGCCAGCTCTACGCCGACCCGCAGCACTACCTCGATGCCGCCATTTCTCCGTTGTTCGGCAGCTTCGCGGGCCTGCCGCCGCTGCTGTTCCACGCGGGCGATGTCGAGATGCTGCGCGACGAGTCGCTGCGCGCAGCAGCGGTGGCGTCACGCGCGGGCGTGACGGTCGACGTCGCCGTGTGGCGCCGCATGGGGCACGTTTTCCACGCGCTGCCGCTGCCGCAGGCGCAGGCCGCCGACGCGGACGTGGCCGAGTTCGTGCAGCGGCATGCGGGGTGGCAGGCGCTGTGAGGGATCGAGATCGCGCCAGCGATTTTGGTCAGGTCAGGTGGGAAGTGTCGGTGTCGACCCTAAGCCGACATGACGCCTTCCCGATAGCCGACGTACTTGCATACCCGAAAGCGGCCCAGACGTCCTACAAGTAATCGTCCTCGCGCTGGTGGCGGACGGCAAGAATCGTGACGACGTCGCTGCCCTCAATCTCGAAGAGAGCGACATACCCTGCGGAGCCGAATGGGATGACGAGTTCGCGCAGGAAAGGGCTGCCACCACTGCTGGCCTTCCGATAGCTGAACGGGGACTGCTCAAGACCGGATATGGCGTTACGGATTGCTTCCAGCGCGCGCTCAGCCAGCTGCCAGTCCGTCGCATCGCGATGGAGGATGAACTCATACAGCCGAACCAGGTCGTTCTCGGCCTCACGGGTGAAGCGGACGCGGAATGTCACTTCGCGACTGCAGTCCGCTTGGCTTTCTGCAACATGCTCTCCAGGCGTCCCAGCACTTTGCCTGCGGGCACATAGTCCTGGTTTCGCATTGCCGAACTCCTCGACTTGAGGCCCCTGGCGATGAACTCACGCTGAGCTTGGCGACGCTGCACGCCGTCGCGGATCGACTGCTCCACGAAGCTGGACAGCGACTCGCCTTCTTCGAGAACATCTTCGGCGGCAGTCCTGAGTTCGGGCTCGACCCGGAGGGAAGGAATGGTGGCGGTCTTCATCGAAACTCCGTGCGTTGCATTTGCAATGCATTCTCAGGCAATTCCGCGACGTCCGCAAGTGCACAAGCCCGAATCGAATGGAGATGGCCGTTCGTGGCCGTCTACGCCTCTGACGACAAACTTGATCCTCTAGTTGCCACGAACCGCCGGTCGCCGTGCCGTCGAAGGCGCGCGCACCGCGCGCTTGCGGGCGGGCGCACTGCGGGCCTTGCGCGCCGGACGCTTTGCGCCGTTGGCGCCTGTCGCCGCGGCGGGCGTCGCGCGTGGGGCCGCTGCGACCAGCGTTGCATAGGCCTCGTTGACGCAACGCGCGAGCACCGGCAACAGCGGCAGCGACTGCCCGTTGGCAACGAAGCCGAAGTGCAGGCTGTCCGAGGTCGACACGACCGTGACGTTCAGCCCGATGCCCGCGCCGAGTCCGGAGATCGGATAGACCGCGGTGAGCGGCGTGCCGTCGACATACAGCGGCTCACGCGAGCCCGGCACGTTCGATACGTAGAAGTTCGCCAGATGGCCGGCCACCTGGCCGACGCGCGTGGCCATCGCGACCTCGCCGAGCCCGAAGGCCGTGATCGCGTAGGTCATCGCGGCATCCTTGCTCATCGCGCGCACTTCGTCCTTTGCAGTGGCAAGCGCACTCTTCACCTGTTCGATGCGCGCAGCGGGCTGCGCCGCGGGCTCGCCGAGCGGCACGAACATCGTCGATGCCTGGGTGGTCGCCGAGGTGTCGCCGCTGTCGCGCAGCGAGATCGGGCACAAAGCCACCAGCCGCTTCCTCGACGCATGGCCGATGTGCTGCAGGTACCCGTGCATGCCCGCGTCGACGATCGTCACCACGACGTCGTTGATCGTGCCGCCGAAGGCCTTGCCGGCCGACTTCAACCCGTCGAGCGGCAGCGACAGCGTGGCCAGCGAGCGCGGGGCCCGGATCGGCGCGTTCATCGGCGTGTCGGCTGCGGTGAAGGGCTGGCTGCCGCTCTGCGGACGCCGCAGCAGCCGCGACAGACCCTTGCGCACCAGGCCCAGCGATACGTCGCGCAATGCCGACGTCTGGCGCAGCGCCTTCAGGTTCGCCTGCGCGAGTCGCTGCAATGCGCTGCGCGGCGCGCGCTCGCCCTGGCCCTTGAACTCGACCGCGTAGAACGGCAGCGGTATGCCGCCCTTCGCGTCGGTCGACAGGCTGGCGGTGATGCGCGCCATCGCCGACATGCCGTCGACGATGGCGTGGTGGATCTTCAGGTACATCGCGAAGCGTCCGCCGGGCAGGCCTTCGAAGATCCAGGCGCGGAACAGCGGGCGGTTGCGGTCCAGCACCGTCTCGTGCAGGTCGGCCACGATGCGCAGCAGGCCGTCGTCCGTGGTCTTCGGCGGCAGCACCACATGCTGCACGTGATAGTCGAGGTCGATGTCCTTCGCGGTCATCCAGCGCGGGCGCGTCACGCCGATGAGTTCCGGCACGACGTTGAACGGCGCCACCGGCTGGGCGGCGCGGTAGGCGCGCACGATGCGGCCGACGATGTCGGTGCCGCCGCGTCGCGGGCGGTCGAAGGTCAGCAGCGCGCCGACGTGCTTCGGGCTGTTCGGGTTTTCCGTCAGCAGGAACATCAGGTCGATCGCCGGGATCGTGCGGGCCATGCGTGTCTCCGTGGAGTGCGAAGGCCGCAGGCCGGTCGCGTCGACCGGGCCACGGCGGGAGACACGGAACATAGGCACCCGCGATGCGGGTGCCACCCCCCAATGCGGGCGGGGCGCTGCGACCTGCGCCCCTGAATTGGTCCGGTATCGTTTACCGTGGACTCCAGATCGCAACGGGACCAGACAGGGGAGCAGGTCGCCGGCGATCAGACCTTGCAATGACTCGTGGCGAAAGCAGTGAAGTGCGGCGTGAATTTTCCGAGAGCACCTTCCACGATGTGGATGCTCTCGCTGCGGCTGCCCGCGACTGGGATCAGGAATATGACCAGCTGGGCCGCGGGTCTTTTCGCGGCCGGCTGACGCAGCTGCTGCTGGGTGGCGCACAACTCGGCGTCGAGTCGTGGTCTCCGGGGGTGCTGCAACGGGGAGCAGCGCCAAACGAGACCTGGGTATTCGCCCTGCCTCTGCGGGTGACTGGATCGCTCCACGTGCGGCGGCGGCAAATTCGCGGACGCGAGCTGCTCGTCGCATCGCCCCGTGACGACTTTGTCCTCAGCGCGACGGGCGCAGCCGAGTTGTTGACCGTAGTGCTCCCGACGCGCGTCGTCCAATGTTGGATGCGGGCTCGACGCCATCGAGATGACCTGTCGTGTGGGATGGGGCCTGATGGATGGCGCGCAGATCCATCCGAGATGGCCCGGCGGGCGGTCTCGCTTTCGCGCCTGCTCGAAGACCTGGTCGCGGTACCGGATATGGAAGTGACTGGTGGCCTGATAGAGCGGGCGCGGGCGCAGATTGCGGATGCCGTGCTCGACATCATCCCCACGGCGGAGGCCATCGAGCCGTTGCCCGCGCGGGCGCAGATCGCGCGGAAGGTGATGGACCTATTGGTAGAGCATCGGGGCGATCCCCCAGCTATTACCGAATTGTGTGCGCTCACCGGAGCGCGGGAGCGTACGCTGCACCTTGCCTGCGTGGAGGCATTTGGCCACCCGCCTGCGCGACTGCTGCTCGAAATGAGGCTCGGTGCGGTCCGCCGTGCCCTCATGCACCCAACGGCGGAGACGAGCGTGACGCGTGCCGCGTCACGCTACGGATTCGCGCACTTTGGCCGGTTCTCGGCGACATACGAGCGCCAATTCGGGAACTGCCGTCGAGCACCCTCGCTGCGGCATGCGGCACAAAGGAAGATTCTCCGCTTATCCAGCGCGGGAGATGATCTCCTGAATCCCTTCCTTCAACGACCCAGTGGCACGACCAGGTTGGCGAAGATGGCGTAGCCTTCGAGCCTGTTCCTTGTGTCCTGAGTACAGACGAACTCATTGCACAAGCTCGATCTCTCCCGGCCGCCATTCCTTTGTGAAGAAAGGCTCTCGCGGCCCGTACAGGCGCAGGATCATGAACCAGCCGCTTGCCGGGCGCCGTCTGGATCCAGTTGCCGCGCTTCACGCCGACGGCTGCTGCGGGCCGAAGTACACCGTGGTCGAGCCATCCGCGTTGGCCTGGCCGCCGGCGACGGTAAGCTCTGGCTGCCGGCGCGCGCGTAGTTCTGCGGTGTGGCCAGCATCGAGCGCGTCTGATTGTCGTACAGCGTCAGCGACCAGAAATTCTCGTACGGGATGCCCTTCGGCAGCGTCAGCCTGTAGGTCCGTCCGCCGTCGAAGAACCGCTTGTTCGCATCCTGCATCGCCAGCAGATACTGCGAGCCCACGCCGGGCAGTCGCATCGCCATCGCCGGCGTGATGCCGGTGATGCCGTAGAAGAAGGCGCTGCGCGCATCGAGCTGGCGATAGCCGGTGGGCGGGAAGGGCTTGGCGCCTTCACGGGTGATCAGTGGGATCGGTGTCTCGAACTCGTAGCCGCTCTGGAACAGAAAGTTCGTCCAGGCCGAGTCCGCGTAGTAGTACCAGGACGGATCGCGCGGCGCCATCAGCAGCGTGCGCGAAGCCGCATTGCCCACCGCCACTGCGTCGCCGAGGATCTTCTTCATGCGCACGTCCGGCGCGAAGGCTTTGCCCTTGACGATGCCGATCGCCGCCAGCGGACCCATCAGTTCGGGATCGAGCGCGGTGGCCGGCTCGCGCTGGACCATGTCGTTCAGCATCTCGTAGTAGCTGAAGTCGTTCGGCGGGACGGTGTTCATCACTTTGCCGCTGCCTTCGTGGAACACCAGTACCGGCGGCGGTGCCGGGCGCGACAGGCGCGCCTTGCCGTCGAGGAACTGCGCGATGCTCGTGCCCTCGCCACCGGCGACGTAGGGATAGATCTTGGTGAACTTGCGGATCGTGTCGACCGCCGGCTGCGGGTCGTTGTTCTCGAGGAACATGCGGCCGAGGATCAGTACCTTCTCGGTCCTGGCGCGCGCCATGTAGAACCCGCCCTCCGGCACCGGCCGGTGTAGCCGGGTGGAAGGACGAGGTACTTGCCGCCTTCGCCGCGGTCCGGGCCGGGTACGCCGAAGTCGGTGACCCAGCGCCACCAGGCGTCGTCCAGCGTGCCGAGCGCCCTGGGCGGCGTCTCCAGTACCATCGGTCCCTTACTCAGGTCGAGCGCGCCCACGAAGTAGACGGTGTCGGCATTCGCGGTAAGGAACAATGATTTCGCGTCCATCAGCTTCGAGAAGACGAGGATCTCGTTGTCCTTCACGCCGGCCGCTAGGAAGCCGCGGCGGATAGCCTCGAAGTTAACGCCCTGCATCGTGTTGACGAAGGCTTCGTAGGCGTGCGTAAAGTCGATGTGGTCGTAGACCTTGGCGGCGGTGGCGGCGCTCGGCATGCCGTCCTTGAAGTCGAGCGTGCCGAGGTGTGAAGGCACACTGTCGGGCGTGATGATCGAGGGCGGCGCCGACTGCGCCATCGCGAGTTGGGCGGTGGCCAGCAGCGCGGCACCAACCAGCGCATATCGGATCGATAGATTCACGGCCCGAACAAATGCGGCAAGTAAGAATGCCGCGAGAATGGCGACTGTGCTTTTCACTCCTTCCAACATGTGTTCCTCGTCTGAGATTGAAACTCGATGCCTGGTTCCAGGGACAGAAAGTCGACCTTTGCACGTCGCGCAGTCGTCGATCGATATGCGACCTGGCCTTCCAGTCACACAAACGCGCGTTGGAAATAGGCCCACGACTGCATCACGGCCGATTACCGCGAGCCGTACCACTGTGTCTGAACTTGACGCGGAAGGCGATGTGATTGCATCACATCGGCGAGGTTCGAACTATCCGAATTCTGCAAGAGCGCGCATGACACCGCTGCCAAGCGCGATGGCGACGACCCCGTCTACGTCGCACGAGGAACGGCGGATCCGAGTTGGTCCGGCTGGAGACCGGGCTATGACACCCGGCTCATAGTGCCCGCCTAGCCGCACTGCCCCGTCGTGCCGCACGCCGTGCAGAACTCGCAGCCGTCGCGCTTGATCACCGCCGCCGCGCCGCAGCTCGCGCACACCTTGCCCTTGACCGGCGCGGTCTCGTGCGCGATGACCTTCACGGCGTCGGGCAGCGCCAGGATGCCGGCGGCCTCGATGGCGCGGCCGTCGGCGTCGAGGATGCCCAGCACCTTGTAGCGATGCAGCAGCAGCGTCGCGATGTACGCGACCGTGCTCGGATACAGCGACGAGCGTTCTTCGCCCGGCACCGCTGCCCAGAACTCGCCGTTCTGCTCGCCGAAGTTGAGCAGCTTCTTCAGCTTCAGGCCGATCCAGTTGGCGTCGACCACGCGCATGTCGAGCGAGATCAGCTTGCACAGGCCGTCGAGCACCTTCGGATACTCGCCGGCGAGCCAGATCGAATAAGGCCGGCGGCTGCCATCGGGCAGGTGCAGTTCCTTCACGCCGAGCACGAAGTCGTCGCCGGTGTTGGCGTTGGCGACGTCCACCGTCCAGCTCATCGTGCCCAGCGGACCGGCCTTCGGCTCCTTCTTCGAGAACAGCGCGTTGAGCACCGGCGTCGGATGCTCGGCCAGTTCCTCGAACATGCCGAGCTTCTCGCAGCGCCAGCGCACGATCTGCGCGAAGGCCGACACGACGCCGCTCTGCCACTGCGCTTCGCCGGTGGGCGGCATCGGGATCGCGAAGCCCTGTTCGTCGCGCGCCTTGGCCAGCGCGTCGAGCTTCATCTTCAGCCACGCACGGTCTTCGCTGCGCATGTCCATCGACAGCGCCTTGGCGATCGCGCCCAGGCCGCGCGGCTGCTCGGCGCCGTTGACCCAGACCTCGAAGGCCACTGCCGGATCGCCGACCTCGCCAATGAAAATGGCGAACGACTCGCGCCGCTCGGGGATCTCGACCATGTAGGTCCACGCGAGATTGCCGGCGGCCAGGTCGGGCCGGCCCGGCCACTTCAGGCTGGCCAGCGCCGGCTGCGGCGCCGAATCCAGCCGCACGCGCCGGTCGGCGTCATCACGCAGGTCCTGCGGCGCCGACTCGCGCGCCTTCGAGGCGTCCCTGACCACTTCGAGCACGGACCCGATGACGTTGTTCGGCCGATAGGTCGTGATGCCCTTCAGCCCGCTCTTCCACGCGGCGAGGTACAGGCTCTTGAAGTCCTCGAAGGGATAGTCCTCGGGCACGTTGACCGTCTTGCTGATCGCCGCGTCGACGTACGGCTGCACGGCGGCGATCATCTGCATGTGGTCCTGCGCGCTCATCTCCAGCGCGGTGACGAAGCCCGCCGGCAGCGCGTCCTCGTCGCCGCCCATGCGGCGGTACAGGCGGTACGCGTAGTCCTCGACGATGTATTCCTGCTTGCTGCCGTCGGGCATGCGCTTCTTGCGGATATAGGTCCACGAGAAGGTCGGTTCGATGCCGCCCGAGGCATTGGCCGCGAAGGCGAGCGAGATCGTGCCGGTGGGCGCGATCGACAGCAGGTGCGAGTTGCGCACGCCGTTCTCCCGGATCTGCTGCTTCAGCGGCTGCGGCAGGCGCGACGCGCAGTGCGGTTCGGCGAGGAAGCGGTCGGCGTCGAACAGCGGGAAACGACCCTTCTCGACGGCCAGCCCGGCGGATGCGCCGTACGCCGCATCGCGCATCTCGCGCGAGATGTCGCCCGCCATCCTGCGCGCGGCCTCGCTGTCGTAACGCAGGTTCAGCATGGTCAGCGTGTTGCCGAGGCCGGTGAAGCCCAGGCCGATGCGGCGCTTGTTGGCGGCTTCGGCCGCCTGCTCGGGCAGCGGCCACAGCGTGGCGTCGAGCACGTTGTCGAGCGCGCGGATCGACACCGCGGTTACTTCGCGCAGCTTGTCCCAGTCGAACGACGGCTGTTCCCCGAACGGATCGATGACGAAGCGCGTCAGGTTGATCGAACCGAGACAGCAGCAGCCGTAGGGCGGTAATGGCTGTTCGCCACAGGGGTTGGTCGCCGCGATCGTCTCGCAGTACGACAGGTTGTTGTCGGCGTTCACGCGGTCGATGAACACCACGCCGGGCTCGGCGTGGCTGTACGTCGAATGCATGATCTGGTCGAACAGGTCGCGCGCGCGCGCGGTGCGATAGACCCACGTGCCGTCGGCGCGCTGGCAGGCATCGGTCTTGTCGAAGGGCTCGGCGGAGTGCCACAGCTCGATGTCGCCGTCGCTGTCCACCGCGCGCATGAAGGCGTCGGTCACCGCGACCGACATGTTGAAGTTCGAGAGCGACCCGTCGCGCTTGGCGTGTATGAAGTCCTCGATGTCGGGATGGTCGCAGCGCATCATCCCCATCTGCGCGCCGCGCCGCGCGCCCGCCGACTCCAGCGTTTCGCAGCTCTTGTCGAATACGCTCATGTACGAGATCGGGCCGCTGGCGCGCGAATGCGTGCCCTGCACCAGCGCGCCGCGCGGACGGATCGGCGAGAAGTCGTAGCCGACGCCGCCGCCACGGCGCATCGTCTCGGCCGCCTGGTTCAGCGCCAGGTAGATCGACGGCACGTCGCCCTTGACGCCGCTGATCGCGTCACCGACGGGCTGCACGAAGCAGTTGATCAGCGTGGCCTGGATGCCGGTGCCCGCGGCGGAATTGACGCGGCCGCCGGGGATGAAACCGTCGTCCATCGCCTGGTGGAAGCGCTTCTCCCACACCTCGCGCAGTTCCGGCTTCTCGACTTCCGCGAGGCCGCGCGCCACGCGGCGGCGCACTTCGTCGATCGAGCCTTCGTCGCCTTTCGCGTACTTCTCCAGAAGCACGTCGATGGAAATGGGCTGCTCGTCGAGAAGGATCTGCGCCTTGTCGAGTTTCATTCGTGAATCCTGCGGGAAATGGAGTGCGGCGCGCCGCGCGCCGGTGAACGTCGGATTATAGAGATACGCACGTATAAAATGCCCTGTCCTGTCGACGGAGCGTCGCGGTGAACCTGCAGCAATTCCGCTTTCTGCGCGAGGCCGCGCGCCACAAGTTCAGCCTGACCGAGGCCGCGCGCGCGCTGCACACGTCGCAGCCGGGCGTGTCGAAGGCCATCATTGACCTGGAACAGGAACTCGGCGTGCCGATCTTCGCGCGCCACGGCAAACGCGTGAAGGGCGTGACGGCACCGGGCCAGAGTGTGCTCGAAGCGGCCGAGCGCATCATGGAAGAGGTCGACAACCTGAAGAAGCTGGCGCGCGACTACGCGGGCAGCCCCGATGGCACCCTGCGCGTGGCGACGACGCACACGCAGGCGCGGTACGTGCTGCCGCAGGTGATCCAGCAGTTCGCGAAGAAGTTTCCGCAGGTGCGGCTGAAGCTGCTGCAGGGCAACCCTCCGCAGATCGTGTCGATGCTGATGCACGGCCAGGCCGACATCGGGGTGGCCACTGAATCGCTGGCCGACGCCGGCGGTCTGCTGTCGATCCCCGTCTACGACTGGCAGCACGTGGCGGTGATGAAGGCCGACCATCCGCTGGCGAAGTTCGCCACCACGCCCGGCAAGCTGACACTGAAGGACCTGGCGCGGCATCCGCTGATCACCTACGAGCAGCAGTTCTCCGGCCGCAGCAGGATCGATGCGGCCTTCGCCGAAGTGGGCATCGAACCTTCGATCGTGCTCGAGGCCATCGACGCCGACGTCATCAAGACCTACGTGCACCTGGGCATGGGCGTCGGCATCGTCGCCGGGGTCGCGGTCGATGCGCGCCGCGACAACCTGGTGCTGCTGCCGTGCGGGCACCTCTTCGGCCGCAACGTCACGCGGCTGGCGGTGAAGGAGGGCACGTACCTGCGCGGCTTCGTCTATTCCTTCGTGGAAATGCTCGTGCCCGGCTGGGACAAGCGGCGCATCGAAGAAGCGTTCCACGCGCGCTAGGGACAAGAGGCTCAGGAAGATAGAGGCCTGGCACGCTTTTTCGCCTGTCGTCATCACTGCAATGCGCATAGCTGTCGTCGGAGCGGGTTCCATCGGCGCCGCCGTGGGCGCGCGGCTCGCGGCCACCGGCCAGGACGTCGTGCTGGTCGCGCGCGGCGCGCACCTCGACGCGATCCGCGCGCGGGGCCTGACGCTGGTCGACCACGTCAGCACACTGGGCGGCACGTATCGATTGCCGGCGAGCGACCGGCCCGCCGACTTCGGCGTGCAGGACGTCGTGCTGATCGGCCTGAAGGCGCACAGCATTGCCGCGATGCTGCCGGCGATGGCGCCGCTGGTCGGTCCGCACACCACCGTCGTGCCGATGATCAACGGGATGCCGTGGTGGTACTTCCATCGCGAAGGCGGGCCGCACGACGGCATGGCGCTGCGCACGCTCGATCCGCACGGTGCGATGTTCGCCGCACTGGACCCGGCGCGCATCCTGGGCTGCGTCGTGCATATCGCCGCCGACGTGCGCGCGCCGGGCGAGGTGCATCACACGGGTGGCCGCCGCATCGCGGTGGGCGAACCCGACCGCTCGATGTCCGCGCGGCTGGCGCAGGTGGCCGACGCGCTCGACGCCGCGGGCTTCGACACCGAGCGCGCGCCCGACATCCGCATGACGATGTGGGTGAAGCTGATCGGCAACGTGTCGTTCAATCCGGTGGCCGCGCTGACCGGTTACCTGATGAACCAGATCGTCGACGACGAAGGGCTGCTCGACGTGATCCGCGCAGTGATGCGCGAGGGAATGGCCGTCGCGGCGCACTACGGCTGTCCGATCGCGATGTCGGTCGACGACCGCATCGGCCTCGCCCGCCAGCTCGGCGCCGCGCGCATCTCGATGCTGCAGGATCTCGATCAGCGCCGTCCGCTCGAGCTCGCCGCGATCGTCGGTGCGGTCATGGAACTGGCCGAACTGGCGGACATTCCAGTGCCGACCGCGCGCCACCTGCACGCGCTGACGCAGGCCCGGGCACGCGCGCTGGGCATTGCCGGCTGAAGCCGGCCTGCCGGCGAGCTAGCGCCAGAAGCGCTCGCGCTCCCGGCGGGTCAGGCTGGCATAGCGCCGACTGTCGTTCGCAATGCTCTCGAGGTATCCGACCGCCAGTTCCCAGAACATGCTGGCGCGCTCGGCGTCGGTCAGCAGCGCCAGGACTCGCGGTGCGT
>JBGAIO010000015.1:0-36230 GCA_044225415.1 Burkholderiaceae bacterium | reverse complement strand
CCTGCGTGCGCAGCTGCGCCAGCGCGTCGCTGACCAGCGGATCCAGGCCGCGGCGGTTGGCGAGGCCGGTCAGCGGATCCTGCAGCGACAGTTCGCGGAACGACGTGGCCTGCGCGGACAGCGTGTCGAGCTGCTCGCGCTGCTTCATCGACTCGCGCCAGCGCTCGATGCGCACGCGGTTCTCGCTGCGCAGACGCAGGATCTCGCGCGTCACCTGCATGTGCCGGCGCAGCGCGCGCACGGCCGATTCATTGTCGCCCGCGGCTTCGGCGCAGCGCGCCAGCACGTCGCAGGCCTTGCCTTCGACGACCATCAGGTCGTAGCGCTTCGCCAGTTCGATGGCGCGGCGTGCGCATTCGACGCCGCGCAGGGGCTCACCTTCCAGCAGGTACACCTCGGCTTCGACGACGGGGCTTTCGGCCATGCCGTTCGACCATTGCAGCTGCACCGAGTCGCGGGCCGCGTCGTCGATGGCGACGCGCGCCTGCGAGGCGTTGCCCAGCGCGACGTGGATCTGCGCCAGCACCGCCTTCAGCAGCGTGCGCTCGCGCAGGTTCTCTTCGGCTGTGCCGCCGGCGGAATGCTGCATCAGCTGCTCGGCCCAGATCTGCAGCATCGTCAGGTGATCACGGTCCGGCGCGGAGGCATGCAGCGCCGCGGGGTCGGTCAGCCAGTTCAGGTTGATGATCAGCCAGTCGGTGCGCGAGCGGCGTTCCAGCAGCCACAGGCCGGCATCGCGGGCGACGTCGATCATGCGGGCGAAGAGCTGCTGCGAATCTTCGTAAGCACCCGCAGCGGCATGCGCCGCAGCGAGCGCGCGCATCGCCATCAGCCGAAGTTCGGCGGCCGAGTTGGGCAGTGCGACATCGTTGGCGGCGTAGGCCGCCGCGTAGGCGTCGTCATAGCGTCGCAGATGCGTGCAGGCCAGCACCGCCGTGGTCAGCGCAGCCACCTGCCCTGCGGCGTTGCCGGCGTCCGCATACAGCCGCGCCGCCTGCACCGCGTGGGCGTCGCCCTCGGAGTAGTCGCCGACCCGCACCTCGAGCTGAGCCAGCCGCGACAGCAGCTGCGCCTCCTGCGCAACCGCGCCGGCGCCGCGTGCCCGCGCGATGCCGTCGAGCAGGACCGAGCGGGCGGCGTCGCTGCGACCTTCCATGATCGCGACAGACACCTGTTCGAGCTCGGCGGCGGGCTGGGCAGACATGGCAGGGCTCATGTCCGGAGTTCGGCTCCGGAAGCGGCGTCCTTGAATTTTTGGGCAGCAATGCGACGCTAATCGCTGTCTAGCGTAAACAACCCCTGCGCCATGACGACCTGAAAAAGGAGGGAAAACAGGTGTGAATCCGCGTCCTCCTGCTCGGAATCAAGTTGGACTGGCGGTTGGAACCGGCGCCGTACTTAAGCCGGCTTAAATCCCGCGACGCGGGACGGGTCCCTCTCAGCGGAAGAAGAACCAGACGATGACCAGAACGAACGCCGGAACGCCCAGCAGCCACGCGAGGAAATACTTGCCCATGTCGATCCTCCACAGGTGGGCCCAGCGGCCCAACCCGTGCGACCCCTGCCGCACGGGCATGTGCGGATGACTCAGCAAGCCCGGTGCCTGTCAGGAAGAAAAAAGGCCCGCGGCGAAGCCACGGGCCCTGGATGGAGCGAAACGCGTCAGTGCGCGACCGTGCTGAACGAGTCGCCGCGCAGGTTCGGGTAGCGGACGTGCTCGACCAGGTCCTGCGTCTGCTTGTCCGGCGCCGGCGTCAGCAGGCTGACGACGATGATGGTCACGATACCCAGCGGAATGCCGAAGATGCCCGACGAGATCGGCGCCAGTCCGAACCACAGCGGATAGTCCGCTGCATTCAGCCCCAATGCCTGCTGGAAGAACGGATAGCGCGTGGCCATGTAGTACATCGTGACGCCCAGGCCCAGCACCATGCCGGCGATCGCGCCCGGCTTGTTCGCGCGCTTCCAGAACACGCCCAGCGTCAGCGCCGGGAAGAACGCTGCCGCCGCCAGCGAGAACGCCGCGCCCACCAGGAACAGGATGTCTCCCGGTTTCAGCGAAGTCACGTAGGCCGCCGTCAACGCCACCACCAGCAGCAGCATCTTGGAGATCATCACGCGCTTCTGCGTCGTCGCATTGGGGTTGATCATCTTGTAGTACATGTCATGCGACAGCGCGTTGGCGATGGTCAGCAGCAGCCCGTCCGCCGTCGACAGCGCCGCGGCGAGGCCGCCCGCGGCCACCAGGCCGGATATCACGTAGGGCAGTCCGGCGATCTCCGGCGTGGCCAGCACGATGATGTCCTGTCCCAGCCGGATCTCGGCCAGTTGCACGATGCCGTCCTTGTTGATGTCGGTGACGTTCATCAAGGTCGGATCGATGCTGCTCCAGGCAGCCACCCACGATGGCAGGTTGGCGAACGACGAGCCCACGACGTTGCTGTAGACCTCGTACTTCACCAGCACCGCGAGTGCCGGCGCAGTGAAGTACAGCAGGAAGATGAAGAACAGCGACCAGAACACCGAGCGCCGTGCCTCGTTCACCGAAGGCGTCGTGTAGTAGCGCATCAGGATGTGCGGCAGCGCGGCCGTGCCCACCATCAGGCACAGCGTCAGCGCCAGGAAGTTCAGGCGCTTGAGGTCGCGATCCTTCTCGCCGGCCTCGCCCGTCTTCGTGGTCGGGAACGGCGTTGCATGCGGCAGCGGCGGCGCGGCGCGGCCGGCATTGGCCGCGACCTGGCCCTGCCATGCCTTCTTCGCGTCGTCGGCCGTCTTGGGGAAGTCCGCCACCGCCTTCTCGGCCGCGCGGATCTCCGCCGCCGGTGCATTGGCCGCGCGCAGATCCTCGACCTTCTTCGTGGCGTCGGCGCGCGCCGCCTCCCACGAACCGGGCAGTCCTTCGATGCGCTTGCGCGCGTCGCCGGCACGGTCGGAGAAGATCTTGCGCACCTCCACTTCCTTCGGATCGACGGTCAGCTTCTTCTCGAGCGCCGTCACGCGCTCCAGCACGCCGCCGTAGACGATCTGCGGAATCGGGAAGCTGGTGATCTTCATCGACAGCCACACCACCGGGATCATGTAGGCCACGATCAGGATGATGTACTGCGCCACCTGCGTCCACGTCACCGCGCGCATGCCGCCGAGGAACGAGCACACCAGGATTCCGGCCAGGCCCACGAAGACGCCCACGCCGAACTCCAGACCCGTCAGCCGCGACGTGATGAGGCCGACGCCGTAGATCTGCGCCACGACGTACGTGAACGAGCACAGGATCGCGGCGAAGATGCCGATCGAGCGCGCGATGTTGCCGCCGTAGCGCGCACCGAGGAAGTCGGGGATCGTGAACTGCCCGAACTTGCGCAGGTACGGCGCGAGGAACAGCGCGACCAGGCAGTAGCCGCCGGTCCAGCCCATGATGAAGGCCAGTCCGTCGAAGCCCTGCAGGTACAGGCCGCCGGCCATGCCGATGAACGATGCGGCCGACATCCAGTCCGCACCGGTGGCCATGCCGTTGAACAGCGCCGGCACCCGTCGCCCGGCCACGTAGTACTCGGCCACGTCGGCGGTGCGGCTCATGATGCCGATGCCGGCGTACAGGGCGATGGTGGCCAGCAGGAACACGTAGCCGATCCACACCTTCGGCAGGCCGAACTGCTCGAGGACGGCCAGCGCGATGACGAAGGCGATGAAGCCGCCCGTGTACCACGTGTAGTACTTGCGCAGCTGGTTGAAGAATGCCCGGTTGGAGGCAGCGGTGACAGCCATCACAGGTCTCCTTCGTCCACGCCGTACTCGACGTCGAGCTGCCGCATCTTGCGGGCGTAGTAGTAGAGGATCAGCACGTAGATGATGAGCGAGCCCTGCGCGGCCATGTAGAACGACAGCGGCCAGCCGAAGAAGTTGATCTCGGCCAGCGGTATGGCGAAGTAGCCCATCACGTATGTGACGACGAACCAGATGAAGAGCAGGACCGCGGTGATCCGCAGGTTCCGGCTCCAGTACTCCTTGTGCTTGGCTGATAACTGCATGTCGTCTCCTTGGGGTTCCCTTTTCCTGCTTTGCCCTAACTGCCCTGGATGGGTCTTGTTTCCTCAGTGCCCTGCTTTGCCGTCTCCTCCGGCCCCTCCGGAACTGACTGCGGCGCAAGCTGCGTCATGTCGCGCCTGAGCGTCGCCGCGTACTTCGGTTCGAATTTCTCGAGATCCGCCAGCGTCTTCGCCGCGTCCTCGGCCATGCCCATGTGATGCTGTGTCATGCCCAGCTGGTAGTACGCGTAGGGCGCAAAGGGCTGCAGCTTCACGGTCTTGCGGAACGCGGTGATCGCCTCGCCCAGCCGGCCGCTGCGCACCAGCACCAGCCCGAGGCCGTACCAGGCGCGATCCAGCGAAGGCTGCAGCGCGACCGCCTTGCGGAACGCGAACTCGGCGGGTTCGAGTTCTTCCTTCTGGTCGTGCAGGAAGCCCAGGTTGAACCACGCCTCGGCGTTGCCCGGCGCGAGTTCCACCAGTTCGCGGAAGGTCTGCACGGCGGCATCGCGCTGGCCGGTCTCGGCCTCCAGGTTGCCGATGGACGAGCGCGCCGCCAGATCGCGCGGGTCCATCGCAACGACCTTGCGCAGCAGCGCGAGCGCCGCGGCCTTGCGGTCGAACAGCACGGCGAGGCTGATGCGGCGATACAGCCACCACGCGCTCAGCCAGCGCGCGACCGGCGTCATGGTCACTGCACCTGCTGCAGCTGGGGACAGGCGCGCTGCTGCGGGTTGTCCACGCAGGTCGCCCGCAGCTGGAAGATCACGAAGATCCACAGGAACAGCAGCAGCATGAAGGTGACCAGCGGGATGTGCTGGTCGATGATCACGCGCGGTGTGATGCGGCGAGCCACCCAGGTGAAGGGGCTCGCGATGGTCTGGAACAGCTTGTAGACCACGTTGTCGTCGCGCCGCCCCCACGCGAAGATCCCCACCACCAGTTGACCCAGCAGCGCCATCCCGGCGATTTCGATGATCGCCTTGATGATGACCAGTACGAACGCCATGTTCCTCCAGCAGCGCGGCAGCGTCGTACACGGACTTTCCGTTTGCCGCAGTCTCCATCCGCCCGCCCGACCATTCCGGTCGGGTTCCATTTCGTTGCCGCGGACGGTAGGTAGCCGTCCTTACAGGATGCTGACGGCCGGAAAGTTTCGCTGCTGCGGTGCGTCAGGCGGGTCCGCCTGATCACAGCGGCGGGGCCCTAGAAAGGGACTTCGAAGCGATAGGCGCGGAAGGCGAAGATCGCGGACTTCTGCCGGATCTCCTCGATAGTGAGCTCGGGCGTCACCGCATTGCCCTCGCGCATCAGCCGCCCGTTGACGATGAGCGACCGGCCGCGCGGATCGGAGGAGTAGATCGAACCGCTGACCGTCAGCGGTGGCAGCGCTGCGCGCACCTGCGAAGGCAGCAGGTCGTAGGGATAGACCGGCAGGTCGCTGGTGGCGCCACCGCGCCCACGCGCGGGCGGACTTGCCGCCGCCGAAGCGCCATCGCCCGGGCGGGTCCAGGGCGCCGGCTCGGCGATCGGTCCTGACGCGCCGGCAGAGGCGGCGCCCGCTGACGCGGCATCGCGCGGCGGCATCGCTGTCGTCGCCGGTGGCAGCTCGGAGGGTGTTGCGATCGGTGCGGGCGATGGCGCGGCGGTCGGCGCCATCGGTACCGGCATCACGGCAGACTGCGAAGCAGCGGCCCGTGGGTCCGGCGCGCGGCTGACGAACATCCAGATGGCCGCCAGCGCCAGTCCGACGCCGATACCAATGGCGATCGCGGGCCATCCCACGCGCCCCGTCGTCTTCTCGGTTGCGACGCCATCGGACGACGGCACCACCGGCTGCGAGCGCAGACCCGGTACCGAACCGCGCTCGCGTTCAGCGTCGGCCTTGCGCAGCGCATCGAGGATCAGTGACATGGCTACGTGGTCCTCAGCAGTCGCGGCTCGTCGATGCCGCTGGCGCGGTTCAGCTGCATCAGCGTGATCGGTCCGGCATCGCCGTCCGACGGCAGCCCCTGCGCCAGCTGGAAACGATGGATCCAGTGGCGCAGCGTGGCGGCATCGGTCTTCGCGCTGGCCGGCCCGGTATCGCCGAGCGCGCTCGCGAGTTTCTCGGCCAGCCACAGTGTCGAGCGACCGGCGCGGCCGTCGACGATCGTGCCGGCGTAGTCCGGCGGCGCGCGCCAGTAGGTCGCAAACTCGCCGCGCCAGTAATCGGCGAGCACCACCAGCGGCACCGTCTGCTGCACACCGTCGATGCTGAGCGTGGCGCTGTCGCCCGACAATCCGCTCAGCATCACGTACGCGGGGCGGTTGTTCGCATCACGCAGCGTCAGCACGCCGGGGCGGTCGAGCTGGCGCACCAGCGTCAGCGTTGCAGTCGTGGTGCGCCAGCAGCGCACCTGCTGCTTCTCTGCGACGGCGCACGGATCGGCGTCGCCCGCAGCGATGTTCCAGGTCTGCGCCAGTTGCTGCCAGGCCGCCTTCTCGGCGCCGACCAGCGACGTGAAGCCCTTGCGCAGGTCGAACTTCGGCAACTCCGGTGCGGACGGCTGCACCTCGGTGCCTTGCGCGAGCAGCACGGCCACCGTCACGGCGGGCGCGCCCACCGATGCTGCCGGCGCTGGCGTGATCGGCGCAGCGTCGGCCAGGGATGCGCCCGCGGGCGACCAGGCTGCCGGCTCACCACGCGTCAGCGCGAAGCCGATCGCACCGACCAGCAGCGCGCCGATCGCGACCCCGATGCCGATCTGCTGCGCACGCTCCTGGCGCGGCTTCACTGCCGGTGGGTGATTCGCCAGGTCCAGCGCTTCCTCGGCCGCCTTGTCGAGGGTGCGCCGATCGACCGACGACTTGCCGCTCGCGTACGCGCCGAGCAGCGCACGATCGCACAGCAGGTTGATGCGGCGGGGCACGCCGCGCGAATAGCGATGGACGCTGCGCAGCGCGGCCGCATCGAACGGATTGACCTGACGCAGGCCCGCCACCGACAGCCGGTGCCGCACGTAGTGCGCGGTCTCGCTCTCGGTCAGCGCTTCGAGGTGATAGCGCGCGATGACCCGCTGCGCGAGCTGCTGCATGTCCGGCCGCGCCAGCATCTCGCGCAGTTCCGGCTGGCCGATCAGGATGATCTGCAGCAGCTTGCGTTCATTCGTCTCGAGGTTGGTCAGCAGGCGCAGCTGCTCCAGCACGTCGGGCGACAGGTTCTGCGCCTCGTCGATGATCAGCACGCTGCGCTGGCGCACGGCGTGCGTGCGCAGCAGGAACTGGTTCAGCGCGTCGACGTAGTCCTTCACCGTCGGCATCCCCGGCCCTTCGTGCCGGTAGGGGATGCGGAACTCCGCGCACACGGTCATCAGCAGTTCCTCGACCGTGAGCTTGGGGTTGAAGATGTAGGCGACGTTGCAGCGTTCGGGCAGCTGTTCGAGGAAGCAGCGGCAGACGGTAGTCTTGCCCGCGCCGATGTCGCCGGTCAGCAGCACGAAGCCGCCGCCGCCCTGCACGCCGTAAAGCAGATGCGCCAGCGCCTCGCGGTGGCGCTCGCTCATGAAGAGATAGCGCGGGTCCGGCGCGATCGAGAAGGGTCGGTGCTTCAGCCCGAAGTGCCGCTCGTACATGGGCGGAAAGGATACCGGGGCCGTAACAACCTGCGTTTGCGCTGGACGAAGCGAAAGTGCCCTTCTTCCTGCAGATCGGCATCAGCGCGAGCGTGCGCCGAGGGCTGGGACAACGCCGTTTGCGGGGCGACAACATGCGCCGGGCCGGGATCCGCTAGAGGCGCTTGCGGGAGGCGAGTGCTGTGAGTTCGCCATTTGAAGCAGTCATCCCCGCGAGAGCGGGGACCCAATTTCCCGGCCAGTGCCCCGGGCTTGAGGTCCGGGTGACTCTGGCACGCGGCCTCCGGTCTCGCGGACTGCCACCTGCCCTGACTCGACAGAAAAGGCGCCCGTGCGAGCAGGGCGCCTTTCCGTACTCCCCGGACTACTTCGCAGGCGCTGTCGCGTCCTTCACGCAATTGTTCGTGAACGACGTGCGCGCGGCACCGGCGAGCTTCTTGTCGTCGGCCATCTGATCGCACTTCGCCTGCGCCGGCGTGCTGGCCGCCGCGGCGTCCTTCGTGCACTTCGTGACGAACGACGTGCGCGCCGCGCCCGCCAGCTTCTTGTCGTCAGCCTGCTTCTCGCAGGTAGTGGCCGCCTGCGCCGCGCTGATGGCCAGCGCACCGATTGTCGCAACGATCAATGCTTCAGCATCTTCTCCCTGCCTTCTCGTATGGTTGAAATCGATGAAATGTGTCGGCCGCTGGAGTGGAAGCGCATGTCGCTGCAGAAGCGGTCGGTCTGCGGGCGATGGAATGGGGGGTCGCTGGCGGAGAGAGTGGGATTCGAACCCACGATAGGCTTTCACCTATACACGCGTTCCAGGCGTGCGCCTTCAACCGCTCGGCCATCTCTCCGTGGGCCGCGGATTATACGGGCGCTGCAGCGGACAACCGGCCTGTGCGGCAGCCGCAACGCGGCGCGCGTCGCGGCCGCTGCGAACACCGCGGCCTCAGCGCGTGACCTTCAACTGGTCGAGGATCGCCGGGTTCTCCAGCGTCGAGACGTCCTGCGTGATCTGCTCGCCCTTCGCGATCGAACGCAGCAGCCGGCGCATGATTTTGCCGGAGCGCGTCTTCGGCAGGTTGTCGCCGAAGCGGATGTCCTTCGGCTTCGCGATCGGGCCGATCTCCTTGCCGACCCAGTCGCGCAGTTCCTTGGCGATGCGCTGTGCTTCTACCTCGTCGGGACGCGCCTGCTTCAGCACGACGAAGGCGCACACCGCCTCGCCCGTGAGATCGTCGGGACGACCGACCACCGCGGCCTCGGCCACCATCGGGTTCGACACGAGCGCCGACTCGATCTCCATCGTGCCCATGCGGTGGCCGGAGACGTTCAGCACGTCGTCGATGCGGCCCATGATGGTGAAGTAGCCGGTGTCCTTGTCGCGCACCGCGCCGTCGCCGGCAAGGTAGAGCTTGCCGCCGAGTTCGGCCGGGTAGTACGACTTCTGGAACCGCTCCGGATCGCCCCAGATGGTCCGGATCATCGACGGCCACGGCCGCTTCACGACGAGGATGCCGCCCTGCCCGTTGGGCACGTCGTGGCCTGTCTCGTCGACGATGGCGGCCAAGATGCCGGGCAGCGGCAGCGTGCAGGATCCGGGCACCAGCGGCGTGGCGCCCGGCAGCGGCGTGATCATGTGGCCGCCGGTCTCGGTCTGCCAGAACGTGTCGACGATCGGGCAGCGCGACTGGCCGACCACGGTGTAGTACCACATCCACGCTTCGGGATTGATCGGCTCCCCGACCGTTCCCAGCACGCGCAGCTTCGACAGGTCGTACTGCTTGGGCAGCTCGCCGCCCGCCTTGATCAGCGAGCGGATCGCCGTCGGCGCGGTGTAGAAGATCGTCACGCCATGGTCCTGGCACATCTTCCAGAAGCGGCCGGCGTCCGGGTAGGTCGGCACGCCCTCGAAGATCACTTCGGTGGCGCCCACTGCCAGCGGGCCGTAGCACACGTACGAATGCCCGGTGACCCAGCCCACGTCGGCCGTGCACCAGAAGACATCGCCGGACTTGAGGTCGAAGGCCCACTTCATCGTAAGCGCCGCCCATAGCAGGTAGCCCCCGGTGGAGTGCTGCACGCCCTTCGGCTTGCCGGTGGAGCCCGACGTGTACAGGATGAAGAGCGGATGCTCGGCGTTGACCGCGACCGGCTCGCAGGTGGCCGGCTGCCCCTTCATGACGTCGTGCATCCACACGTCGCGGCTGTCGACCCAGTTGACCTTTCCGCCCGTGCGCTGGTAGACGATGACCTTGCGCACGCTGTCGCAGCCGCCCATCGCGAACGCGTCGTCGATGGCGGGCTTCAGCGCGATCGCCTTGCCGCCGCGCATCTGCTCGTCGGCGGCGATGACCAGCGTGGCGCCCGCGTCGACGATGCGCTCCTGCACGCTCTTGGCGGAGAAGCCGCCGAACACGACCGAATGCGTGATGCCCAGCCGCGCGCAGGCCTGCATCGCCACGACCGCCTCGATCGACATCGGCATGTAGATGATGGCGCGTTCGCCCTTGGCGAAGCCCAGCGCCTTGATGCCGCTGGCGAACCGGCAAACCTTCGCGTGCAGCTCGCGGTAGGTGATCTTCGTCACCTTGCCGTCGTCGGCCTCGAAGATGATCGCGACCTTGTCGGCGTTGCCGTTCGTCAGGTTGCGGTCCAGGCAGTTGTACGACGCGTTCAGTTCGCCGTCGGCAAACCATTGGTAGAACGGCGCCTTCGATTCATCCAGCACCTGCGTGAAGGGCTTGCTCCACACCAGGTTCTCGCGCGCCAGGCGCGCCCAGAAACCTTCGAAGTCCTTCTCGGCCTCCGCGCACAGCGCCTTGTAGGCGTCCATGCCCGAAATATTCGCCTGCCTGACGAACTCCGCGCTCGGCGCGAACACACGATGCTCGTGCAGCACCGATTCGATATTGCCAGCCATGTTGACGGTCTCCGCGGCGACTGTCGGCGTCGCCTGATCGTTGTGCTTGTCCGACGGCGGCGAGGCGTGGCCTCTGCGCCATCGACAACGATATAGGAACTCGCGCTTACATGGCGCTGACAAGGCGGGCGGCGGCACGACCCTTGCTGAGGCAGCGCAATGCGCCCGCCGATCCCTGGCGAGCATTGCCACAGGAGGATTCCCATGACCGACCAGGCCGAAATCGTCGAGAAATTCTGGAAGGCGCTGAAGTCCGATCGCACGTTCATGCTCGGACTCGCGGGCACAGCGTTGACGCACGCGCGCCCCATGACCGCCAACTTCGACGGCGACGAGCGAAGCACGATCTGGATCTTCACCGCGACCGACACCGAACTGGCGAAGTCGATCGGCGCGCGTCACGAAGCCACCGGCTGCTTCGCCGCCAAGGGCCACGATCTTTTCGCCACGATGCACGGCGTGCTGTACCCGGACGGCGACCGTGCCGTCATCGACCGGCTGTGGAATCCGTTCATCGCGGCCTGGTTCAAGGGCAAGGACGACCCCCGCCTCGCATTGCTGCGCTTTGAACCGGAAACGGCCGAGATCTGGCTCAACGATTCGAGCCTGCTCGCCGGCATCAAGATCCTGCTCGGCAAGGATCCGAAGAAGGAATACCAGGACAAGGTTGCGCAGGTGGTGCTGTAATGCGGCCAGACCCCGAGTGAAGACCAGCGCTGAAAACCATGAGTGATGCCCCTGCCGACACCGTTCGTTTCGTCACGCTGCTCGGCAGCCTGCGCAAGGGATCGTTGAATGCCGCGGTTGCGCGCGCATTGCCCGCGCTGGCGCCGGCCGGCGTTTCGGTCAGCGCGCTCGGTTCGATCGCGGACTTCCCGCACTACGACGCCGACGTGCAGGCGGTCGGCTTTCCCGCACCGGTGCTCGCGATGAGCGATCAGATCCGCAACGCGGACGGCGTCATCATCGTCACGCCCGAATACAACTACTCGATGCCGGGCACGCTGAAGAACGCCATCGACTGGCTGTCGCGGCTGACGCCGCAGCCCTTCGCGGGCAAGCCCGTTGCGATCCAGACGGCCTCTCCCGGCATGATCGGCGGCGCGCGCGCGCAGTATCACCTGCGGCAGAGCCGGGTGGCCCTCGATGCGCTGGTACTTAACAAGCCGGAAGTGATGATCGGACAGGCGTCGGCCAAGGTGGACGCGCAGACACTGGAACTGACGGATCAGAAGACGCGGGAATTCATCAGTGGCCAGCTGAAGGCGTTCGCGGAGTTCGCACGACGGAGCGCTCCCACCCGCAGATAGCCAGCATGACGGCTGTCGTGATCCATCCTGCGGTCAGCAACTCGACGCGCATGAACACGGGTATCAGCGCGCCCAGTACGGCAACGCCCGCGACATGCGAGACCGGAATGCGGCCCGATACGACGCGCTTGTAGATCGCGCTGCCCAGCAGATAGATCGCCGGCCCCACGGCCAGTACCAGCGCATACGCTGGCTTCGCGGCATCGTGCGGATGCGCCATCACCAGGTCGTTGCCGACGGCCGTCGCGATGATGCCGGCAACCAGCACCGCATGCACGTAGTGCAGGTAGGCGCCGATGCGGCCCGGGTCGTCCGAGTGCGTGATGGTGCGGGTCGCTTCCTCGCTCGAGGTCCCGAAGTACAGCCACCACATGGCGAGCGTGCCCAGGAAGGTCGCGAGCATCCCCGACAGGACCGCGAAGGTCCAGACATCGGCCTCGGCCAGCATCGCGCCGGTGGCCAGCAATGTCTCGCCCAGCGCCACGATGACGAACAACTGGCAGCGCTCGGCAAGGTGTCCGCCTTCGATGGTCCAGTCGCGCGTGGATGAGCGGCCCATTCCGGGCAGGGCGAAACCGATCATCGGCGACAGGTACTCGCACAGCACTGCGATGGTCCACAGTCCCGCCCTCGTCCAGTGCTCCGCCAGGCCACCGGCCACCCAGAAGCAGGCGGCAATCACCAGCCAGCCCAGCATGCGCCGATAGTTGGGCGCGAGCGGATGGTGCGCGCCCAGTTCCCAGACGATGTAGGCGGTGCGTCCGACCTGCATCGACGCGTAGGCCAACGCAAAGATCAGCCCGCGTCCTTCGAAGGCGCCATCGATCGCCGACGACATCACCAGCGCCAGCAGCATCGTGACGAACAGCAGCCCGCGGATGCGCGGCGTTTCCGGATCGAACCAGTTGGTGAACCAGCAGGTGTACTGCCAGCCCAGCCATACGGCGAACCACAGGACCACCGTCTGCGCGACACCTTGAGGTGTCAGGTCGTGCAGCAGCGCATGACTGAGCTGGGTGACGGCGAACACGTAGACGAGGTCGAAGAACAGCTCGGCATAGCTGACCTTCGCGTGATGGCCGTCACGGCGCCGCAATGGAGGGTGTCGAGGCTCGGTCGGCATCGGAGGCTGGGTGGGTGTATGCAACGCAGTCAGACGCAAACGGGCCCCGTGGGGCCCGTTGTGCGCTGGCGGAGAGGGTGGGATTCGAACCCACGGTACGGTAAAACCGTACACCGGATTTCGAATCCGGCGCATTCGACCACTCTGCCACCTCTCCGCGGTCGCTCGTTCAGTCGAGCCTGTAATTATATCCGGGCCGGCGCGTCAGGATGGACGCAACGACTCGGCGCCGTTCATGTACGGCCGCAACGCCGCCGGAATCGTGATGCTGCCATCGGCCTGCTGGCCGTTTTCGAGCACCGCCACCAGCGTGCGCCCGACGGCGAGCCCCGAGCCGTTCAGCGTGTGCACGAGTTCGGGCTTGCCGGCCGCGCCCTTGAAGCGGGTCTGCATGCGGCGCGCCTGGAACGCCTCGCAGTTCGATACCGACGAGATCTCGCGATACGTGTCCTGCGCGGGCAGCCAGACTTCCAGGTCGTAGGTCTTTGCGCTGCCGAATCCGATGTCGCCGGTGCACAGCGCGACCACGCGATACGGCAGTTCCAGCTTGCGCAGCACCGCCTCGGCATGGCCGACCATCTCCTCGAGCGCGTCATACGAGCGCGCCGGATGCGCAATCTGCACCATCTCGACCTTGTCGAACTGGTGCTGGCGGATCATGCCGCGCGTGTCCTTGCCGTAGCTGCCCGCCTCCGAGCGGAAACACGGCGTATGCGCAGTCATCTTCATCGGCAGCTGATCCTCGCGCAGCAGTTCGCCGCGCACCGTGTTCGTCAGCGAGATCTCCGAGGTCGAGATCAGGTAGAGCTCTTCCTTCGATTCATCGTCCCGCGAGCCGCCGCCGCGGGTCACCCAGAACATGTCGTCGCGGAACTTGGGCAACTGCCCGGTGCCGAGCAGCGTTTCGCGGTTGACGATGTACGGCGTGTAGCACTCGGTGTAGCCGTGCTCGCCGGTCTGCACGTCGAGCATGAACTGCGTCAGCGCCCGATGCAACCGCGCGACCGGCCCCTTCATCACCACGAAGCGGGCGCCCGTGATCCTGGCCGCCGTTTCGAAATCAAGCCCGAGCGGCGCGCCCAGATCGACGTGGTCCTTCACCGCAAAGTCGAAGCTGCGCGGCGTGCCCCAGCGTCGCACTTCGACGTTGTCGGCCTCCGAACGGCCTGCCGGCACCGACGCGTGCGGCGGATTGGGCACCGTCATCAGCAGTTCGTTGATGCGCGACTGCACGTTGGCGAGCTGCACCTCGAGCTGCTTCAGCCGTTCGGGCAGCTGCGCGGCTTCCGCCATCAGCGTGCCGGCGTCTTCCTTGCGCGCCTTCAGCGCGCCGATCTCCTTCGACAGCGCATTGCGGCGTGCCTGCAGGTCCTCGGCGGCGATCTGCACGCCCTTGCGTTCGGCTTCGAGCGCATTGAAGGCGGCAACGTCGAATTCGAAGCCGCGTGTGCGCAGCCGCGCGGCAACGGCGTCCACGTCCTTGCGCAGGGCATTGATGTCGAGCATGGCAGTTCCTGTCCGGTGATGACGCCGGTTGCGCCGGCGGGTCGTGCTTCGGGATGCGCGCGGGCGAGCGGCCCGCGGCAGGTTCAGCTAGCCGCGCGAGCGGCAACTGAGCGGCGGGCAGGATCGACTGAGGAGATTTCGGCGGAACATGCAGCGATTGTGCTGCAGCGCGCGCCGCGGCGCAACTTCCGGCGGGCCGGCGCCTCAGCCTTCGCGCGCCTTGCGATCCTGCTCGCGCAGCTGCGCGAGCCGTTCGCGGATGCGGGCTTCGACGCCACGCTCGCTTGGCTCATAGAAGCGCTGCTCGTCCATGCCGTCCGGGAAGTAGCGCTCGCCGGCCGCGTAGGCGTCGGCCTCTTCGTGCGCGTAGCGATAGTCGGCGCCGTAGCCGAGCTCCTTCATCAGCCGCGTCGGCGCGTTGCGCAGCCGCATCGGCACCGGCCGCGAAGCGTCGTTCGACACGAAGCTGCGCGCCGCGCCGAAGGCGCGGTACAGCGCATTCGACTTCGGCGCCACCGCCAGGTAGACGATGGCCTGCGCGATGGCGAGCTCGCCTTCGGGCGAGCCGAGCCGCTCGAAGGTTTCCGCGCCGGCCAGCGCGATCTCGACACCGCGCGGGTCGGCCAATCCGATGTCCTCCACCGCCATGCGCACCACGCGCCGCGCCAGGTAGCGCGGATCGACGCCGCCGTCGAGCATGCGCGCCATCCAGTAAAGGGCCGCGTCCGGGTCCGAGCCACGCACCGACTTGTGCAGCGCCGAGATCTGGTCGTAGAAGTTCTCGCCGCCCTTGTCGAAGCGGCGCAGCGTGGCCGGCAGCGCCGCGCGCAGGAAGCCGGCGTCGATGGTCGGCACGCCCTTGTCGCGCGCCGCCGCGGCACTGACCTCGAGCGCATTCAGCAGGCGGCGAGCATCGCCATCGGCCAGGTCGACCAGCATGCGCCGCGCATCGGCGTCCACCGCGATGCCACCGAGCTCGCGCCCGGTCGCGCGCGTGATCAGCGCATCGAGGTCGTCGGCGTTGAGCGGCTCCAGCACGTAGACCGCCGCGCGCGACAGCAGCGCGCCGACCACTTCGAAGGACGGGTTCTCCGTGGTGGCGCCGACAAAGGTGAAAAGGCCGGACTCCACATGCGGCAGAAAGGCGTCCTGCTGCGCCTTGTTGAAGCGATGCACCTCGTCGACGAACACCAGGGTCGACTGGCCGGTGCGCCCGCGGTGCGCCTGCGCGCGCTCCACGGCGTCGCGGATGTCCTTCACCCCGCCCAGCACTGCCGAGATCGCGATGAACTCCAGGCCGAAGGCATCGGCCATCAGCCGCGCCAGCGTGGTCTTGCCGACGCCGGGAGGCCCCCACAGGATCATCGAGTGCGCGCGACCGGCCTCGAAGGCGACGCGCAGCGGCTTGCCCGGACCCAGCAGATGGGCCTGGCCGATCACCTCGTCGACGGTGCGCGGCCGCATGCGCTCGGCCAGCGGCGCAGACGCCGGCGCGGGCGAGGCGGTCGAGGAGGAAGCGAACAGATCCTGCATGGTCAGCACTTCGGGGACGGACAGGCTAGCATCGCGCCCGTTGCGCCGCGAGCATCCGGCCCGTGGACGCGCCTTCGAAGGAGAGCACGACAATGAGAAAGTGGATGCTGCTGGCGCTGCTTGCAAGCCCGCTGGCCCCGATGGCCATGGCCCAGGACGCCACCATCACCAAGGCCGCCGCCGAGAAAGGCGCGGTCAAGACCGACTCCGGCATGGTGTTCCTGTCGCTGAAGGAAGGCACGGGGCCCAGCCCGAAGGCGACCGACGTCGTGCGCGTGCATTATCGCGGCACGCTGGTCAACGGCACGGAGTTCGACAGCTCGCACAGTCGCGGCCAGCCGGCGGAGTTTCCACTCGATCGCGTGATCAAGTGCTGGACCGAAGGCGTGCAGAAGATGAAGGTCGGCGGCAAGGCGAAGCTCACCTGCCCCGCGTCGCTGGCCTACGGCGAGCGCGGTACACCGGGCGGCCCGATCCCGCCGAACGCAACGCTGATCTTCGAAGTGGAACTGCTGGCCATCAAGTAAAGGGCCACGCAGGAGCGCAGCATGGCCGCCAACAGCACCCGGGCGATCTATTTCGCGCTCGGCGCCAACGCCGGCATCGCCGTCACCAAGTTCGCCGCGGCCGCGTACACCGGCTCGGGGGCGATGCTGGCCGAGGCGATCCACTCGGTGGCCGATACCGGCAACCAGCTGCTGCTGCTGCTCGGCCTGCGGCGTTCGCGGCTGCCCGCCACGGCCGAACACCCGCTGGGCTACCAGCGGGTGTCGTACTTCTACGGAATGATGGTCGCGCTGCTGCTGTTCTTCGTCGGCGGGTTGTTCTCGATTTACGAAGGCTGGCATCGCTTCACTCAACCCGAACCGTTGCGCTTTCCGGTCGTGGCGCTGGGCGTGCTGGGCGTGGCGATCGTGCTGGAGTCGGTCTCGCTGTGGGGCGCGATGCGCGAGATCCGCAAGGTGCAGGCCGGGCGCTCGTTCTATCGCTGGTTCCGCGAGACGCGCGAGTCGGAACTGATGGTCGTGGCGGGCGAAGACATCGCCGCGCTGGGCGGCCTGGTGCTCGCCTTCGGCGCGGTGCTGCTGACCATGGTCACCGGCAACCCGCGCTTCGATGCGATCGGCTCGATCGCGATCGGCGGGCTGCTGGTGATCGTGGCCATCATGATCATCATCGAGATCAAGGGCATGATCGTCGGCGAGTCCGCCGAGCCCGCGCTGCGCGAGGCCATCGAGCGGCACATCAGGTCACAGCCCGAGGTCGAACGCGTGATCCGGCTGATCACGCTGCAGTGGGGCTCGCAGGTGATCGTGGCGGTGCGCGCGAAGATGGCGCCGATGCCGATAATGCCGACGCGCTGGTGGCCGCCATCAATCGGGTCGAGGCATCGCTGCAGCAGGCCTTCCCGATGGCCCACTGGGTGTTCTTCGAGCCGGACCGGGATGCGATGAAGGAAGATGGGTCCCGCGCGCGGGATGACTTCGGCCGCCGTCGTCCCGGCGAAGGCCGGGACCCAAGTTGACGTTGCGCCGCAAATTGGGCCCCGGCCTTCGCCGGGGCGACGGTATTGCGTGTGGCTACGCCGTCGGCTGCGGCGCCGCCTGCACCGCCCGCGGATAGTCGGTATAGCCCTTCGCCCCCGGCGTGTAGAACGTCGTCATGTCCGGCGCGTTCAGTGCCGCGTGCGCCTTCGCGCGCTCGACGAAGTCAGGGTTGGCCAGCCACGCTCGACCGAAGGCCACCAGGTCACCGCGCCCTTCACGCAGCACGACCTCGCCGCTCTGCGCATCGAGCCCGCCGGATGCGATGAACGTGCCCTTGAACGCCGCGTGCAGTTGCTGCTTGAACGTAGCCGGCACCTCGGGTGCGCCCATCGACGAGTGGTCGACCAGGTGCAGATACGCGAGCTGCAGCGTCGACAGTCCGCGCACCAGCTCCAGGTACTGCGCATCCACGCCTTCGTAAGCACCTGTCGCGTTGAAAGCACCGTAGGGCGACAGGCGGATGCCGACGCGCTGCGCGCCGATCGCCGCGATGGTCGCACGTGCCACTTCCAGTACGAGCCGGTTGCGGTTCTGCGCCGAGCCGCCCCAGCCATCGCTGCGCTGGTTGACGTTGGCGTTGAGGAACTGCTCCAGCAGGTAGCCGTTGGCGGCGTGCAGTTCGATGCCGTCGAAGCCGGCCTCCACCGCGAGCTTCGCCGACTGCACGAACTCGTCGATGGCATGCGCGATGTCCGCATCGGTCATCGCGCGCGCCGGCGTGTGCGGCTGCAGGCCGGCCTTGTCCGTGTAGACGTCGCCAGGGCATGCGCCGTCCATCGGACCCAGCACCTCGGCGCCTGCGGGCAGGTTGTCGAGATGGCCCACGCGGCCCGTGTGCATCAGCTGCACGAAGATCTGCGCGCCCTGCGCATGCACGACCTTGGTCACCGGCTTCCATGCCGCCGCCTGGGCGGCGTTGTACAGGCCCGGTATGCGCGGATAGCCGACGCCATTGGGCGAGGGCGACGTGCCTTCGGTGACGATCAGGCCCGCACCCGCGCGCTGGCCGTAGTACTCGGCCATCAGCGGAGTCGGCACGTTGTCTGCCGTCGCGCGATTGCGCGTCATCGGCGCCATCACGATGTGGTTCTTCAGGTGCAGCGCCGGGCCATCGTATTTGTCGAACAGAAGCATCAGTCCTCCTGATTGTCGGGAAGGGACGGCTCGACCGCACGCGCAACGTCGGGCCATTCGTCTGCAGATGGGTGCTGCCGTGCGCCGCGACAAGGCCGCGCCGCGTCGATCCATTCCACAACGAGGAATTCCGCCTACTCGGTCAGCACGTCCGCGCCCTTGGGCGGCGTGAAGCGGAAGGCGTCGGCGTCGAGCTTCGGATTGCGCTCGAGCTTAGAGAACGTCAGCCGCGTCGACTGCCCGAAGCTGTCGACCAGCAGCATGGCGCCGGGCAATCCATCGCGGAAACCGATCTCGATGCGCTCGAAGGGCGTGTCCTTCGCGCGCGGCGTGGCGCGGATCCATTCGAGGCCCTCGCGTGTGCCCGCATCGGCGACTGTGAACTCCTTCTCGAAGTCGTTGGAGCCGAACAGGATCGATGCCGGGCTCGACGGCAGCGCGGCCTGCAGCTTGCGCACGGTCGCCTGATTCAGATCCTTGTCGAACAGCGTCAGCCGTTCGCCGTCGGCGACGATCAGCTGCTCGTATGGCTTCTCGTACAGCCAGCGGAAGCGCCCAGGCCGCTGGAACGTGAAGCGGCCGCTCGACACCTGCGTGGAGCTGCCGCGCACCACCTGTTGCGTGAATTCGCCGCGCGCACTGGTGGTCTGCGTGAGGAAGCTGCGCAGCTGGTCCAGCGCGCCGGCATGCACAGGCCCGGCGGCCACGGCCGCCACCCAGGCCAATCCGAACAGCGCGCGTCGCATCATTCGGCGTCGCGCGACGGCACGAGGATCTCGCGGTTGCCGTTGCTCTGCATCGGCGACACCAGTCCCGCGCGCTCCATGTCTTCGAGCAGCCGCGCCGCACGGTTGTAGCCGATGCGCAGATGACGCTGCACCAGCGAGATCGACGCGCGGCGATTCTTGACGACGATCTCGACGGCCTGGTCGTACAGCGGATCGGCTTCGCCCCCACCGCCCGCGCCATTGCCGTTGGCGGCGTCCAGATCGGCCTGCGGCGGATCGAGCACGCCTTCCACGTACTGCGGCGCGCCGCGCTGGCGCAGCATGTCGACCACGCGATGCACTTCGGCGTCGGACACGAACGCGCCGTGCACGCGCGTCGGCAGGCCGGTGCCCGGCGCCAGGTACAGCATGTCGCCCTGCCCCAGCAGCGACTCGGACCCCATCTGGTCGAGGATCGTGCGCGCATCGACGCGGCTCGACACCTGGAAGGAGATGCGCGCCGGGATGTTGGCCTTGATCAGGCCCGTGATGACGTCGACCGACGGCCGCTGCGTGGCCAGGATCAGGTGCATGCCGGCGGCGCGCGCCTTCTGCGCGATGCGCGCGATCAGTTCCTCGACCTTCTTGCCGGCGACCATCATCAGGTCGGCCAGCTCGTCGATGACCACCACGATCATCGGCAGCGGCTCCAGCGGCTCCGCATCCTCGGGCGTCAGCGAGAACGGGTTCTTCAGGATCTCGCCCTTCGCGCGCGCGTCGGCAAGCTTCGTGTTGTAGCCCGCCAGACTGCGCACACCGAGCTTGCTCATCAGCCGGTAGCGCTTGTCCATCTCGACCACGCACCACTGCAGCGCATTGCCCGCCTCGCGCATGTCGGTGACCACCGGGCACAGCAGGTGCGGAATGCCCTCGTACACCGACAGCTCGAGCATCTTCGGGTCGATCAGGATCAGCCGTACCTGCGAGGGGTCGGCCTTGTACAGCATCGACAGGATCATCGCGTTGATGCCGACCGACTTGCCGGAGCCCGTCGTACCGGCCACCAGCAGGTGCGGCATGCGCGCGAGATCCACGACCACCGCCTTGCCGGCGATGTCCTTGCCCAGGCCGAGCGTTACCAACGACGCGCTCTCGTTGTAGACCGCGGAGCCGAGGATCTCCGACAGCTTCACCATCTGCCGGCGCGGGTTGGGCAGTTCGAGCCCCATCAGGCTCTTGCCCGGAATCGTCTCGACCACGCGCACCGACACCAGCGACAGCGAACGCGCGAGATCCTTCGCCAGGTTGACGATCTGGCTGCCCTTCACGCCCACCGCCGGCTCGATCTCGTAGCGTGTGATCACCGGGCCGGGATAAGCCGCGACCACCTGCGCCTCGACGTTGAAGTCGCGCAGCTTCTTCTCGATCAGCCTCGACGTGAACTCGAGCGTCTCGGTGGTCACCGCCTCGACCGCCGGCGGCGGCTCGTCGAGCAGGTCGAGCGGCGGCAGGCGCACGTCGGCCATGTCGGCGAACAGCGGTACCTGTTTTTCCTTCTGCTTGCGCTCCGACGGCTTGACGTGCGCGGCCGGGCGTTCGATGTGCACGGGCGGCGCTTCCTCGATGCGCTCGCGCTCTTCGGCCAGGGCCGCTTCGCGCACCTTGGTCGCTTCCTCGCCGATCGCACGGTCCTCGGCCTCTTCGCGGCGCTGCTCGGCGCGGCGCGAGAACCCTTCGAGGAAGGTACCGACGCGTTCGGCTACCGCGAGCCACGAGAAATCGAGGAACAGCGACAGGCCGATCGCAATCGCGGCGATGAACAGCACGCTCGCGCCGGTGAAGCCGACCACGGACTGCAGCGCCTGCGCGAGCGCGTTGCCGACGATGCCGCCGGGCTGCGCCGGCAGCGCGACCTTCAGGCTGGCCAGGCGCAGGGCCTCCAGCCCGGTCGCGCCGGCGATCAGCAGCAGGAAGCCCACGCCGTGCACCCACGCCGGCAGGTCGTCCGACAACGGATCGGCGCCCGCGGCCGCGCGGTGCAGGCGCCGGAAGCCGCGCACGACCGTCACCAGCCAGGCCAGCGCGATCAGCCAGGCCGAGACCCCGAAGATCAGCAGTACGACGTCGGCGACCCACGCGCCGAGGCGCCCGCCGAGGTTCGCCACGGGGCCTGCCGCCGTCGCATGCGTGAAGCCCGGATCGGCGCGGCTGTACGACAGCAGCACCAGCAACAGTGCAATGGCGCCGATCGCGCCGATGATCCAGCGCGACTCCGCCAGCAGGCGCGCAAGGCGTGGGTTGGACGGCGGGGCCGAAGCGGCGTCCGCGGTCGACCGGGTTCGGACCCAGGCGCCGTCGGTCACCGACCCCAGACCCGCAGCGCGCTCGGTTCCCGATCGTGATGGCATGGCTGCTGATTATAGGAGTGGCGACCGATGGGTCTCCCCGGCCGCACGAGGGTCTTGGGCCGGATTTCGTCGCGCGCCGGCGGCTTTGGCGACGGGACGGGGCAGATTCGTCGCGTGGGATTGCGGCAATCGGGCGCCGCTCTCAGAATTCGCTCATTCGAGATTCGTCCGCCATGGCCGCAGCGCTTCCCCTGCCCGTCCCCGACGCCGCTCCGCGTGCCGTTCCGTGTGCCGCCTCCTCGCGTCCGCAGGCGGCACGCACGGCGTTTGCACGCGTGTTCAACCTGCGCACGATCGCAATTGTCTACTTCTTCGTGCTGGTCCTGCTGCTGGGCCGTCACCTGCTGTGGCTCAGCTACGAGCCCTTCGAGGAGTGGTTCTTCATGATGGCGAAGGCCATCCGCCAGACACTGATCAGTGCGATGCTGCTGCTGTTCGCCATCGCCTGTGTCGAGGCGGCCGTCGCGGCGTTCCGCATCCGCCCGCGGACGGCACTGGCGCTGGGACTGAGCGTCGCCGTGCTGGCCGCGCTGGCCGCCGTGCCGCTGCGAGTATGGGCCTTCGGCAATACGCTGGGAGACAGTCTGGCACGCGACCCGTTCTACCTGCTGCAGCTCGCCGCGCTGTGGTCGGCCATTGGCGGCTTCGGCTACTGGCTGTTCCACACGCTGCGTACCGACGAACTCGCCCGCACGGAACTCGCCGATGCCGAATGCAACCGCGAGTGCCTGCAGGCGCAGATGGTGGAGGCGCGACTCAGTGCGCTGCAGGCGCAGATCGAGCCGCACTTCCTGTTCAACACGCTGGCCAACGTGAAACGGCTGTACGAGACCGCGCCGCTGCGCGGCCGCGAAATGCTGACCAGCCTGATCAGCTACCTGCGCGCCGCGCTGCCGACGATGCGCGAGCCCGGCTCCACGCTCGGGCGCGAAATCGAGCTGGCGCGCTCTTTCCTGCGCATACTGCAGATGCGCATGGGCGAGCGGCTGAGTTTCGCCATTGAAGCCGACGATGCCCTGGACGGCGCGCGCGTACCGCCGATGGTGCTGCCGACGTTGGTCGAAAACGCTGTCAAGCACGGGCTGTCGCCGCTGCCGGAAGGCGGCCATATCGACATCCGCGCCCGCGCCGACGGTGAGCGTCACCTCGTCATCGATGTCGTCGACAACGGCGCCGGCTTTTCCGGGTCCAGCGGCAGCGGCGTGGGACTGGCCAACACGCGCTCGCGGCTGGCTGCCCTCTATGGCACCGATGCGTCACTGTCGCTGGCGATGGCCTCGCCACGCGGCGTGGTGGCGTCGGTACGGCTGCCGCTGGAGGCGGCGGCATGATGGCGGCAGCGCATCCATGAGCGCGGTCCTGCACACCTCCGCAACGGCCCAGCTCGCGTTGCACGCCCCTGCGCGCTGGCTGCGCGCGTGGTCGAAGATGGATGCACGCCACGTCACCGCGTGGCTGCTCGCCAGCATCACGATGATGGTGGTCGACTTCACGGCGCTGGTCGACAAGCTCGACAAGCCGGGCGTCACGCTGATGATCGCGTTCGACATGTTCACCGCGCTGGTCTGCTTCGGCACGGCGCTGCTGGCGTGGATGGCGGCCACCGACGGCGCCGCCGACAGCGGACGTTCGCGCAATGTGCGCGTGGCCTGGGCCGTCGCAGTCGGCGGCATCGCGGCCGCCGTCATCCTGGTGCCGCTGATGCAGTGGGCCGATATCGATACGTTGTGGTGGGAAATGGCCGGCAAGAGCAAGCCGCGGCCTGACCTGCTGCTGCTGATGATCGGCAACAGCGTGAACTTCGCTGCGTACGCCGCGCTGTTCGTCGCGGCAATGGAAACACTGCATCGGCGCCGGCTGACCAGCGAGGCCATCCGCCAGGCGCAACGCGAGCAGGCGGGGCTGTCGCGCAAGGTGCTCGAGTCGCGGCTCGCCGCCATGCAGGCGCAGGTCGAGCCGCAGTTCCTGTTCGACACGCTGGTCGACGTCGAACGCCTGTACGAGAAGGATGCGCGGCACGCGGCCGACAACCTGGACCGGCTGATCACCTACCTGCGCGTCGCGCTGCCGCGACTGCGCGAGACCGGCTCGTCGGTCGCCGCCGAGATCAGCCTCGTCGATGCCTACCTGAACGTCGCGCGTTCGCTGAACGACGGCGCGCCGACGCTGACCGTCACGCTCGAGGACGGCAGTGGCGATGCGCGCTTCTATCCGATGCTTCTGCTGCCGCTGGTGCAGCGCGCGATGCGCGCGCCGGCGGTGCCGGCCAGCATCCGCATCGCCGTGCGGCGCGTGACATCCGACATCGTGGTCGTGCTGCGCATCGCCGGCTACGGCTGCTGCGCCGAGGACGCGGAGTCCGCGCGCGTGCGCGAGCGGCTGACTGGGCTGTACGGCGACAGGGCCTCGCTGGAGTGCCGCGAGCTGACCGACGGGTCGACGCAGTTCACGCTGCGCGTGCCGGCGCCGCCCGCAGCCGCGGCCCGGACACCGCACGATGAGCAGCGGGCTGCCGCGGCGGAGGCGCTGCCATGATGGGCCCGACCGCCATCGTCGCCGAGGACGAAGCCACGCTGCGGCACCAGCTCGTCGAGCAGCTCGGCCAGCTCTGGCCGGAGCTCGACATCGTCGGCGAAGCCACCGACGGCGTGCAGGCGCTGCGCCTGCTCGATGAGCGCCGGCCCGACGTGCTGTTCCTCGACATCCAGATGCCCGGCGCGACCGGACTGGAAGTCGCGCGGCAGGCCAACGGCCGCTGCCACGTGGTGTTCGTCACCGCCTACGACCAGCACGCGGTCGCGGCCTTCGACCAGGGCGCGGTGGACTACGTGCTGAAGCCGGTGGCCGCTGCACGGCTGTTCACGGCGGTCAGCCGGGTCAAGCAGCGCCTCGGCTCTCCGCCCGCGCGCCTCGATACGGCGCTGACCCAGCTGGGCACGCCGACGACCGCGGCGGGTACCCCACCGTCGCGCCCCTCGCTGCGCTGGATCAATGCCTCGGTGGGGCAGAACCTGAAGCTGATCACGGTCGACGAGATCACCTACTTCCAGGCAGACAACAAGTACACCCGCGTCGTCACCAACGAAGGCGAAGCACTGATCCGCAAGCCGCTGAAGGAACTGGTCGAAGAGCTCGACCCGATGCAGTTCTGGCAGATCCACCGCTCGACGCTGGTCAACGCGACGGCCATTGCCGGGGTCACCCGCGACTTCCGCGGACGCATGATGGTGAAGCTGAAGGCGCGGCCGGAGACGCTGCTCGTCTCCGATACCTACACGCACCTGTTCAGGCAGATGTAGCGGCGCGCGCGGGCAGGCTGATCCGCACGCGCAGTCCGCCGTGCCCGCCGCCGTCGAGCGTGACCACGCCACCGTGCAGCTGCACGATCTGGCTCACGATCGGCAGTCCGAGGCCGGTGCCGTCCGCGCGTGCGTTCGAGCCGCGCACGAAGCGCTGGAACACGCGCTCCCTATCCTCCGGCGCAACGCCGCTGCCGTCGTCCTCGATTTCCAGTTCGCTGCGGTCGCCGCTGACGCGCGTGCGCGCCGTCACGTGGCGGGCGCCGTAGCGCAGCGCGTTGTCGATGAGGTTCGCCAGCGCCTCGCCGAGCAGCTGCGCATTGCCGCGCACCGGCGCCGGCTCCGTCTCGAATCCCAGGTCGACGCCGAGCTCGGCGGCGCGCGGCACCCAGGCCACGCCCCTCTCCAGCACGACGTCCTGCAGGTCGACGTCGGAGAATGCGACCACCGGGCGCAGCGTCGCATCGGACTGCGCCAGCGACAGCAGCTGCCGCACCAGGCGGCTCATGTGGTCGACCGTCGCCTTCAATCGCGTCAGCATGCCCTGGTCGGAGGAGGCATTGCGGCCGTCGTGCAGCGCGACCTCCAGTTCGGTGGTCAGGCGCGCCAGCGGCGTGCGCAGCTGGTGCGCGGCCGAACCCACGAACGCCTGGTTGGATTCGGCCGCCTTCTTGATGCGCAAGAACGATTCGTTGATCGCATCGACCACCTTGACCAGCTCGTCCGGCGGATCGTCCAGCACGACCGGCGTCAGGTCGTCCAGCGAGCGCGACTCGAGCTGCGCGCGCAGCTGATGCACGGGCGCCAGGCTGTCGCGCGCGCCGAACCACATGGCCACGCCGATCAGCAGCAGCAGCAGCACGATGCCGGCCATGCTGCCGAACAGGATGTCGCGCTCGAGGTACTCGCGCGCACGCCGCGGCTCGGCGACCCGCACCTGGCACAGCAGATCACCGCAGGCCACCCCGACGATGGCCATGTGGAAGGCCTCGACACCCCCGCTGTCGAAGAACAGCGCGTCGTCGCGTTTTGCCAGCGGGGCCGTGATCGCCAGCCGCGGATCGCCGGTGATCACATGTCCTTCGGCGTCGACCAGTGCGATCAGCAGCGGATTGCGTCGATCCGGGTCTTCGGGCGGCAGCGTCGCGACGATGCCGTCGCCGTTCGCATGCACCGTCGCCGCCACCGCCAGCGCAACGTTTTCGAGCCCGCGGTCCAGCGCGCTGCGCATCGGAACCAGCGCGATGTAGTACTGGAGCACCGTTCCCAGCGGCAGCAGCACCACGAACGGGACCAGCAGGAACAGGACCAGCCGGACGTTCAGTGATCTCATCGGTCCGATGCGGCGGCTGGCGCACCGGCCGACACCCGCCAGGGGTCGAGCATGTATCCGAAACCGCGCACCGTGCGGACGCGGACGCCGCAGGGCTCGACCTTGGCGCGCAGGCGGAAGACGTAGACCTCCACCGCATTGACGGAAATCGTCGCGTGATCGGACAGCGCGTTCGCGATGGCATCCTTGCCGACGACCCTGCCCTCGTTGACGATCAGCAGTTCGAGGATCGCCCGCTCACGCTGCGAAAGCTCGAGCGGCTGGTCGCCGGCCGATGCGACGTGCCCGTCCAGATCGAGCCGTAGCGGCCCGTGTTCCAGCACGTGCCCGGTCGGTCGATGGTGGCGGCGGACCAGCACGCGCAGCCGCGCGATCAGCTCTTTCACGGCGAACGGCTTCAGCAGGTAGTCGTCCGCGCCGCCCTCGAGGCCGTACACGCGGTCTTCGACGGCGTCGCGCGCGGTAAGGACGAGGATCGGCGTCATCACGCCGGCCTGCCGCGCCCGCTTCATCGCCTCGAAACCGTCGATGCCCGGCAGGTTGATGTCCAGGATCGCGACGTCGAAGTGTTCGTTCAGCAGCGTCGGCGCGAACTGTTCGCCGCGCGCCGTGGCCTGCACCTGCCAGCCCACCTGCCGCAATGCGGTCGCGATCGACGCCGCCAGCGGCTCATCGTCTTCCACCAGCAGTACGTGCAGCGGCTTCAACGGACTTCGCTCCCTCGTTCGTTCACCGATTCGCCCACTGAACTGGCGGGCAATTCTGCCGACCGGCCTTGCACGGCCGCGTCGCCCCCCCACCTATAATCGTCGCAGACTCGGAGATGGACATGGCCAGCAGACACGCGCAGGTGCTGATACTCGGTTCCGGACCGGCAGGCTACACGGCTGCGGTCTACGCGGCGCGCGCCAACCTCAAGCCCGTGCTGATCACCGGCCTGGCGCAGGGCGGGCAGCTGATGACGACCACCGAGGTCGACAACTGGCCGGCCGACGCCGGCGGCGTGCAGGGGCCGGAGCTGATGCAGCGCTTTCTCGCGCACGCCGAGCGCTTCAACACCGAGATCGTCTTCGACCAGATCCACACTGCGATGCTCGCCGAGCGGCCGATCCGCCTGATCGGCGACAGCGGCGAATACACCTGCGATGCGCTGATCATCGCCACCGGCGCCAGCGCGATGTACCTCGGCCTGCCGTCGGAGGAGGCGTTCATGGGGCGCGGCGTGTCCGGCTGCGCGACCTGCGACGGGTTCTTCTATCGCAACCAGGACGTCGCCGTCGTGGGCGGCGGCAATACCGCCGTCGAGGAAGCGCTGTACCTGTCGAACATCGCGAAGAAGGTGACGCTGATCCATCGCCGAGACCGGTTCCGCGCCGAACCGATCATGGTCGATCACCTGATGGAGAAGGTGAAGGAAGGCAGGATCGAACTGGCACTGCACAGCGTCCTCGACGAGGTGCTCGGCGACGACAAGGGCGTGAACGGCGTGCGCATCCGCAACGTCAACACCGACGCGAAGAGCGACATCGCGCTGCACGGCGTGTTCATCGCGATCGGCCATCGTCCGAACACCGACATCTTCGCCGGCCAGCTCGACATGGCCAACGGCTACATCATCACGCGCTCGGGCCTGTCCGGCATGGCGACCGCGACCAGCGTGCCGGGTGTCTTCGCTGCCGGCGATGTGCAGGACCACGTGTATCGCCAGGCCATCACCAGCGCGGGCACGGGCTGCATGGCCGCGCTCGACGCGCAGCGCTACCTCGAGAATCAGCAGCCGGTCGCCGCACCGGCGAGCGTCGCGCTCGCGGCCTGAGCAGCGGGCTGAGGATCGGGTCGACGACAGGCGGCGCGGTGGCCTCGCGCATCAAGGGCCTGGCGGACCTCGCGCCCCTGCGCGCATCGCTGAAGCAGGCGGCGCGAGAGAGCGAAGTCCGCGTGCAGCGCGAGGAGCAGGTTGCTGCGGACAATCGATCCGCCGCGGAGGAGTTCCGCGACGCCGTCGGGTCGGTGACGCCGCTGTCCGCGCCGCCGCGCGTGAAGCATCCGCACAAGCCGCATCCGCCCACCCCGAAGCAGCGCATCGCCGACGAACGCGAGGTACTCGCGGCGGCGGTGTCGGACGAGTTCGAGGTCGACACGCTGCTGCACGTCGACGACGAACTGTCGTTCCGCCGGCCCGGCATCGGGCACGACGTGCTGCGCAAGCTGCGGCGCGGCGACTGGGTCATCCAGGACGAACTCGACCTGCATGGCGCGCGTGTCGATGAAGCGCGCGAACTGCTGGCGGGCTTCCTGCGCGATGCGCTGCGCAGGGGACTGCGCTGCGTACGCATCGTGCACGGCAAGGGACTCGGGTCGAAGGACCGCCAGCCGGTGCTGCGCGGCAAGACACGCAACTGGCTGGTGCAGCGCGAGGAAGTCATCGCGTTCTGCCAGGCACGACCCGCCGAGGGCGGCAGCGGCGCGCTGGTGGTGCTGCTGCGGCCGACGCTGCGCTGAAAAATGGATCCCCGCTTCCGCGGGGATGACAGCAAAGTGCCCCGTCGCCCCGGCGAAGGCCGGGGCCTAATTTCACGATGCGACGAAAATTGGATCCCGGCCTTCGCCGGGATGACGACAGCTTTACGCGGTCATCCCCGCGAAAGCGGGGATCCATTTTGACCTTCCGTCAGATCGCCTGCTCGTCCTCTTCGCCGGTGCGAATCCGCACCACGCGCTCCACGCTGCGCACGAAGATCTTCCCGTCGCCGATCTTGCCGGTGCGCGCCGCCTTGATGATCGCTTCGACGGCGCGCTCGACCAGGTCGTTGGACACCACCGCCTCGACCTTGGCCTTCGGCAGGAAGTCCACGACGTACTCGGCGCCACGGTAAAGCTCGGTGTGGCCCTTCTGCCGGCCGAAGCCCTTGACTTCGGTGACGGTGAGGCCGGTGACGCCCACGTCGGCCAGCGCCTCGCGTACTTCGTCGAGCTTGAACGGCTTGATGACCGCGGTGATGAGCTTCATGACGTCCCCGGAGAGTGGTTTTGACTGCGCTTTCCGCGCTTTCGATGACTTACTGCAGATTCTAGGGCCAGTGAGAGTCTCTTCAACCCGCGGCCGCGTCTTCCTCGCGGAAGCGATTGGTGATCGCATAGCGCCAGTCGCGGCCGAAGCTGCGGTGCGTGACGCGGATGCCCACCGGCGACTGGCGCCGCTTGTATTCGGCGCCGCGGATCATCCTGACCACCCGGCGCACCACTGCGGCATCGTGACCCGCGGCGATGACGTCGGCGATGGCCTGGCCGTCCTCCATGTAGCGCTCGATGATGTCGTCGAGCACGTCATAGGGCGGCAGCGAGTCCTGGTCGGTCTGCCCTTCCTTCAGCTCCGCGCTCGGCGCCCGCGTCAGGATGCGCTCCGGGATCACCGGCGCGATCGAGTTGCGATAGCGGCACAGGCGGTAGACCAGCGTCTTCAGGATGTCCTTGATCACTGCGAAGCCGCCGGCAAGATCGCCGTAGAGCGTCGAGTAGCCCACCGCGGTCTCCGACTTGTTGCCGGTGGTCAGCACGATCGAGCCGTACTTGTTGGACAGCGCCATCAGCAGCGTGCCGCGGATGCGCGCCTGCAGGTTCTCCTCGGTCGTGTCCCACGGCCGGCCGCGGAACTCCGTCGCGAGCGCGCCCAGGAATGCATCGAACACCGGCTTGATCGGCAGCACGTCGTGCCGCACGCCGAGCGTCTGCGCCATCGTCCGGGCGTCCTCCAGGCTGATCGCGAGATTGAACTGCGACGGCATCATCACCGCGCGCACGCGCTCGGCGCCCAGCGCATCGACGGCGATGGCCAGCGTCAGCGCCGAATCCACCCCGCCCGACAGCCCGATCAGCGCGCCGGGAAAACCGTTCTTGCCGATGTAGTCGCGCACGCCGAGCACCAGCGCGTCGTAGGCCAGCGCCTCCTGCGCGGGCTCGCGGGCGATCTCGCCCCGCTGCGGCACGCCCTCGACGAAGGTGGTGACGAACACCGCCTCCTCGAAGTACGGCGCCGAGGCGACGAGTTCGCCGCGCCCGTCGAGCACGAAGGACGCGCCGTCGAAGACCAGTTCGTCCTGCCCGCCCACCAGGTTGGCGTAGACCAGCGGCAACCCGAAGTGCGACACGTTGTCGCGCATCATCGCCAGGCGCTGAGCCTGCTTGCCCAGGTGGAACGGCGAGCCGTTGAGGACCAGCAGCACCTGCGCGCCCGCCGCGCCTGCGCATTCCGGCGCGTAGCGGAACCACGTGTCTTCGCAGATGTTGATGCCGAAGGCCGTGCCCTTCACGTCGAACACGAAGGGCCGGTTGTCCGGCGTGAAGTAGCGCTGCTCGTCGAAGACGTCGTAGTTCGGCAGGTCGTGCTTGCAGTAGGTGCCGACCACCATGCCCCGCTGCAGCACCGACGCCGCGTTGTAGCGCTGGCCTTCGCGCGCCAGCGGATGGCCGACGACGACGGCAAGGCCCGGAAAGCGCAGCAGCTGCGCCGCGAGTTTCTGCAGGGCCGCGTCGCTCGCTGCGTAAAATGCCCTGCGCAGCAGCAGGTCCTCGGGTGGGTAGCCCGCCAGCGACAGTTCGGGAGTCAGCAGCAGGTCGGCGCCGGCTTCGACGGCGCGGGCGGCCGCGTCCACGATCTTCCTGCCGTTGGCTTCGAAGTCGCCGACCGTGCAGTTGATCTGCGCGACAGCGACTTTGACGATCGAGTTCATGGATGGACGCAGCAGCTTCGGCCGATTATTGCACGCGCATCGTCACCAACCTCGCCGACGTCGGCGAGCGTGCGTGGAACGAACTGCTGGCGGCGGCCAGCCGATCGATCGGCCGCGAACCGAACCCGTTCCTGCGATACGCCTTCCTGCATGCGCTGCATGAGACCGGCTGCGCCGATGCGCGTCGCGGCTGGGAGCCGCACTACCTGACGCTGACGCGCGACGGCGTACTGGCCGCCGCGGTGCCGTTGTACCGCAAGCATCACTCGTGGGGCGAGTACGTGTTCGACTGGGCCTGGGCGCAGGCCTATCACGACCATGGCATCGCCTACTACCCGAAGTGGCTCGTCGCGGTGCCGTTCACGCCGGTCCCCGGACCACGGCTGCTGGCCGTCGACGATGCGGCGCGACGTGCGGCCGCCACGGCCCTTCTCGACGTCATGCGGGATGCGCCGCTGTCGTCGCTGCACGTGCTGTTTCCGGAGGATATGGAACGCGACCTCCTTCAGTCCCTCGGCGGCATGGCGCGATCGGCGGTGCAGTTCCACTGGTTCAACCGCGGCTATGCCGGATTCGACGACTATCTCGGCGCGCTCGAGCAGGCCAAGCGCAAGAAGGTGCGCGCCGAGCGGCGCAAGGTGGCCGAGGCAGGCATCACGCTGCGCCGATTGGTCGGCGACGAGATCCGCGCGCAGGACCGGGCGCTCTTCATGCGCTGCTATCGCGCCACGTACGCCGCGCACCACTCGACGCCGTACCTGACCGCGCGTTTCTTTGACCGGCTGGCCGCGACGATGCCGCAGTCGCTGCTGATGGTGGTCGCCTCGCAGGACGGCACCGACATCGCCGCGGCACTGGCATTGTTCGACAGCGAGCGCGTGTACGGACGCTACTGGGGCACGCTGCAGTACGTTCCCTGCCTGCACTTCGAGGCGAGCTACTACCAGCTGATCGAGTTCGCGATCGAGCGCCGGCTGCGCGTCATCGAAGGCGGTGCGCAGGGCGAGCACAAGCTGGCGCGCGGCTTCGAACCGGTGACCACCTGGTCGTGCCACTTCCTGCAGCATCCGGAGTTCGCGCGCGCCGTGCAGCGCTATCTCGAACGCGAGGCCGGCGGCATCGCCGCCTATGTCGATGAACTGAGCGAGCGCTCGGCGCTGAAAACAGCGGAGCCTGAGCCATGAACATGACTCATCTCGCCGCGGCGCTGCTGATGGTCACCATCTGGGGCTTCAACTTCATCGTCATCCGCTGGGGGCTGGATGGCATTGCCCCGCTGCTGCTGACGCTGCTGCGTTTCACGCTGGCCGCGTTCCCCGCCCTGTTCTTCGTGGCGCGCCCGCGCTCGTTCGCAACGCTGGGCCTGATCGCGGCCTACGGGTTCTTCGCCTTCGCGCTGCAGTTCGCACTGCTGTTCGGCGGAATGGCCGCCGGCATGCCGACCGGACTGGCCTCGCTCGTGATCCAGGTGCAGGCATTCTTCACGATCGCGCTGGTGACGCTGCTGATGCGCGAGCGGCCCACGCCGCCGCAGCTGATCGCAGCGCTGCTCGCCGGTGCCGGCCTGGTGCTGGTCGCTGTGCACCTGCCTGCCGGCAGCGCGCTGGGTTTTGCGCTGACGCTGGCGGCGGCGTTGAGCTGGGCGATCGCGAACCTCGTCGTCAAGCGCATCAGCGGCGCCACGCCGGCAACGGTCGTCGTCTGGGGCAGCGCGGCGGCCGTCGTGCCGCTGCTCGCCGCCGTGCTGCTGACCCAGGGTGCGGACGCGGCCATCGCGCAGGTCGCACGGCTCGGCCCTACGCAATGGCTCGGCATCGCGTTCCAGGCGTGGCCCACGACGCTGCTGGCCTTCGGCATCTGGGCGTGGCTGCTGCGGCGCCATCCCGCCGCGACCATCGCGCCGTTCACGCTGCTCGTGCCGATCGTCGGCATGAGCTGCGCGGTGTGGCTGCTCGGCGAGCCGATGACGTGGTGGAAGACGGCCGGCGCCGCGCTGGTGCTGTCGGCGATGGCACTGAACGTGTTCGTGTCGCGTCGACGCTGATGCGTGACTCTCGCCGCGGCCTGCGTCAGAACGCCGGCTTCGGCGACGCCGTCCTGAACGCCGCGACCGCGTCGAGGATCTCCTTGCGTGCCGAATCGGCCCCTTCCCAGCCGAGCACCTTGACCCACTTGCCCTTCTCCAGGTCCTTGTAGTGCTCGAAGAAGTGCTGGATCTGTGCCAGCCACTCGGGCGACAGGTCGGACCACTGCTGCCAGTGCCGATACCACGGCAGCGCCTTCTCGATGGGGACTGCCAGCAGCTTGGAATCCCCGCCGGCCTCGTCTTCCATCTTCAGCACGCCCAGCGGCCGGCAGCGCACGACCACGCCCGGCTGCAGCGGAAACGGCGTGATCACCAGCACGTCCAGCGGATCGCCGTCATCGGCGAGCGACTTCGGCACATACCCGTAGTTGCACGGATAGTGCATCGACGTGCCGATGAAACGGTCGACGAACAGCGCGCCCGTCTCCTTGTCGACCTCGTACTTGATGGGATCGGCATGCGCGGGAATCTCGATGACGACGTTGAAGTCATCGGGAATGCTGCGGCCGGCAGGCACGCGGTCGAGGCTCATCGGTGGTCCATCGTGATCGCAAGCGGAACCCGGAATTCTATAGAAGCGCCGTGAGCGACAATGGGCATCGACCGAAGCGGGGCTTCCATGATCACCGTCCATCATCTGAACAACTCGCGCTCCCAGCGCGTGCTCTGGCTGCTCGAGGAACTGGGCGTGCCCTACGAGATCCGGCGCTACGAGCGCGACCCGAAGACGATGCTCGCCCCGCCCGAGCTGCGCGCCGTGCACCCGCTGGGCAAGTCGCCCGTCGTCACCGATGGCGACCTGACCGTCGCGGAGTCGGGCGCAATCCTGGAATACCTCGTCGAGCGCTACGACACGGGCGGCCGGCTTGCGCCCGCGCCGGGCTCGCCTGAACGGCTGCGTTGGCGCTACTGGATGCATTTCGCGGAGGGCTCCGCGATGCCGCCGCTGCTCGTGATGCTGATCTGTGATCGGATCGCCCGCTCGCCGATGCCTTTTTTTGCCCGTCCGATTGCCCGCGGCATCGCCGCGAAGATCCGCGCACTGCTGGTGGATCCGAACCTGCGCCGTCAGCTCGACTTCATGGAAGCGGAGCTGGCGCGCAGCACGTGGTTCGCGGGCGAGGCTTTCAGCGCCGCGGACATCCAGATGAGCTTTCCGCTCGAGGCGGCGGCACACCGCGGCGCGCTCGGCGGTGATCGCCCGCGGCTCATAGCGTTTCTCGGCCGCATCCATGCGCGGCCCGCTTACCAGGAAGCGTTGCGACGGGGCGGACCGTATGCCTATGCAGATGGTTGACGCAGGCCGACACCTGCGCCGCACACGGTACCCCACCGCCGGCGCGACATGAAGGCCGCGCTGCTCAGGCGCTACGGTGCGAACGACGCCGTCGAACTGGCGGACGTCGCGGTACCGGAAATCTCCGATCACGACCTGCTAGTGGAAGTCCGCGCCGCGAGCGTGAACCCGCTCGACGTCAAGATCCGCGACGGCCAGGTCAGGATCGTGCTGAAGTACCGCCTCCCCATCGTGCTGGGCAACGATCTCGCCGGCGTCGTCTGCCAGGTGGGCAGCCAGGTCCGTCGCTTCAAGGTCGGCGACGAAATCTATGCGCGCCTGGACAAGTCCCGCATCGGCGCGTTCGCGGAGTATGCAGCCGTGCGCGAGAGCGACGCGGCGCTCCGGCCGCGGAACACGACCTTCGAGGAAGCGGCATCGCTGCCCCTGGTCGCCCTGACCGCGTGGCAGGCGCTGCTGGACCTGGGCCGGCTCGAAGCCGGCCAGCGCGTCCTCATCCATGCCGGCAGCGGCGGCGTGGGCAGCATCGCGATCCAGCTGGCCCGCCATCTCGGCGCGACGGTCTACACGACGGTCGGACAACGCAACTTCGATCTGGTGCGGAGCCTGGGTGCCGACGTCCCCATCGATTACCGAACGCAACGCTTCGAAGACATCGCGAAGGACTGCGACCTCGTACTCGACAGCGCGGGCGGCGATACGCTGGTGCGTTCGTTCAGCTGCGTGAAGCCGGGCGGCGTGGTGGTCAGCATTGGCGGCACGCCGTCGACGACATTCGCAAGGCAATGGGGTCTGAATCCTCTGCTGGTCTTCGCCATCGGTCTGATGTCGCGGAAAGTCACGGCGGCCGCCCGCGCGCGCGGGGCGCGCTTCGAGTATCTGTTCATGCAACCCGATGGACAGCAGTTGGCTCACATCGCACACCTCGTGGAGGACAGGACGATCCGGCCGTTGGTGGACCGGGTGTTCACGCTCGACGCCGTGCGGGACGCTCTCGCGTACTCGGAGTCCGGTCGGGCAACCGGCAAGATCGTCGTCAGGATTCCGTCATCGGGATCTCGCCGCGGGAACTCGTAACCGGGCAGCACTCGGCGCAGAATGGCAGTCTGCCGCCCGCCCGCTGTACTGCCCGATCTGCCCGATGACCACCGCCCTCCTCGCCGACATCCACGCGAATCGCGAGGCGATGGAAGCGTGCCTGGCGCACGCCGACCGCCAGGGTGCCGATCGCTACGTGCTGCTCGGCGATTTCGTCGGCTATGGCGGGGATCCGGCATGGGTGGTCGAGCGCGCGATGGCGCTGGTCGACCGGGGCGCCGTGGCGGTGCTCGGCAATCACGATACGGCGGTGGCCGGCGCGCCGCGCGAGAACCTGAACGCCGATGCGCGCCGCGCTGTCGAGTGGACACGCAGCCAGCTCGAAGAGCGCCACCTGCAGTGGCTCGCGGCACTGCCACTGAAGAACGAAGACGGTCCGCTGCTCCACGTGCATGCCAACGGGTGGGCGCCGCGCGAGTTCGAGTACATCCTCGGCCCGATGGAAGCCGGCCGCAGCATGAACGCCACGCGCGCCCGCATCACCTTCTGCGGCCACGTGCACGAGCCGGACCTGTACCACATCGGCATCACGCAGCGTGTCGAGCGTTTCAGGCCGACGCCCGGCATCGAGG
>JBGAIO010000137.1:0-4272 GCA_044225415.1 Burkholderiaceae bacterium | reverse complement strand
GGGTGCGCTCATTTCGGCAAGCGAGCGAAGCGCGCAGGATCGGCGGGGTTTCCGCGAGAATGCGGACCAAGCGGCTGAGATATGACCACGCGTGCAGGCCTCCGCCCGCGCAGAGTCTGCATCAGCGGCCGCCGAGCCGAGCACTGCAGCGTGCCCGCCGGGCCGCTTGTCGTTGAGCGCACCCGGCCCACCACCCGGCACGGCCGCGACACCCCCCGCACACCGGGGCACGAAGCCATCCCTACAGCAACGCCCGCCCGATCGTCGCCACCGCCACGTTCACCACTCCCAGCCCGAGATTCAGCGCGACCAGCAAGCGCACCGTCTGCAGTTCGCGCCCCGCCGCGGGCCAGTCGGACGAAGCCACGGCAGCGCATAGCCGACGGAACGGAGCGGTGCGGATGTGTGCGTAGATCGCCATCATCACGAGACCGAGGCCGAACATCAGGTGTACCGACACGTGCGCATTGCGGAAGCCGCCGGCACCGAGGATCAGCGCCACGCCGCTCGCCAGGATGACGGCGACGGCAAGCGTCACCCAGTGGAAGAAGCGCTTCAGCACCTGCACCATCAGCGGCAGGCGTTGCGGCGGCTGCAGTTCCGCCGCGACCGCCGGCCGCACCGCGAAGTGCATGACGAACATGCCGCCCAGCCACACGATGACGCCGAGCAGATGCAGCAGCAGCAACAGCGAATAGGCCAGGCGCATCGGCGATCTCCCAGGAACCTCGTGCCGGGCGTCAGCCCTGCGGCAGCCGTGCCAGCACGAAAGGCGGCTTCAGCTTGCCATCGACCAGCTTGCCCTTGCGCGCGCGATGACCGATCTGGGCGTTGAGCTTCTCGCCGGTCAGCGTCACTTCGACGGCCTTGCCCGCCGTTCCACGCGTGGCGTGCAGCACCGCGCCGTTGGCGATCGGCAGCGCGACGAGCAAGGCCTCGCCGTCGTCGAGATCCATCAGCGTCACGCCGCGACCGCCGCCGGCGAGCGCCTTGATCTCGCCGGAGGCGAACACCAGCACGCGGCCCTTTTCCGACAGGCACGCGATGTAGCGGACGCTCGCAACGTCGACGCGCTGCGGACGCAGCGGCTGCGCGCCTTCGTCCACGGTGATGAACTGCTTGCCCGCCTTCTGTCGCGACACCATGTCGCCCAGCGTCGCCGCGAAGCCATAGCCCGCGCTGCTGGCGAGCAGCAGCGCCGTGTCGGCCGCGCCGGCGACGTAGCCGACCAGCCGCGGCCGACGGCAGCTGCGCCACCGGCACCGAGTACACGCGGCCGTTGCTGCCGATCGCGACCAGCTGGTCGATGCTGCGGCACTCGTAGGCGCCATACAGCGCATCGCCCGTCTTGAAGCTGAACTGCGCGGTGTCGTGACCGTGGCCGGTACGCGCGCGCACGAAGCCCTTGTCGGAGACGATCACCGTGACCGGTTCGTCGACGACCTTCACTTCGACGGCCGCTCGCTCGGCTTCCTCGATGACGGTGCGGCGCGCATCGCCGTACTTCTTCGTGTCTTCCTCGATCTCGCGCGCGATCTGCCGGCGCAGCGCGCTGTCGGCGCCGAGCAGCTTCTTCAGCGCGGTCTCGTCCTTGCGCAACTCGGCGAGTTCCTGCTCGATGCGGATGCCCTCGAGCCGCGCCAGCTGGCGCAGGCGGATCTCGAGGATGTCCTCGGCCTGGCGCTCGGTCAGCCTGAACGCCTTCATCAGGTCGGGCTTGGGCTCGTCGGAGCCACGGATCAGCTTGATCACCTTGTCGATGTTCAGCAGTACCGCCTGCCGGCCTTCGAGGATGTGGATGCGATCCTCGACCTTGGCCAGCCGATGCTGCGAGCGGCGCCGCACCGTATCGACGCGGAACGCGATCCACTCCGCGAGGATCTCGGCGAGCGGTTTGCAGCGCGGACGGCCGTCGCGGCCGATCATCACCAGGTTCACCGGCACGCCGGCTTCCATGCTGGTGTGCGCGAGCAGCGTCGTGACGAATTCGTCGCGGTCGATCTTCGACGTGCGCGGTTCGAACACCAGCCGCACCGCCGCGTCCTTGCCGGATTCGTCGCGCACCGTGTCGAGCACGGCCAGCATCGCCTGCTTCGTGTTCTGCTGTTCCGCGCTCAATGCCTTCTTGCCGGCCTTGACCTTCGGATTGGTGAGTTCCTCGATCTCTTCCAGCACCTTCTGCGCGGAGGCCGACGGCGGCAGCTCGGTGACGACGAGCTGCCACTGGCCGCGTGCAAGTTCCTCGAAGCTGTAGCGCGCGCGCACCTTCAGGCTGCCGCGTCCGCCCGCATACAGGTCGCGGATGTCGCTGCGCGGCGAGATGATCTGTCCGCCACCCGGGAAGTCGGGTCCGGGCAGCACGCGCAGCAGTTCTTCGAGCGTCGCCTTCGGGTTGTCGAGCAGCAGCAGCGTCGCCGCCGCGACCTCGCGCAGGTTGTGCGATGGGATCTCGGTGGCCATGCCGACCGCGATGCCCGATGCTCCATTGAGCAGCACGAACGGCAGGCGCGCGGGCAGCAGCTTCGGCTCCTGTGTCGAGCCGTCGTAGTTCGGCATGAAATCGACCGTGCCCTCGTCGATCTCGTCGAGCAGCAATCGAGCGATCGGCGTCAGCCGCGCCTCGGTGTAACGCATCGCCGCCGCGCCGTCGCCGTCGCGGCTGCCGAAGTTGCCCTGGCCGTCGACCAGCGGATAGCGCAGGCTGAAGCCCTGCGCCATGCGCACCATCGCGTCGTAGGCGGCCTGGTCGCCGTGCGGATGGAAACGGCCGAGCACGTCACCGACCACGCGCGCCGACTTCACCGGCCGCGCACCCGCCGCCAGTCCCATCTCGTTCATCGCGTACAGGATGCGGCGCTGCACCGGCTTCTGGCCGTCGGCGCAGTCCGGCAACGCGCGGCCCTTGACGACCGAGATCGCGTAATCGAGATAGGCGCGCTGCGCGAAGTGCGCGAGCGTCAGCGACGTGTCACCGTCACCGGGATCGCCGGCAGGAAAGAGGGATTGTTGTTCGAGCATCGGAACCGCGGAATGAGTGCCGCTTCAGCAAACCGCGATTCTATAAAAGCCCGGGCGTCTCGCCCGGCGGGCGAAAACCCACGGGGGCGCGCGGCGCCGACTACTTGGCCAGGGCCGGCGCGGGCTCGTCGATCCCGCAAGTGGCGGCGTAGGCCAGGTACTTCCGGCGCGCCAGCGTGGCCACCGGCCCGATCGGCAGGTCGCGCGCGCCATAGCGCGTGCAGGGTGTCACCTTGCTGTAGTTGCCGGTGCTGAAGATCTCGCGCGCCGCATCGAGCTCGGCGGGCGCGACGGTGCGCTGCTGCACCGCGACGCCCTCCTCGCCGAGCAACGCGATCACGCGCGCGCGCGTGATGCCGGCGAGGAACGTGCCGTTGGCCGCCGGCGTGACGACGGCCCCGTCCGCGGCAACGAAGAACAGGTTCGCGGTCGCGAACTCCGCGACGTTGCCGTCCGGGTCCGTGACGACCGCATTCTGGAAGCCGGCTGCGGCCGCCTCGCGCAGGGCGCGCGCCACATTGGGATACAGCGCCGACGCCTTGGCATCGGTCAGCGCCGCCAGCGGCGAGGGCCGGCGACGGCTCGACAAATGCGCACTGAAGCCTGCGAAGGGCGGCAGCGGCGCGTCGAACAGCGTCATCGCGAACGCGCACTTCTCCGGCACCAGCAGGCCCTCGGTGGCGAACACCAGCGGGCGGATGTAGAGATCCGCGTCGGGCGGAAAGCGCCGCACGCCTTCGATGGCGATGCGCATCATCTCGTCGACCGGCACGGCGAGGCTCAGTCCGGCGCGCTGCGCGGACTGGTGCGTGCGCGCGCAGTGCGCGCGCAGGTCGGGCACGGTGCGATGGATGGAGCGCGCGCCGTCGAAGATCATCGACGCGAGCCACACGCTGTGGTCCATCGCGCCGATCAGCGGCACGTTGCCATCCTGCCAGCGGCCGTCGAACCAGGTGGTATGCATGGCCGCAGTTTACCCGTGCAGCCTGCGGGCTCCCGCCCGGCGGGCTAATGCATCAGCGACCGCTCGCGCCCGCCGCCGCCGTGATCCTTGAACAGCTTGATGAAGTCCTCGTTCGGGATCGGCCGCGAGAACAGATAGCCCTGCGCAGCGTCGCAGCCCAGGTGCTGCATCCACGTCTGCTGCGCCTGCGTCTCGATGCCTTCCGCGGTGACGCTGATGCCGAGCGAACGCGCCATCTCGATCACGGCCTTGACGATGGTCAGCGTGCGCGCGTCGCGCATGCATTCGAC
>JBGAIO010000014.1:0-37289 GCA_044225415.1 Burkholderiaceae bacterium | reverse complement strand
CCGATCGGCGGCCTGCTCGGCGACTTCACCCCGCTACAGGCGCCGCAGCTCGGGTCGGTCGCGATCCGCGCAGCGGTCGAGCGCGCCGGCATTGCCGGCGACGCGATCGACGAGGCGCTGATGGGCTGCTGCCTGATGGCGGGGCAAGGCCAGGCGCCGGCGCGCCAGGCGATGCGCAAGGCCGGCCTGCCCGATTCCACCGGCGCCGTCACGATGAGCAAGATGTGCGGCTCGGGCATGCGCGCGATGATGTTCGCGCACGACATGCTGGCCGCGGGCAGCGCCGACGTGATGCTGGCCGGCGGCATGGAGAGCATGACCAACGCGCCGCACCTGCTGGTGGGCTCGCGGCGCGGCTACCGCTACGGCGCCTTCACCACCTACGACCACATGGCGCTCGACGGGCTGGAGGATGCCTACCAGCGCGGCCAGGCGATGGGCGTGTTCGCCGAGCAGTGCGTGGCGAAGTACGCCTTCACGCGCGAGGAGCAGGATGCGTTCGCGATCGCGTCGACCGAGCGCGCGATCAAGGCCAACGGCGGCGCCTTCGACTGGGAGATCGCGCCGGTCACCGTCGCCGGCAAGGGCGGCGACACGCAGGTGGCGCGCGACGAGCAGCCGTTCAAGGCCAAGCTCGACAAGATTCCGGGGCTGAAGCCGGCCTTCAGGAAGGACGGAACCATCACCGCCGCCAACGCCTCGTCGATCTCCGACGGCGCGGCCGCGCTGGTGCTGACGCGTGCTTCCACCGCCGCGCGCTCGCACACGAAGCCCATCGCGCGCATCGTCGCGCATTCGGTGCACGCGCAGGCGCCCGACTGGTTCACCACCGCGCCGATCGGCGCGATCGAGAAAGTGCTGGCCAGGGCAGGCTGGACCACCGGCGATGTCGACCTGTGGGAAATCAACGAGGCCTTCGCCGCGGTGACGATGGCGGCCATGCGCGAACTGAAGCTGCCGTACGACAAGGTCAACATCCACGGTGGCGCATGCGCGTTGGCCATCCGATCGGCGCTGGCGGCAAGGCGACGTGGTGACGCTGCTCGGCGCGCTGCGCGCCACCGGCGGCAAGCGCGGCGTGGCGGCGCTATGCATCGGCGGCGGCGAGGCGACAGCCCTCGCGGTCGATGCTGTTTCATCATGCCGACGGCCTTGCCTTCATCGGCGCCTGCGCGGCATCGGGTCGAGTTCGTCCAGCAGTACGTGGTCGACGTGGCGCGCGCGTGATCGGCACCGCGCGACGATGCGGCGATGGCGCAGCTGCGCAACGCCGGCGCAAAGCCGCTGCGGCTGGACGTGCGCGACGAAGGCGCTGTCGCCGGCTTCGGCGAACAGCTGAAGGGCGAAGCGCTCGACGTTGCGATCTATTCGGCAGGCGTGTACGGGCCGCGCACGACGGCGCTGGTTTCGCCCGGCGGGGTGGACTTCGATGCCGTGATGCACACCAACGTGCGCGCACCGATGCAGCTCATTCCGCAGCTCGCGCCGCTGCTCGCGCCGGCCGGCAAGCTGGCGGTGGTCACCAGCAGCATGGGCTCGCTGTCGCGCATGACCAGCACCAGCGGCTGGCTCTATCGCGTCAGCAAGGCGGCCGCGAACGCCACGCTGCGCTGCGCGAGCCTGGAACTCGGCCCGCAGGGCATCGTGTGCATCGCCTTCCACCCCGGCTGGGTGCGCACGGCGATGGGCGGCGCCGGCGCCGACATCGACGCCGCCACCAGCGTCGCCGGCATGCGGCGCGTGCTGGCCGCGGCCAACGCCTCGCAGAACGGCAAGTTCCTCAACTACAACGGCGAGCAGATCGCCTGGTGAGCATGAGCGAACGCAGGAGAGTCTCGTCGGGTTCCAGCTTCGAAGCCGTCGCCGGCTACAGCCGCGCCGTCGTCGAAGGCGACACGATCTACGTGTCGGGCACCACCGGCTTCGACTACGCAACCATGCGCATCGCCGACGACCCGGCCGAGCAGACGCGCCAGTGCCTGCGCAATATCGCGACCGCGCTCGATGCGGCGGGCTGCACGCTCGACGACGTGGTGCGCGTGCGCTACTACCTGGCCGATGCGAAGCTGTTCGAAACGCTGGCGCCGCTGTTCGGCGAGGCCTTTGCGCAGGCGCGTCCGGCGGCCACCGCCATCGTCTGCGGCCTGGTCGACGCGCGCATGAAGATCGAGATCGAAGTGACGGCGCGCCGCCGCGCCCGGGACTGACATGCCGCTGCAACTGTTCATCGTGCTGGTCTTCGGCATCGCCGTCTGGCTGGCGCTGGCCATCATCGAGCCTCTGATGCGCAACTTCGCCGTCGAGGCCGGCATGGCGACGTGGCTGTTCATCGCGATCCCCGGGCTGCTGGCGATGCTGTACGCGGTGCTCGCCTATCTTCGCGCCCATCGCGAAGCGGCCTCGATGGAGAAGTCGCTGTCGCGCGCGCTGCTGGTCGCGCTGCTCACGTGGATCTCGGTGGCGGGCATCATCGCCTGGCTGTGGTGCCCGGCGCACAGCGTGCTGAGCTGCACCTCCAACGTGCTGCTGATGAGCGGCATCGTCGGCGGCGGCCCGCTGCTCATCGGCGCGATGATCGCGGGCGCGATCGTCGGCTTCGTGCTGCGCAAGCAGCCGTCCTGGATCGGCTACGAGCGCGTACCGAAGCGGCCCAGGACGCTGCTCGACGAAGGCTTCACGGCGCCCGCGATCACGGCGAGCAAGCGTGCTGAACTGAGTGCTGACCGAAGTGCTGACTGAAGAACACCGCCTGCTGCGCGACACGTTGCGCGCGTTCGCCGTGGAGAAGCTGGCTCCGCACGCCGCGGCGTGGGATCGCGCCTCGACCTTTCCGGGCCAGGCACTGCGGGAACTCGCCGCGCTCGGCTGCTTCGGCATCATGGTGCCGGAGCAATGGGGCGGTGCCGGCATGGATGCACGCGCGCTGGCCGTCGCGATCGAGGAGATCGCCGCCGGCGACGGCGCAACCTCCACCATCATCAGCGTCAACAACTGCCCTGTCTGCTCGATCCTGCTCGCCTTCGGCAGCGACGCGCAGAAGCAGCGCTGGCTCGTGCCGCTGGCGCGCGGAGACTGGCTGGGCGCGTTCTGCCTGACCGAACCGCACGTGGGTTCGGACGCGTCCGCGCTGCGCACGACCGCCGTCCGCGACGGCGACCACTGGGTCCTCAACGGCGTCAAGCAGTTCATCACCAGCGGCCGCAACGCGCAGGCGGCGATCGTGCTGGCGGTCACCGACAAGGCCGCGGGCAAGCGCGGCATCAGCGCGTTCCTGGTCGAGACGTCGACACTGGGCTACGTGGTGGCGCGCATCGAGGACAAGCTCGGCCAGCATGCGTCGGACACCGCGCAGATCAACTTCGAGCAGTGCCGAATTCCGGCAGCCAACCTGATCGGCGAGGAAGGTGCGGGCTATCGCATCGCGCTCGCCGGACTGGAAGGCGGCCGCATCGGGATCGCCGCGCAGTCGCTGGGCATGGCGCGCGCCGCCTTCGAGGCCGCGCTGAAGTACGCGCACGAGCGGGAAGCCTTCGGCAGGCCGATCTTCGAGCACCAGGCCGTGCAGTTCCGCCTGTCCGACATGGCCACGCAGATCGAGGCCGCGCGCCAGCTGATCCATCACGCGGCCGCGCTGAAGGACGCCGGCGAACCGTGCCTGAAGCAGGCCGCGATGGCCAAGCTCTTCGCTTCCGAAATGGCCGAACGCGTCTGTTCCGACGCGATCCAGATCCACGGCGGCTACGGCTACGTCAGCGACTTCCCCGTCGAACGCATCTACCGCGACGTGCGCGTGTGCCAGATCTACGAAGGCACGAGCGACATCCAGCGGCTGCTCATCGCGCGGGATCTGGCGCGCGATTCCCAATGACGCGCGACCTTGCGCGCAAAGCCGGCTGATCCCGCATGACGCCCATCGATTCGAAGCAGCGCTTCTCCGATCGCGTCGCGTCGTACGTGGCCGGCCGGCCACACTATCCACAGGCCGTTGTGGATCACCTGCAATCGATCGGCGCGCTCCACCCCGGCGGCGTCGTCGTTGACGTCGGCGTGGGGACCGGCCTGTCGGCCGAACCCTTCGTGAAAGCAGGCTTCCGCGTGATCGGCATCGAGCCCAACGAACCGATGCGGGTGGGCGGCGCGGAGTACCTTGCCGCGCACGCAAACTACGAAGCGCGCGACGGGACGGCAGAGGCCACCGGACTGTCCCCCGCCAGCGCCGACCTGGTGATCGCCGGGCAGGCCTTCCACTGGTTCGACGCCGTGAAGTTCCGCGCCGAATCGCTGCGCATCCTGCGACCGGCGCACTGGGCGGCGCTGATCTGGAACGATCGCAGCCGCGACGGGACGCCGTTTCTCGCGGGCTACGAAGCAATGCTCGTGGAATTCGGCAACGACTACCTCGACATCCGCCACAGCCACGCGTCGTCGGGCGACATCGCCACCTACTTCGGGGGCACCATCCCGGCGCCGGCCTACATCGATCACGTGCGCCACCTTGACTGGCCGACGCTGGCCGCGCAGGCCGGCTCGGCCTCGTATCTGCCGCGTCCCGGCCAGCCGCGCCACGAGGAGCTCTACTCCGCCCTGCGCGCACTGTTCCATGCGCACGCGGTCGACGGCACCGTCGAGATCCGCTACCGCTGCCGTATCCACGCCGCGGCGCTGTGAACGTGACCCGACCCGCAGATCGGTCCGCGGTCGCGGACTGACGGTCGCTGCTCACGATTCCGCCGAAGTACTCCGCGTTTGACCTTCGACAGTACGATGTAATACGAATATTTAATACTTCATACTATCGCCATTCGAGCAGCGAAAGTCCTGCGTGGCCGTTCGCGCCATCCGCGGCTCTGGCTGGAGCAAGGGGGAAGTGTGAAGACCGGGAATGTGTATCCGTTGAGTCAGTCGAGACCGCTGGCCGTATGCCTGGTGCCGGTCGCTGCACTGGTTGCGCTGCCGATGACGTCCGTCGCGCAGGAGCTGGCCAGCCAGCAGCTGGACCCGGTCGTCGTCACCGGACACTACGACAATGCAGTCGGAACCAGTGAGGCCGCCAGCTCGGGGGTCATCACTCCACAGCTCATCCAGGATCGCCCGCTACTGCGTCCCGGCAATCTGCTCGAATACGTGCCGGGCCTCGTCGTCACGCAACACAGCGGAGCGGGCAAGGCCAACCAGTATTTCCTGCGCGGCTTCAATCTCGATCACGGCACCGACTTCGCCACCTGGGTCGCCGGCATGCCGGTGAACCTGCGCACCCACGCGCACGGGCAGGGCTACACGGACCTGAACTTCATCATCCCCGAACTGGTGTCGGGTGTCGATTACTGGAAGGGTCCCTACTTCGCGAACATCGGCGATTTCTCGTCCGCCGGCGGCGCCTCCATGCACTACTTCGACAGCATGAAGCAGAATCTGGTGCTGGGTACAGGCGGAGACTTCGGCTACGCGCGGGCGCTGGCCGCGGGAACGGCAGCAGCCGGGCCGGGAGCGCTCACCTTCGGGCTGGAGTACATGCACTACGACGGACCGTGGGATGTGCCGAACGACTATCGCAAGGTCAACGCCGTGCTGCGTTATTTCATGCCGCTGGGGTCGGGCAGGCTGGGCATTACCGCGATGGGCTACGACGGCAAGTGGAACTCCACCGACCAGATCCCGCAGCGTGCGGTCGATCAGGGTCTGATCAGCCGCTACGGATCGCTCGACGACAGCGACGGCGGTGAATCGCAGCGCTACAGCCTGTCGGTCGACTACGACACGTTCCTTGCCGGCGGACAGTTCACCACGACGGCCTACTGGTTCCGCTACAAGCTGAATCTGTACTCGAACTTCACGTTCTTCCTGGACGACCCGGTCAACGGCGATCAGTTCGAGCAGGCCGATGACCGTAACGTTTTCGGGTGGACCGGCAGCTGGATGCGCGCCGGCGAGTTGTTCGGTGCGCCGACGCGCAATACGCTGGGCTACGAACTGCGGCAGGACCGCATCGATCCCGTGGGGCTGTACTCGACCGTCCGCCGCGAACGCCTGACGACCACCCGCGAAGATGATGTCGTGCAGGGCAGCGCCGGCATCTACGCGCAGAACGACACGAGGTGGAGCGACTGGTTCCGTTCCATCCTCGGCATCCGCTACGACTGGTACCGCTTCGACGTCGACTCCACGCTGCCGGAAAATTCGGGCAAGGTGAACTCCGGTATCGCATCGCCCAAGGTCTCGCTGGTGTTCGGGCCGTGGTACCGCACCGAGTACTTCGTCAATGCGGGCTACGGCTTCCACAGCAACGACGCGCGCGGGGTGACCATCAAGATCGATCCCAAGACGCTCGACCCGGTCGATGCCGCCACGCCGCTGGTGCGCAGCAAGGGGGCAGAACTGGGGATGCGCACCGAGGCGATCCGCAGCGTCCAGTCCTCGATTGCACTGTGGTACCTGGAACTCGACAGCGAACTCGCCTTTGTCGGCGATGCCGGCACCACCGAGGCGGGACGACCGTCGGAGCGCTACGGCGTTGAGTGGAACACGCGCTGGCGTCCACTGTCGTTCATGTTCGTCGACCTGGACTTCGCGTGGAATCACGCCCGCTTCACCGGCGATGCCCCGGAGGGCGACTACATTCCCGGCGCACCGAGCTACGTCGTCTCGGCCGGCGCCGCGATCGACAACTACCAGGGTTGGTCGGGGGGCCTGTTCCTGCGCTACATCGGCGCGTTTCCGCTGGACGAGTCCAACAGCGTTCGCTCGCCGTCGTCCACCATCGTCGATGCGCAGGTCGGCTACGAAATCGTGCGCAACACGCAACTGCGGCTCGACGTCTTCAACCTCTTCAACGCGGACACCTACGACATCGCCTACTACTACCCGTCGCGGCTGCAGGGTGAGCCGCCGGAAGGCGTCGACGACATCCATTTCCATCCCGGCGAAAAGCGCAGTTTCCGCGTGACGCTGTCCTACCGATTCTGAAGCTGCGGGCCTCGTCCGGACCGAAGAAGTAGCGCGCGCCCCGACGCGGCCGTGCCTGTCGGCGCCACCCCAGTAACATCGCGGGCTGGCACCCGACCGGAACGCCGCCCATGGCCTCTGCCCTCGAGTTCTACTTCGACTACTCGTCCCCCTATGCCTACATCGCCTCCGAGGAGATCGAGGCGATCGCCGAACGCCACGGCCGCGAGCTGCAGTGGCGGCCGACGCTGCTCGGCGCGGTCTTCAAGGTGGTCGGCGGCGCGCCGCTGACGACGCTGCATCCATCGAAGTCGCGCTACGCCCAGCGCGACTTCGCGCGCTCGGCCGCGTTCGCCGCGGTGCCGTTCCGGCAGCCGACGCCGTTTCCGATCAGCACCATCACCGCTGCGCGCGCGACGGTGTGGCTGCAGCAGCAGGGCTCGCCCCAGCTGTCGGCCTTCATCCACGCCGTGTTCCGCGCGTACTTCGTCTCGGGCCGCAACATCAGCGAGGCGCCGGTCGTCATGGAGGTCGCGCAGTCGCTGGGACTGGACGTCGCGGCACTCGCCGCCGGCGCGCAGAGCGACGCCGTCAAGGAAGCGTTGCGCGTCGAGGTCGATCGCTCGATTGCGCGCGGCGTGTTCGGCGCGCCGACGATCTTCGTCGACGGCGAGATGTTCTGGGGGCAGGATCGGCTCGCGCAGGTCGAGCGCTGGATCACCACCGGACCGTTCTAGGTCGGCTGCCGCCATGGGAATCGTCGTCTACGGCACGCGCAGCTCCGGCAACTGCCACAAGGTGAAGATGGCGCTCGACATCACCGGCCAGCCGTACGAATGGCGCGAGATCGACGTGATGAAGGCGCAGACGCGCACCGGCGAGTTCCTGCGCATGAATCCCAACGGCAAGGTGCCGGTGGTGGTGCTGGACGACGGCTCGACACTGCCCGAGTCCAACGCGATCCTGTGGTACTTCGGCGAAGGCACGGAGCTGGTGCCGGTCGACCGGCTGGCGCGCGCACGCATGCTGCAATGGATGTTCTTCGAGCAGTATTCGCACGAGCCGGCCATCGCCGTCGCACGCTTCATCCGGATGTTCCATCGTCGCCCGGACGATCCGCGGCTGCCCGACCTGCTGGCGCGCGGCCATCGCGCGCTGAGCGTGATGGAGCAGCACCTGGCCGACCACGACTGGTTCGGCGGCGACGCGCTGAGCCTGGCGGACCTGGCACTGTTCGCCTACACCCACGTCGCGGAAGACGGCGGATACGACCTGGCGTCGTATCCGTCGATACGCGAGTGGCTGGCACGTTGCCTGGGCCATCGCGGCGTGTCGATCATGCCGGCGCCCTGACCGGGCGCACACGCCTCCGCACCGCATGAAGCGCCGTCCCGCCATCATCTTCATCTTCTTCACGCTGCTCATCGACGTGATGGGCATCGGCCTGCTGCTGCCCGTGCTGCCCGCGCTGGTGGGCGAGTTCACCGGCAACCGCGAAGCGCAGTCGTACTGGTATGGCGCGATGATCGTCAGCTTCGGGCTGACGCAGTTCATGTGCGCACCGCTGCTCGGCGCGCTGTCGGACCGCTACGGCCGGCGGCCCGTGCTGCTGGGCTCGATCTTCGGGCTCGGCATGATGTTCCTGCTGTCGGCGCTGGCGACCTCGCTGGCCTGGCTGCTGGCGGCACGCGTGTTCGGCGGTGCGCTGGCCGCCAACTTCTCGGTGGCGAACGCCTATGTCGCCGACCTGACCAAACCGGAAGACCGCGCGAAGAGCTTCGGGTTGCTGGGCGCGGCCTTCGGCATCGGCTTCATCGTCGGGCCGATGATGGGCGGGCTGCTCGGCGGCATCGACGTGCGCCTGCCTTTCTACGTGGCGGCGGGACTGTCGGTCACGAACTTCCTGTACGGATACTTCGTCGTGCCCGAATCGCTGCCGCTGGATCGGCGCAAGCCGGTCGACCTGCGGCGTGCCAATCCGGTGTCGTCGCTGGTCGGGCTGGCCAATCTGCGGTCGGTCGGCTGGCTGGTGGCGGTCATCGCGCTGGTCAACCTCGCGCAGTTCGTGCTGCATGGCGTCTGGGTGCTGTACACCACCTTCCGCTTCGGCTGGAGCCCGCGCGAGACCGGCTTCTCGCTGTTCATCGTCGGCGTGATGGCGTCGATCGTGCAGGGCGGACTGCTCGGCGTGCTGCTGCGCCGCTTCAACGAGCGCAAGCTGATCCTGCTGGGCATGGCCTCGGGCACGCTCGCCTATCTCAGCTACGGGCTGATCCAGACCGGCTGGATGATGTACGTCGTGATCGTGCTGAACTTCCTCGCCTACGGCATGGGCCCGGCGCTGAACGCACTGGTGTCGAAGGCCACGGACCCGGGCTCGCAGGGCGTGGCCATGGGCTCGCTGTCGTCGCTGGCGTCGCTGATGGCGGTGATCGCGCCCTTCATCGGCGCGCCGCTGCTCGCCGCCTCGACGCACCTGCCGGCCGACGACTGGCGCGTCGGCGCGCCGATGTACATGTCGGCGCTGCTGTCGCTGCTGGCGCTGGTCCTGGCCTTCCATCACTTCCGCCGGCATCGCGAGTCCGTGCACGTGCTGCCGGAGGCGCGATCTGCCCATAGCGTTGACACGCCCTGACCATGACGATCCTGCAGACTCGGCTCAATCCACGCAGCGCGGAGTTCAAGGCGAACGCCGACGCGATGACCGCGCAGGCCGCCGACCTGAAGACCGTGATCACGCAGGTTGCGGCCGGCGGCGGCGCTGACGCGCGTGCCAAGCACACCGCGCGCGGCAAGCTGCTGCCGCGCGACCGCGTGCAGATGCTGCTCGATCCCGGCACGCCGTTCCTCGAGCTGTCGCAGCTCGCCGCGTGGAACATGTATGCAGGCGCGGCGCCGTCGGCCGGCATCATCACCGGCGTGGGGCGCGTGTCGGGCCGCGAGTGCGTGATCGTGTGCAACGACGCCACCGTCAAGGGCGGCACCTACTATCCGATGACGGTGAAGAAGCACCTGCGCGCCCAGGAAATCGCGCGAGAGAACCGGCTGCCGTGCATCTACCTCGTCGATTCCGGCGGCGCCAACCTGCCGAACCAGGACGACGTGTTCCCCGACCGCGAGCACTTCGGCCGCATCTTCTACAACCAGGCGACGCTGTCGGCCGCGGGCATCCCGCAGATCGCGGTGGTGATGGGCTCGTGCACGGCCGGCGGCGCCTACGTGCCGGCGATGAGCGACGAATCGATCATCGTCGCCAACCAGGGCACGATCTTCCTCGGCGGCCCGCCGCTGGTGAAGGCGGCCACCGGCGAAATCGTCAGCGCCGAGGATCTCGGCGGCGGCGACGTGCACACGCGGCTGTCGGGGGTGGCCGACCACCTCGCGCAGAACGATGCGCATGCACTGGCGCTGGCGCGCCGCATCGTCGCGACCACCAACTACGTCAAGCCCGCGCCCCTGCAGTGCCGCGATCCGCGCGAGCCGCTGCTCGCCGCCGGCGAGCTGTACGGCGTGATCCCCAATGACACTCGCAAGCCCTATGACGTGCGCGAGGTCATCGGACGCATCGTCGATGGTTCGGAATTCGACGAGTGGAAGGCGCGCTACGGCTCGACGCTGGTCACGGGCTTCGCGTGGATCCACGGCATGCCGGTGGGCATCGTCGCCAACAGCGGCATCCTGTTCTCGGAGAGCGCGCAGAAAGGCGCACACTTCATCGAACTGTGCTGCCAGCGCAGGCTGCCGCTGATCTTCCTGCAGAACATCACCGGCTTCATGGTCGGGCGCAAGGTCGAGAACGAAGGGATCGCGCGCCACGGAGCGAAGATGGTGACGGCCGTGTCGTGCGCGCAGGTGCCGAAGTTCACGGTGATCATCGGCGGCAGCTTCGGCGCGGGCAACTACGGCATGTGCGGCCGCGCCTTCGGCCCGCGCTTCGTCTGGATGTGGCCGAACGCGCGCATCAGCGTCATGGGCGGCGAGCAGGCCGCGAGCGTGCTGGCCACCGTGCGCCGCGACAATCTCGAGGCCAAGGGCCAGCCGTGGAGCGCCGACGACGAGAAGGCTTTCAAGGCGCCGATCCTCGCGCAGTACGAACACCAGGGCCACCCGTACTACGCGACGGCGCGCCTGTGGGACGACGGCGTCATCGACCCGCTCGATACGCGGGAGACGCTGGCGCTGGCACTGTCGGCTACGCTCAATGCCCCCATTCCGGATACACGCTTCGGCGTGTTCCGCATGTAGCCACGGGTCAATTCAGGCGTTCATGTCTGCCGACGTCGCCGCGCACGCCGCGCATGGTGAACTGCGCCACCAGGTGGCGCGCTTCATCGCGGCCGAAGTCGAGCCGCACGCGCTCGCGTGGGACGAGGCCGGTTCCACGCCACGCGCCGTGCTGAAGAAGATGGGCGCGCTCGGCTGGCTGGGCCTGCGCGTGCCTGAGAACGACGGCGGCGCCGGCGCCGACATGACCACCAACGTCGTGTTCCAGGAGGCGCTCGCGCGCAGCACCTCGGGCGGCTTCGTGATCACCGTGCTCGTGCACACCGACATGGCGAGTCCGCACCTGATGCACGCCGGCACGGCGGCCCAGAAGGCGCGCTGGCTGCCGCGCGTGATCGCCGGCGACTGCATCACCGCCATCGCCATCACCGAACCCGACGCGGGCTCCGACGTCGCCGCGCTCCGCACGCGTGCCGTCCGCGACGGCGATCACTGGGTGCTGAACGGCAGCAAGATGTTCATCACCAACGGCGTGCTCGCCGACCTGCTGTTCGTCGCGGCGCGCACCGATCCGACGGCCAAGGGCACTCGCGGGATCTCGATCTTTGCCGTGGAGCGCGGCACCCCCGGCCTGCGCGTCGGTCGCGCGCTGAAGAAGAGCGGCTGGCTCGCGTCCGACACGGCCGAACTCGCCTTCGAGGACTGCCGCGTGCCCGCCAATGCGCTGCTCGGCGAGGAAAATGGCGGCTTCTACGCGATCATGCGCAACTTCCAGACCGAGCGCATCGCGCTCGGCAGCATGGCGATCGGCCATTGCCTGACCGCGCTGGACCTGACGCACCGCTACGTCAACGAGCGCCGCGCCTTCGGTGCGACGCTGTGGGACAAGCAGGTGGTGCGACAGAAGCTCGCGATGCTGGCCGCGCAGACCGAGGCCGCGCGCCGGCTGCTGCATCACTGCGCAGCGCTGGTCGACGCAGGAACCGATGCGGTGCGCGAAGTGTCGATGCTGAAGGCGCTGACCGGCGAACTGGTCAACGACGTCACCTACGCCTGCCAGCAGTTCCACGGCGGCGCCGGCTACCTGCGCGAATCGGCCATCGAGCGGCTGGTCCGCGACGCGCGCGTGCTGGCCATCGGCGGTGGCGCGACCGAAGTGATGCTCGAGGAGGTAGCCAAGCGATGGGCCATCGATTGAACACCGGGTGGGCGGGCCGCGTGCTGGCGGGCGCGGTTCTGACACTGCTGGCGGCCGCGCCGGCGGCTGCGCCGCAGGCGCGCGCCGACCTGCCGTTCGCCGACGCACAGGAGTACACGCTGACCGACCGGCCCGAGGTGCGGCTGCTGTGGCTGCCCGCGTCCAGTGCGGCGGGCGATGCGCGGCCGGTCATCGTCGCGCTGCACGGCTGCGGCGGGCTGTACACGGCCAAAGGCCCGCTGGACGGCCGCTACGTCGACTACGCGCGGCGATGGCTGGCGCAGGGCTGGCATGTGCTGCTGGTCGACAGCTTCACGGGCCGCGGCAAGCGCGAGATCTGCCGCGAAGCCTCGGCCACGCGCACCATCAGGGACGCGATGCGCCGCGACGACGTGAACGCGGCGCTGGGCTGGCTCGCGGCGCGGCGCGACGTGGATCCGCACCGCGTCGCGCTGATGGGCTGGTCGATGGGCGCCTCCACGATCCTGCGGACCGTCGACATGCCGGCATGGCCGCTGGCGCCGCGGGCGGCCGTGGTGATGTATCCCGGCTGCTCAGGCTTCCTGAAGAAGCCGGACTATGCGCCGGCGGTCCCGCTGCTGATGATGGTGGGCGCCGACGACGACTGGACGCCGCCGCAGCCGTGTGCGGCGCTGGCCAGGCGGCTGCAGGCGACGGCGGGCGCCCAGCCGCTGCAGTTCGTGAGCTATGAAGGCAGCTACCATGGGTTCGACCGCCGCGCGGCCGTGCACTACGTCGAGGGCGTGCCCAACGGCGTCGACGGCAAGGGCGTGCACATGGGCGGCAATCCCGTGGCGCGCGCCGACGCGCTGCCGCGCATCCAGGCCTTTCTCGTCCAGCACCTGAGCCCATGAACTATTCGACACTGCAGGTCAGCATCGACCATCGCGTCGCGGTGGTGTGGATGAATCGCGCAACCGTGCGCAACGCTTTCGACGACACGTCCATCGCCGAACTCACGGCCGCGTTCCGCGCGCTGGGCGATGACGGCGACGTGCGCGCCATCGTGCTGGCCGGCCGCGGGCCGGCCTTCTGCGCCGGCGCCGACCTCGCATGGATGAAGCGCATGGCCGGCTACAGCCACGACGAGAACCGTGCCGACGCGCTGAAGCTCGCGACCATGCTGCGCACGATCCACGACTGCCCGAAGCCGGTCATCGCGCGCGTGCACGGCGATGCCTACGCCGGCGGCATCGGGCTGGTGGCGGTCTGCGACATCGCGGTCGCGGCGATCGAAGCGAACTTCTGCCTCAGCGAGACGAAGCTCGGACTGATCCCTGCCACCATCGGCCCCTACGTCGTGCGCGCGATGGGCGTGAACGCTGCGCGCCGCTACTTCCTGACGGCCGAGAAGTTCGCCGCCGGCGAGGCCTATCGCATCGGCCTCGTGCACGAACTGTCTCCGCTGGAAGAGCTCGATGGAACGATCAACGCCCTGCTCGGCACGCTGCTGCAGACCAGCGGGCACGCGGTCGCGCAGGCCAAGGCGCTGGTGCGCGACCTGGCGGTGGCGCCGCTGGACGATGCGCTGATGCACGACACCGCCGCACGCATCGCCGACATCCGCACCAGCGACGACGGGCGCGAAGGCGTGCGCGCGTTCCTGGAGAAGCGCAAGTCGCGCTGGGTCGCCGAGTTCGAAGCCATGCAGGCGGACAGCGACGAGGAAGAAATGTGATGCAGCGATCCAATGGAAAGAAGTGACGCGCGCGCCACCGTTACGCCATGGACACGCTCGACATCCCGCAACTGATCGCGCTCGCCGCGGTGCTGGGCTTCGCCAGTGGCCTGCGGCTGTACGCGGTGCTGCTGCTGGTCGGGCTGGTCGGCTACGCGGGCTGGGTCGACCTGCCGCGCGGACTGTCGATCCTGCAGAATCCGATCGTGCTGATCGCGGCCGGGCTGATGTTCCTGATCGAGTTCGTCGCCGACAAGATTCCCGGCGTCGACTCCGTGTGGGACAGCATCCAGACCTTCATCCGCATCCCTGCGGGCGCGGCGCTCGCGGCCGGCGTGTTCGGCGGTCTCGACAGCGCAGCGTGGACCACGGCCGCGGCCATCCTCGGTGGCACGTTGGCCGCCACCAGCCATCTGGCCAAGGCCGGTACGCGCGCCGCGGCCAACACCTCGCCCGAACCCTTTTCCAACGTCACGCTGTCGGTGGCCGAAGACCTCACGGTCGGCGGACTGCTGTGGCTGGTGATGACGTACCCCTGGGTAGCGGCGGGCATCGTCGCCGTGCTGGTGCTGATTGCGCTGTGGCTGCTGCCGAAGCTCTTCCGCTTCATCCGGCGCGGTCTGCGCGCGCTGTTGGGTGGCGAAGCCGTGGAGACGCGGCGATGACGCCGCAGCGGCGTCGCCTTGTCGGTGCGCTGGCGTTGCTGGCATTGGGGACGGTCGGCTGCACGTCGGTGCCACTGTCGACGATGTGGAAGTTCGCACGCTTCGACCGCGACGCCTTCCTCGCCATCGACCCGGCGCAGCTGCGCGCGGCGGCACTGACCGATGCGCGCGCCACGATGAAAGACGTGACGATCCGCGTGACGCTGACGCCGAAGGACGGTGCCGCGCGCGAGGGCAGCATCGCGCTGACCGAGCCGGTCGACCGCGACGCGCGCCTGCCGCCCGCGCCTGCGGGGCGGCGCTGGAACGTGTTTGCGCTGACGCCCGATGCACAGCGCGAGTTCAAGGCGCTGCGCGAGGCCGCCGTGAAGATGCCGCCCGGCAGCTCGATGGCCATCGGCGTGTCGGCCAACGAAGGCACGGTGCCGCCCGAGCTGATGACGCGCTTTCCGCTGCGGCTCGACCTGCAGCTGAACACCGCCGAGGGCTGGTTCACGCTGCTGAAGGACGGCGAGCTCGACCTGACGAAGGCTCAACGCAAGGCATAGCCATGTTTCGAAAAATACTCATCGCGAACCGCGGCGAGATCGCATGTCGAGTGATGACGACGGCGCGGCGCATGGGCATCGCGACGGTGGCGGTGTATTCCGACGCCGACGCCGGCGCCAGGCACGTCGCGCTGGCCGACGAGGCCGTGCGTATCGGTCCTGCACCAGCGCGCGACAGCTACCTGCGCGGAGACCTGATCCTCGCCGCTGCGCGCGACACCGGCGCGCAGGCCATCCATCCCGGCTACGGCTTCCTGTCGGAGAACGAGTCCTTCGCGCAGGCCTGTGCCGACGCCGGCGTCGTGTTCATCGGGCCACCGCCCTTCGCCATCCATGCGATGGGCAGCAAGAGCGAAGCCAAGGCGCTGATGGAGCGCGCGAACGTGCCGCTGGTGCCCGGCTATCACGGCGCAAACCAGGACGCCGCGGTCCTGCACGAACAGGCCGACGCCATCGGCTATCCGGTGCTGATCAAGGCCAGCGCCGGCGGCGGCGGCAAGGGCATGCGCGTGGTCGCAGCCAGCTCCGACTTCCTGCCCGCACTGGCGTCGTGCCAGCGCGAGGCCGGATCGTCCTTCGGAGACGAGCGCGTGCTGGTCGAGAAATACATCGAGCGGCCGCGCCACATCGAGATCCAGGTGTTTGCCGACAGCCTCGGCAAGGCGGTGTACCTGTTCGAACGCGACTGCTCGGTGCAACGGCGGCACCAAAAAGTGATCGAGGAGGCGCCCGCACCCGGCATGACGGCAGGCCGCCGCCGCGCGATGGGCGAAGCGGCCGTCGCCGCCGCACAGGCGGTGGGTTACGTGGGCGCAGGCACCGTCGAGTTCATCACCGATGCGACGGGTCATTTCTGGTTCATGGAGATGAACACGCGGCTGCAGGTCGAGCACCCGGTCACCGAGATGATCTGCGGCCACGATCTGGTCGAGTGGCAGCTGCGCATCGCCGCGGGCGGATCGCTCGCCGACCTGCTGCCGAAGATGCAGGCGTCGCTCGAGATTGCCGGGCACGCGATCGAGGCGCGTGTGTATGCGGAAAACCCGGACAAGGGCTTCCTGCCGTCGATCGGCCGGCTGCAGCACTTCGCGATGCCGCCGCATGTGGCCTTCATGCGCAATGCCGACGGCGAGCCCTTCCACCAGCCCGCACCGGTGCGCATCGACGCAGGCGTGCGCGCCGGCGACGAGATCACGCCGCACTACGATCCGATGATCGCCAAGCTGATCGTGTGGGGCGAAGACCGTGCGCAGGCGATCGCGCGCATGCAGGACGCGCTGGCGCAGATGCACATCGTCGGCGTCGCCAACAACGTCGATTTCCTGTCGCGGCTGTTCGCCAACGCCAGCTTCCGGAACGCCGAGCTCGATACCGGCCTGATCGAACGCGAGCGCGAGCGGCTGTTCGCGCCGGGTTCTGCCGACAGCGCGCGCGACGAGCGCGTCGGCAACGAGCTTCTGGCCTTCGCCTGTGCGCGGGTGCTGACCGACGATGCGCGCGCCCAGGACGACGATCCGTGGAGCCGCACGCACGGCTGGCGGCTGAACACCACCTACACCCGCACGCTGACCTTCAAGTCCGAACGCGGCGTGCACGACGTCGACCTCGAATACGGCCGCGATGCGTGGCGCTTCCACCACGCCGGCGCGCACGGCACGCTGGCCATCGCGCGTGGCGAAGGCAGCAGCCTGTCGATCGTGTTCGGCGGCCATACGCTGGTGGCCGACGTGGTGCGGCAGGGCGACGACCTGCACGTGTTCACGCGCGGGCGGCATCGCGTGCTGTCGCTGGTGGACATCATCGCGCAGTCGGAATCGCAGGACACCGCCGAAGGCCGCCTGACCGCTCCGATGCCGGGCAAGGTCATTGCGCTGGGTGCCGTCGCGGGTGCGAAGGTCGCGCGCGGCACGCCCCTGCTGGTGATGGAGGCGATGAAGATGGAGCACACCATCGTCGCACCCGCTGACGGCGTCGTGGCGGAGATGTTGTACGCAGTGGGCGACCAGGTCGCCGAGGGCGCGGAGCTGGTCCGGTTCGAGCCGGCCGCCTGACCGGGGAATGCGCATGCCGCTGCGCATCGTGCTGTGCGCACGCGAGGCCACGGCTGCCGCGTGGGCCACGGCGCTGTCCGAGGCGCTCGCGCAGCGTGGTCTGGCTGCCGACGTGTGGGCGCGCAGCGCAGCGCTGACCACGGCCGATCCGAACGCGCCCGCCGCCGATGTCGCGGTGGTGTGGCGTCCGCCCGGCGCGCTGTTCATCGAGCAGCCGCGGCTGCAGGCCGTGTTCAAATCTCGGCGCTGGTGTCGATGCGCTGCTCGCGCTGCCGCAGCTGCCGACGACATTGCCGTTGTACCGGCTGGAAGACGCGGGCATGGCGCGCTCGATGTCCGACTACGCATTGGCCGCGGTGCTGCGCAGCTACCGGCGCTTCGACCGCTACGCGCGCGCACAGACGCAGCGGCGCTGGAAGGCCGAGCCTGTGCCGCCCCGCGAGAGCTACACAATCGGGGTGCTGGGACTCGGCGTCATCGGCGCGGCCATCGCGCAGACGATGCTGCAACAGGGCTTCGCGGTGCGTGGTCATGCGCGCACGCCGCGCGAAGTGACCGGCGTGCGCTGCTATGCGGGGCCGGCGGAGTTCCACGCCTTCCTCGCCGGACTCGACGTACTGGTCGCCGCACTGCCCGCCACGCCCGGCACCGACGGACTGCTCGACCGCGCCGCGCTCGCGCAGCTCGCCACCGGCGCGCACGTGGTCAACATCGGCCGCGGCAATGCGCTGGTCGAGGCCGACCTGCTTGCGCTGCTCGATGCAGGCCATCTATCGGGCGCGACGCTCGACGTCTTCGCGGAAGAACCGCTGCCGCCGACCCATCCGTTCTGGGCGCGCGATGACATCCTGGTGACGCCGCACGTCGCGGCCGAGACCGAGCGCGATCCAGCGGTGGCGCAGGTCGCCGACAAGCTGGTCGAGTGGTCGCGCGGGGAGGCTGTCAGCGGACGGGTCGACCGCGAGCGCGGTTACTGATCGGGCACCCACGGAACGGATGTAATACACTCGTTCATCGAGTCTTACCGCGGGAGCCGCGATGGCAACCACCATGACAGTCAAGGGACAGGTGACGATCCCGAAGAAGGTGCGCGACGCACTGCATCTCTCGCCCGGTGACGGCGTGGAGTTCGGCGTGAATCGCGAAGGTCAGGTCGTGGTCCACAAGGCGGGCGGACGCACCGGGTCCAGGACGCGCGACGCCAGGCGCGACCGCTTCGAGGCGGCTCGTGGCAAGGCCCAGGTGAAATGGCGCACGGATGAGCTGATGGCGTTGCTGCGCGGCACGGACTGAAGCCGTCGATGATTCTTGTCGACACGAACGTCCTGCTGGACGTCGTGCAGAACGATCCGACCTGGGTCGACTGGTCGCTGCGCCAGCTGCGTGCACAGTCGCAGGCCCATGACCTCGCCATAAATCCCGTGATCTACGCCGAATTGTCCCTGGCCTTCGATTCGGTCAAGGCGCTGGATTCGACGATTGGGGGGCTGGGCCTGGTCGTGCATGAAATGCCGCGGCCGGCGCTCTTCCTGGCAGGCCGCGCCTATCTCAGGTATCGCCGCGAAGGTGGCCAGCGCTCCAACGTGCTGCCCGACTTCTTCATCGGCGCCCACGCCGCCGTGCAAGGCTGGGACATCCTGACACGTGATGCCCGGCGCTATCGCAGTTACTTCCCTACTGTTGCACTGATTACTCCGGAGCCCGCGTGAACGCTGCTGTCGTGAACAACAACAAGGAATCCGAACGAGCGGAGCTGCACAAGACCATCTGGCGCATCGCCAACGACCTGCGCGGGAGCGTGGACGGCTGGGATTTCAAGAGCTATGTGCTCGGCATGCTGTTCTATCGCTTCATTTCCGAGAACCTTGCCGCCTACCTGAACGCGCAGGAACAGGAGTTAAGTGACAAGACCTTCGACTACGCCGGGCTTTCCGATACCGATGCCGAACAAGGCCGGTCAGAGACGGTCAGGGAAAAGGGCTTCTACATCCTGCCTTCGCACCTGTTCGCGAACGTACGTCGGCGCGCACGCCATGACGCTGACCTGAACGAAACGCTGTCCAGTGTGTTCAAGGCGATCGAAGGATCTGCCTCCGGGACGGACAGCGAACGCGACTTCAAGGGACTGTTCGACGATCTGGACGTCAACAGCACCAAACTCGGGCCCTCGGTCGCCCGGCGAAACGAAAGGCTGGTGAAGCTGCTCAATGCCATTGGCGACCTCAACCTCGGAAACTACTCCGACAACACGATCGATGCCTTTGGAGATGCCTACGAGTTCCTGATGACGATGTACGCATCGTCCGCCGGAAAGTCGGGAGGCGAGTTCTTCACACCTCAGGAAGTTTCCGAACTCCTCGCCCGCATCGCCGTCGTCGGCAAGACGGAGGTCAACAAGGTGTACGACCCAGCCTGCGGCTCCGGATCGCTGCTGCTGAAGTTTGCGAAGGTGCTGGGGCATGACAAGGTGCGACAGGGCTTCTTTGGTCAGGAAATCAACTTGACCACGTACAACCTGTGCCGCATCAACATGTTCCTGCATGACGTCAACTACGAGAAATTCGACATCGCGCACGGGGACACGCTGACCGACCCCGCCCACTGGGACGACGAGCCCTTCGAGGCCATCGTCTCCAATCCGCCGTATTCGATCCGATGGGCCGGCGACAGCAACCCGCTGCTGATCAACGACCCGCGCTTTGCTCCTGCGGGCGTTCTCGCGCCGAAGAGCAAGGCCGATCTTGCGTTCACCATGCACATCCTGAACTGGCTGGCGGTGAACGGCACGGCGGCCATTGTCGAGTTTCCCGGGGTGCTCTATCGCGGTGGCGCGGAGCAGAAGATCCGCCAATACCTTGTCGACAACAACTACATCGATGCGGTCATTCAGCTTCCATCTGACCTGTTCTTCGGAACCACGATCGCCACTTGCGTCATCGTCCTGAAGAAATCCAAGCGAGACAACGCCACGCTGTTCATCGATGCCAGCGCCGAGTTCGTGCGCAACGGCAACAAGAACAAGCTCACACACGCGAACCAGCAACGGATCCTCGACGCCTTTGTTAATCGCAAGGATGTCAATCACTTCGCCAGACTGGTGGAGAACGGGACCATCGCGGAGAACGGCTACAAGATCGCGATATCGTCCTACGTCGAACAACCGGACATCGCTGAATCCGTGGACATCAAAGCGCTCAACGCCCAGATCGCCCACATCGTGGCACGGCAAGCGGAACTGCGGACGCAGATCGACGCCATCGTCGCCGACCTGGAAGGAGAGCAGGCATGAGCTGCATTGATCGCCTGATCGCCGAGCTTTGTCCAGCTGGCATCGAGTTAGTGCCGCTTGACGACATTGCCGAGTTGGTTCGCGGCAATGGAATGCCAAAGTCTGACTTCACGGAATCCGGCGTCGGCTGCATCCACTACGGACAGATCTACACCCACTACGGCGTTTGGACTACGGAAACCATTTCCTTTGTCGCACCGGAAACCGCCGCACCGCTCGCCAAGGTTGATACTGGCGATCTGGTTATCACTAACACCAGCGAAAATGTCGAGGATGTGTGTAAGGCTGTCGCATGGCTTGGTGAATCACAGGTCGTCACTGGCGGCCACGCGACGGTAATCAAGCACAGGCAAGACCCGAAGTATCTGTCGTACTACTTCCAAACGCCCGATTTCTTCGCTCAGAAGAAGAAGCTAGCTACAGGAACGAAAGTCATAGACGTATCGGCGAAGAGCCTTGCGAAGATTCGCGTGCCAGTTCCGCCGCTTGAGATTCAGCGCGAAATCGTGAGGGCACTGGATAGTTTCACTCAGCTCGAGGCGGAGCTCGCGGCGGAGCTCGAGGCGCGTCGGCGACAGTACAAACACTATCGCGACGTGCTATTGACGTTCGACGAACACTTCGACGCGGCACAAGCAAGCAAGCAAGCAAGCAAGCAAGCAAGCAAGCAAGCAAGCAAGCAAGCAAGCAAGCAAGGTGGACGACGTTGAGTGAAATTAGTTCCAATATCTCGTCAGGTGGTACCCCGCCGTCCACTCGTTCCGACTATTACGGCGGCGATATTCCGTGGCTGCGTACGCAAGAAGTCGATTACTCGGATATCTATTCGACAAGTGCAACCATTACCGAAGCAGGACTAAAGAACTCAGCGGCAAAGCGGATTCCCGCGAACAGCGTCATCGTTGCGATCTCTGGTGCAGGCGTTACACGAGGCCGCGTTGCGGTGAACAGGATCCCGCTGACGACAAACCAGCACTGTTGCAACTTGGAAATAGACCCAGCGCAAGCCAATTACAGGTTTGTTTATCACTGGCTGGTCAAACAGTACGATGACCTACGCTCTCACGGTCACGGGAACCGCTCCGACCTGAACATCGGAATGATCAAGAAGTATCCGATTCCTGTTCCTCAGCTCGATGAGCAAGCGCGCATCATCGCCATTCTCGACAGATTCGACGCGCTAGTGAATGATCTCTCGTCCGGACTGCCCGCTGAGATCAAGGTACGCCGCCAGCAATACGAGCACTACCGCGACCGTCTGCTGACGTTCCGGGAAGCCGCGTGACCGACGACCTCCATTCCAGCCGCTATGAGCCGATTGCGCTTTCCAGCGAAAGCACGGTCGTCGCGGAGTTCGTGCGGCCGACCGAGGCACGCTACGAGCGATACCAGTCAGAGGCCGAACTGGAGCAGGATCTCATCGGGCGCCTGCAGGTCCAGGCCTATGAATACCTGCGCATCACCAGCGAAGCTGACCTCATCGCCAATCTGCGCCGCCAGCTGGAGACACTGAACCGGATCGTGTTCAGCGATGCCGAGTGGGAGGGTTTCTACAGCAAGAAAATCGCCGGTGCCAATGACGGCATCATCGAGAAGACCGGGCGGATACAGGAAGACCACATCCAGGTGCTCGAGCGTGACGACAGCAGCACCAAGAACATATACCTCATCGACAAGGAGAGCATTCACAACAACCGCCTGCAGGTCATCAACCAGTACGAGGTCGAACGCAGCGAAATGAACAGGTCAGCCCGCTACGACGTGACGATCCTGGTCAACGGCCTGCCGATGGTGCATGTGGAATTGAAGCGCCGCGGCGTCGACATCCGCGAGGCCTTCAATCAGATCGACCGCTATCAGCGCGACAGCTTCTGGGCAGGGTCCGGCCTATTCGAGTACGTGCAGTTGTTCGTCATCAGCAATGGCACTCTGACCAAGTACTACAGCAACACGGTGCGCGACGGACACATCGCAGAGCAACGCGGAAGGCGCGATCGCCGGAAGACGTCGAACAGCTTCTCCTTCACCAGCTGGTGGGCAGATGCGAAGAACCAGTCCATCACCGAACTGACCTATTTCACCCAGACCTTCTTCGCTAAGCACACCCTTCTCAACATCCTCACGCGGTACTGCGTGTTCGACGTGGATCGCAAGCTGCTGGTGATGCGCCCTTACCAGATCGTTGCGGCCGAGCGCATCCTGCAACGCATCGCCACCGCCACCAACCACCGCCAACTCGGGAAACTTGCGGCGGGCGGCTACATCTGGCACACCACCGGCAGCGGCAAGACCCTGACCAGCTTCAAGGTTGCGCAACTGGCGCGCAGGCTGCCGGATATTGCCAAGGTGCTGTTCGTCGTCGATCGCAAGGATCTGGACTACCAGACGATGCGCGAGTACGACCGCTTCGAAAGGGGGGCGGCGAATTCCAATACCTCGACGGCGGTGCTGCAGCGGCAACTGGAAGATCCGGACTCGCGCATCATCGTCACGACCATCCAGAAGCTGAGCCGCTTCGTCGCCCGGAATAGGAACCATCCGGTCTACGGCGCACATGTGGTTGTGATCTTTGATGAATGCCACCGCAGCCAGTTCGGAGACATGCACGCGGAGATCACCCGCGTATTCACCCGCTACCACCTGTTCGGCTTCACCGGCACGCCCATCTTTGCCGACAACGCCCGCGCGGGCGGCAATCCGCGGCTTCGCACGACCGAGCAGGCATTCGGCGATCGGCTGCATACGTACACCATCGTCGATGCAATCAGCGACAAGAACGTGCTGCCGTTCCGCATCGACTACATCAACACCATCAGGACAGCCCCCAACGTCCGCGATATGCAGGTGTCGGCCATCGATACAGAGCGGGCACTGCTCGCGCCGGAACGCATCGCCCAGGTTACGGGCTACATCCGCGAACACTTCGACCAGAAGACCAAGCGCAGCGTCAGCTATCGGCACGATGGCAGGCGGCTCATCGGATTCAATTCCCTGTTTGCCACCGCATCGATAGACGCCGCTAAGCGCTACTACGCGGAGTTCGCGCGCCAGCAGACTGATGTCCCGACCGCCCAGCGATTGAAGATCGGCCTGATCTACAGCTTCACACCTAACGAAGACGAGTCGAGCGGCCTGCTCCGAGAAGAGGAGTTCGAGACCGAAGGGCTGGATCAGGGTTCGCGCGACTTTCTCGACGCGGCAATCAGGGACTACAACGAACTGTTCGCCACCAACTTCGACACCTCTGCCGACAAGTTCCAGAACTACTACAAGGACGTGTCCCAGCGACTGAAGAATCGCGAACTCGACCTCGTCATAGTCGTCAACATGTTTCTCACCGGCTTCGACGCCACCACTCTGAACACGCTGTGGGTGGACAAGAACCTGCGTGCGCATGGACTGCTTCAGGCCTATTCGCGCACCAATCGCATCCTCAATTCGGTAAAGACCTACGGCAACATCGCTTCCTTCCGCGATCTGGAAGAGGCGACCAACGATGCGCTGGCGCTGTTCGGAAACAAGGATGCCAAGGGCATCGTTCTGCTCAAGCCCTACGCGGACTACTACGCAGAGTACGAGCAGAAGGTCGTGGAACTGGTGGAGGCCTTCCCACTGGGGAAGGCGATCACTGGCGAGGCCGCGCAGAAGACATTCATCAGGCTGTTCGGCTCGATCCTTCGTCTCAAGAACATTCTGACAGCCTTCGACGACTTTGCCGGTAACGAGATCCTGAGCGAACGCGATTTCCAGGACTACCAGAGTCTTTATCTGAACCTGTACGCAGAATTCCGAAGTGCGTCCGCAGCCGATAAGGAATCGATCAACGACGACGTTGTGTTCGAGATCGAGCTGATAAAGCAGGTAGAGATCAACGTCGATTACATCCTGATGCTGGTCGAGCGATACATCAAGGCCAAGGGAACGGGCAAAGACAGGGAAATCCGCGCGACGATCGAGCGCGCCATCAATTCCAGCCCGTCGCTGCGCAACAAGAGGGACCTCATCGAACAGTTTGTCGACGCTGTTTCCACAACGGCGAAGGTGGATGCGGCATGGGTTTCATTCGTCGCCGGGAAGAAGGCCGCAGAGCTTGACCAGATCATCGCCGACGAGGGTCTGAACCCCGACCAGACGAGAGCTTTCGTGGACAACGCGTTCCGTGATGGCGCGATCCCGGTCGCTGGCACAGCGATCACGAGAATCCTGCCACCAGTCTCGAGGTTTTCCAGAAACAGCAATTACTCGGAAAAGAAGCAGGCAGTGCTGGACAGGCTCGCGGCCTTCTTCGAGCGTTACTTTGGGCTGACCTAAGAGTTCACGCCCATAGGTGCCTGGAAATACGTTTGGTCAGCGCCGACCAGCACTAATCGGTTGACCTTCCGCGTGATGACGCGCCTACCCACCCACTGTCAGCCCGCGCCGCGCTCATTGCGGAACGCGATCTGCACGTCCAACGCCTGCGCTTCGCAGGATTCGTCCGCCAGATCGTAGCCCAGATAGAGAGCCTGCACGTAGTGCGCGAACTCGTGCGCCAGCGATTCGTCGAGCGTGCGCCGCATGCGGCGGTAGTACGCGGGATCGTCCGACAGGTAGATCTCGTTGCGTGCGACGACGTAGACGTTGGCGAAACGCGCGGGGCGATGGCCCCACTGCGCCTGCACCGCGTCCTGGAACTGCGCCAGCGGTGTCTGGCTTTCCAGGTACACGCGCGGCGGTATCGCGTCGGTGCGCAGTTCGACGTTCATCTGCTGCGCGACGCGCGCAAGGATCACTTCCGGCTCTTCGTGCAGCCGCTCGGGCGCGTCGGCCGCGGCGCGCGCGTCCGGCAGCGCGAGCATCGCGATCGCGAGCGCGGCGGCTGCGGCAGCAACGACCCAGCGCTGTAACGCATTGCCCTGCATGACCTGGCTCCCCGGTGCCGTGGCACCTGCTGATGGGAGTCATGCTGAACGCCGACGACGTCGCGCGCGATGGAATGCGCCGCGCGCCGTGTGCAGCGCAATCGGCGGGCGCGAGTCGCAGTTTCCACACTTCCGCTGTCGCCGCGCGCTACGATCGTGCTTTGTCGGAGGATCCCGTGGCCTCGCTTCCCTCGAAGGTGCGCATCGTCGACGTCGGCCCGCGCGACGGGCTGCAGAACGAGAAGCAGATGATCCCGGCCGACATCAAGGTCGAGCTGGTGGATCGTCTGACCGCGGCCGGCTTTCGCGCGATCGAGGTCACGTCCTACGTATCGCCGAAGTGGGTGCCGCAGATGAGCGACGCGGCCGACGTGATGGCGCGCATCCGCCGCAAGCCGGGCGTCGTCTATTCGGTGCTGGTGCCGAACATGAAGGGATTCGAGGGCGCGCTGGCGGCGCGCGCGGACGAGGTCGTGGTGTTCGGCGCGGCGAGCGAGGCGTTCTCGCAGAAGAACATCAACTGTTCGATCGCAGAATCGATCGAGCGCTTCCGGCCCGTCGCCGCGGCGGCGCGCGAACACGGCATGGCCGTGCGCGGCGCGATCTCGTGCGCGGTCGGCTGCCCGTACCAGGGCGAGGTCGAGCCTTCCGCCGTGGCCTACGTCGCGCGGCTGATGAAGGACATCGGCGTGCAGCACATCGGCGTGGCCGACACCATCGGCATCGGCACGCCGGAGAAGACGCGCCGCGCGATGGACGCCGCGCTGACCATCTACGACATCGACGATGTGTCGGGGCATTTCCACGACACCTATGGCATGGCCACTGCGAACGTCTACGCCTGCCTGGAAATGGGCATCTCGAGTTTCGATTCGAGCATCGCCGGGCTCGGCGGCTGCCCGTATGCGAAGGGCGCGACCGGCAACGTCGCCACCGAGGACGTGCTGTACCTGCTGCGCGGCCTCGGCATCGACACCGGCATCGATTTCGAACAGGCGGTCGCGACCGGCCAGTGGATCAGCGGCATCCTGCAGCGCAAGGCGCACTCGCGCGCCGGCAACGCCGTCACCGCGAAGCTCGCGGCATAGTGTCTCTCTCGATCGCGCGTGTGCGATGGCTGCGCAACCCCGTCGCGGCCGGCTGATCGATCACATCGGACTGGTCGTCCGCGACCTGGCGGCCAGCAAGGCTTTCTACAGCGCCGTCTTCGACGCGCTGGCGATCCCGATGGGCGGTGCCGACGAGCACAACTTCTGGGCCGATGAACTGTACGTGTCGTCGCGCGACAGCGGTGAAATCCAGGGCGAACTGACCGGTCGCCACCACATTGCGTTCCAGGCGAGTGACCGCGCAATGGTCGACGCCTTCCACACGGCAGCGCTGGCGCATGGCGGACGGGACAACGGCGCGCCTGGTGAGCGCGCCTACCACCCCGGTTACTACGCGGCGTTCGTTCTGGATCCGGACGGCAACAACATCGAGGCCGTCTTTCACGGCGGCGCCGAACAAGCGGCGGAGGACTTCTTCCGCCAGCTGGAGGCGCACAGAACGAAGGCGCTCGTGGCGCGCGACCTGGCCACGCTCGAGCAACTGCACGCCCCCGAGTATCAACTGGTGACGCCGGCGGGCAAGGTGATGACCCGCGAGGCCTATCTGGGCGCCGTCAGGCGCGAACCGTTCTATTCTGCGTGGGACGTCGTCGGCGATGTGCAGGTTCGCCGAACCGGGCAGATGGCCGCGGTTCGCTACCGCGCGCGCCTCGTATTTCCTTCCGGTCGCGTCGTCGTGTGCTGGCACACTGACACATATGAGCTGCGCAGTGCCGGCTGGCAGGCTGTGTGGTCGCAGGCAACGGAGATGCCTCCGGCCACCCAGTGAACGGGGCAATCGACCCGCGGGGTGAACGACCGATGACAACCCACAAGCTCGCGAGCGGAACGGTGCACAGCCTGCCGGCCGACCTGCGCAAGGCCCTCGAATCCGACGCCACGGCGACGAGCGTATGGGCCGACATCACCCCGTTGGCGCGCAACGAGTGGATCTGCTGGGTCACCTCGCCGAAGAAGGAAGAGACTCGGAAGCGCCGCATCGAGGCCGGCATCGACAAGCTGCGCGGCGGCATGCGCCGGCCGTGCTGCTGGCCCGGCTGTCCACATCGATGACGTCGAACCGTCAACCTGCGTGAGGCGACGCGTTGCAGATACACCGCTATGCCACCGCCGGCGCGTTCCTCGCCGCCACGACGTCATGGCTGTCGAAGGCGGAGATCGAGAACAACGTCATGCTGAGTCTCGCGGGCTCCATCGCCGACGGCACGCGCGTCCTCGAAGTGCCGGCCTACTTTGCCGCTGCGACGGACGGCGCGCAGTTCGAGTGCTGCGCACTGCGCACACCGCCCTGGGTGATGCTGGTCACTCGGGGCACCGCCCGCAGCCTGTCCGCTCTGGCGGCCGATGCCTATGAGGCATCTGGTGCACTGCCCGGGGTGACAGGGCCCGCCGACGCCGCAGCCGCCTATGCCGACGCGTGGGTCAGCCTGGCGGGCGGGCGCGCCGATATCGGCATGAGGCAACGCCTGCACAGCCTGCAGCGCGTCAGCGACGACCTGCCGGCAACGCCAGGAGCGCTACGCGAGGTGAGTGCCGGCGAGCGGGCGCTCGCCATCGCGTGGACCCGCGCCTTCGAACTCGAGGCAATTCCGAACCACCCGCATGACGCGGCCAGAGCCGTCGATCGACACCTGCGAGCCGGGACCCTGTACTTCTGGGACATCGGCCACCCAGTTGCGATGTGCGCAACCGCGGGCGGCTCTGGATCGTGCGCCCGGGTCAATCTGGTGTTCACGCCGGCCGGGATGCGCGGGCACGGCTATGCAACCGCCGCGGTGCGCGCACTGACGCGACGACTGCTGGAAGCAGGACATCGCAGCTGCTGCCTCGTCACCGATCTCGCGAATCCGACTTCCAACAGCATCTATCGAAAGATCGGCTACCGGCCGGTGTGCGACTTCGATCAGTATCGGTTCTCCGGGACATAGAGTCGTTCAAGTGCGCGGGTGACTTCGGTGGCGCAGTCGGAACTTGTGCGGCACGCCTTGATGGTCCTCCCTGTGGGTCTTGAACGGGTTCCAACACTTGCATTCCGTCGCCGACCTGCCCTATACTGAACCAAATGGTTCAGTATTCACCGACCCACTTCAACGCCTCCTTCGCCGCGCTCGCGGATGCGACCCGGCGCGGCGTACTCGAGCAGCTGGCGCGGGCCGACGCCTCGATCACCGACCTTGCCGACCGGTTCGACATGACCCTCACCGGCATGAAGAAGCACGTCGGCGTGCTCGAACAGGCCGGGCTCGTCACGACCGAAAAGGTCGGCCGCGTGCGCACCTGCAGGATCGGCCCGTGCAGGCTCGAAGAGGAAATGGAGTGGATCGCGAGCTATCGCCAGGTCTGGGACGCCCGTTTCGAGGCGCTGGATCGCGTGATCGAGCAGCTCAAGTCCCGTGACAAACCCGCTGTCCGCAGGAAGAGAAGGTGAGGCCGACATGAATCGCACGACCATCGAACGCAGCTCCGATCGCGAAGTCGTCGTCACCCGCACCTTCGACGCACCCGTGCGCATCGTGTTCGAGGCGTGGTCGAAGCCCGAGCTGTTCAGACAATGGTGGGTGCCGCGCTCGATGGGCATGACGCTGCGTTCCTGCGAGCTGGACGTGCGCACCGGCGGCAGGTACCGCCTCGTGTTCGGCGACGACCCCGCGAAGACGATGGCCTTCTTCGGCAGTTACCTCGACGTGGTACCGAACCAACGCATCGTCTGGACCAACGAGGAGAGCGGCCCCGAAGCTTCCGTCACCACCGTCACCTTCAGGGAGCAGAACGGAAAGACGACGCTCGTGCTGAGCGAGCTCTACCCGACGAAGGAAGCGCTCGACGCCGCCGGCACCGGCGCGCAGGACGTCATGAACGAGACGTTCGGCCAGCTCGATGAACTGCTTGACTCGATCAGCGCCTGATCAGTCGCTGCAGCGGTCGGCGACTCCGTCAACCCGGATCCTGCCGTCGGATCTCCAGCTCCCGGTACCCGGTGGCCGCATTCATCGCCCGCTCGAACCGCCACTGCGGCAGCCACGCGATCATGGCCTCCAGCGTCGTGCGCACGAGGCAGCCGGCCGACACGTGACCGCCGATCACGCGGCCCTCGACGTCCGAAACGCTGATGTGCAGGTGAACGCCATCCGGCGCGAGGCTGCCCGACAGCGTCAGCACCTCGAGGTCGCAGGCCAGCTCCAGCGGTGAGTCGCGTCCGGCGAGCCGTATCGCGGCGCGCGACAGGCTGCCGATGCCGGCGACGACGAAGGCGGCCCGGGCGCTGCGCCGGGCCAGCAGCGCCGTCAGCGCACTGCGCACATCGTCGCCCGGCACCAGGCGCACCGGCTCCAGTACGCCCTCGCTGCGCGTTGCATCCTGATCAGCCACGCGCCACCTCGTCCGCGATCCGCCGGCGCAGCGCCGCGTCGGGCAGCGCGCCCTGCGTGGCTGCCATGTTCTCGCGCATGTGGTCCGGCCGTGTGGTGGCGGGGATTGCACAGGTGACCGCGGGATGCGACACGATCCACTTCAGGCAGAGCTCCGCCCAGCTCGCGCAGCCGATCGACGCGGCCCATGACGGCAGTGGCTGCGATGACAGGCGCCGCACCAGCGCACCGCCGTCGAACGGCCGGTTGACGATGACCGCGATGCCGCGCTCCTGTGCCAGCGGCAGCAGGCGCTGCTCGGCGCTGCGGTCGGCGAGGCTGTAGGTGAACTGCACGAAGTCGAAGCGCTCGCGGCGCAAAACGGCTTCGAGCGTGTCATGCCGCCGCCCATGCGACGTGGTGATGCCGACGTAGCGGATGCGGCCCTCGCTCTGCCACTGCCGCAGCGTCGGCAGGTGCGTCTCCCAGTCGACCATGTTGTGGACCTGCATCAGGTCGATGCGCGGCCGCTGCCACAGCCGCAGCGAATCTCGCATCTGCCGCTCGCCGGCCGCGCGGCCACTGGTCCACACCTTGGTGGCCGCGAACACCGGCACAGTCGCACCGCGCTCGGCGAGCAGGTTGCCGACCACGTCTTCGGCGCGACCGTACATGGGGCTCGAGTCGATCAGCCGCCCACCGCCCGCGAAGAAGGCCTGGAGCACCTCGCGGCGGCGCGCGCGTTCCGCCGCGCCGCTGCCGACGTCGAAGGTGAGCCACGTGCCCATGCCGATCACGGGCAGCGATTCGCCGGACGACGGGATCGACCGCGTCCGCGGCTCGGCCGCGCGCACCGGCGCACCCGCAGCCGCCAGCGCGGCGGCTGCGAGCAGGCGGCGGCGGGCAGGTGACTGCAGTCTGACCACGGGCCTTGCGCCGTTCTCCGCGTCGACACCGCCTTGCGGATGCATCATGGACATCGCCGCATTGTGCGCTTCCGGATGCGGAACACTGGCCGCACCGTGGCCTGCCGCATAGAATCGCCGTCCACCATCCAACCCGGTCGGCGATGATGAGTTCCGCGGTACTCGGCGATGTCGTACTCGAGTTCCTGCAGCACCGGCTGATGGTGTCGGCGGCGTCGCGCAGCGCGGATCTCGTGCCGTCGCTGGCGCGCGGCGTCGGCTTCGATCTCGGCCGCCACGGCGAGCTGGCGGTGTTCATCTGCCGCTCGTACGCCGCACAGCTGATTTCCGACGTGCGCGCAACCGGCCTGGTCGCCGTCGTGTTCAGCGAGCCGCATACGCATCGCACGCTGCAGTTGAAAGGCAGTGATGCGCGCGTCGGACCGCTGCAGCCCCGCGAGCGCGCGTTGCTGCCGCCGTACGCGGACTCCGTGGTGATCGAGCTGGGGTCCATCGGATTCACCGAGCCGTGGGCGCGCACGCTGGTCGCAGCCGACCCGGCGACGCTGGTCGCGCTGCGCTTCACGCCGGAAAGCGCCTTTGCGCAGACGCCAGGGCCGCGCGCCGGCGCGCCTCTGTCGGGCACGCAACCATGAGCGCTCCCAAGGCGCCTGCGCGCCGACGCCGCAGTCCGCACCCGGCCGCGGCCCCTGCCACGCAGGTGCCGTCGCCACCGCTGGATTCGATCCGCGCCTGTCTCGAAGGCGTGGTACCGAGCCTGGTCGCCACCTGCGGCGCCGACGGCGTGCCCAACCTGACCTACGTGTCGCAGGTGCACTACGTCGATCGCCGGCACGTGGCGCTGTCCTTCCAGTTCTTCAACAAGACCCGCGCCAACATCCTGGCCAATCCACGCGCCACGGTGTTCGTCGTTGAACCCGGCACTGCCGCGCGCTACGTGCTGCATGTCCGCTACCTGCGCACCGAAGCGCAGGGTCCGCTGTTCGAGCGCATGAAGGCCTACCTGTCGGGCATCGCTTCGCACAGCGGCATGGCGGGCGTATTCAAGCTGCAGGGTGCAGACGTCTACGAGGTGCTGCACATCGAGCATCAGCCGGGACCGCAGCTGCCGCCGGCGCCGCCGCGCTGCGAACTGCTCGAAGCCATGCGCACGGTGGGCGCACGCCTGGCACACGCCAGCGATCTGGCCACCGTGCTCGACGATGCGCTCGCGGTGCTGGCCGCGGAGCTCGCCATCCCGCACAGCATGGTGCTGCTGATCGACCGCAGCCGCGACCGGCTGTTCACGGTGGCGAGCCGCGGCTACGACGTGTCGGGCGTCGGCTCGGAGATTGCGCTCGGCGACGGCGTCATCGGCGTGGCCGCGCGCGAAGCCGCGCCCATCCGCATCGCTCACGCCACCAGCGAGTACGCGTACAGCCGCATCATCCGCGAGCGCGCGCAGCGCGCAGGCCTGACGCCGGACACCGAGATCCCGTTGCCGGGCCTGGCGTCACCGGGCTCCCAGCTCGCCATCCCGCTGCTGGTGAGCGGCAGCACGGTGGGCGTGCTGTTCGTGGAAAGTCCGGCCGAGGCGCGTTTCGGGTGGGAGGACGAAGACGCACTGACCATCATCGGCGCGCAGCTCGCGACCACGATCGCGCTGCTGCAGCTGACGGAGCGCTCGGGCGACGCGGCCGACAGCGAGTCTGCGCCGGCTTCCACGCACCCTTCGACGCGTTCCGCCGCCCGTTCCGGCGCCGCGCCGCGCGGCGCACCGGTGGCGATCCGCCACTACGCGGCCGACAACTCGGTGTTCATCGGCGACGAGTACCTGATCAAGGGCGTGGCCGGTGCGATTTTCCGCAAGCTGGTGCGCGACTACGTCGAGCGCGGCCGCACGGAGTTCAGCAACCGCGAGCTGCGGCTCGACGGCTCGATCCCGCTGCCCGACATCACCGACAACCTCGAGGCGCGGCTGATCCTGCTGGTGCGGCGCCTGCAGGAAAAGGACGCGGCGGTGCGCATCGAGAAGACGGGGCGCGGCCGCTTCCAGCTCGTCGTGCAGCGGCCGCTGAAGCTCGTCGAATCCGCGTAGCGCCCGCCCTACGCCGCCAGCGCTTCGGCCGCCCACGCCGGCCGCACCACCTGCACGGCCGCCGCCACCAGCGGTGACGGCATCGGGCCGATGGCCGCGCCGAGCTTGTCCCAGTCGCGCTGCGACAGATGCGGACGCAGCATCGCGAGCACGGCGTCGAACACCTCGGCGGGCGCGGCTGCGCGCAGGCCATTGAGCAGTCCGGCGCGATCGGGCGCACTCATCGCCGGCAGCATCCAGCGCAGTGCGGTCATCATCTCCGCCGGCGACAGCGATCCCACCAGGCGGTTGTTCAGGTCACGCAGTTCGTCGTCGCTGTAGTGGCTGGCCAGCGCCACATGGTTGTCGGTCTCCTCAATGTGCATGTGATCGAGGCTCGCGGCGACGAACAGCGCCAGCTGCCGGTACAGGCGCAGCAGCGCGGCGACGCGCTCGTCGCCGGCGCTGCGCTCCACCGCCCGCAGCGACAGCGCGAGCGCGGTGATCGCCTCGGTGTGCTCGACGTGCTCGTCGCCCGACGCACGGCTGGCACCAGGGCTGCGCGCTTCCAGCGCCGGATGGATCCACTCGTCCTCGTGCTGCAGATGGCCCTGCACGAAGGCCAGCAGGTCGCGCACGGCGGCCAGCGCCTCCCTGACTTCCGCGTCATCGTGCGGGTCGGCGCGGCCGAGCTGCAGCAGGGCGCCGGCGAGCGCAGCGCGCACGCCCTTGTGGATCTGCAGGTAGATGTTGAAGCGCTGGTCGGTGTCCATCATGCCTCCACGGTCGTCGTTCGTCGTGGTGCGACTGTAGGCAGCGGCGCGCGGCGGCGTCGCTAAATCGTGCCTAAGCGGACCCTAAGAATTCGCTAAGGCGCGCGGCCGGACACCGCGAAGCTGCGTGCGAGAATCGCCGCATGCCCTCGACTGCGGCCGCCGGCCCAGACTCCCGCAGCACGGTGCCGTCGCCGTGCACCTCCATCTGCACGATGGATGCGGCGACGGGACTGTGCACCGGCTGCGCGCGCACGCTGCAGGAGATCGCGCAGTGGGCGGCCTGCAGCGACGACGAGAAGCGCGCCGTGCTGCGCGCGGTCGCGGAGCGCACGGCAGCGCGCAGCGCGCGCTGACCGGCATGCGGACCTGCATGCGGACCGAAACGATGCACGTCTTCGAGCGCGGCTGGCTGTCGTCCAACAACGTGCTGCTGCATGACGATGCGGACAGCGCCACGCTGGTCGACACGGGTTACGACACGCATCGCGAGCAGACGCTGGCGCTAGTGCAGAGTCGGCTCGACGGTCGAAGGCTGACGCGCATCGTCAACACGCATCTGCACTCGGACCATTGCGGCGGCAACGCGCGGCTGAAGGCGGTCACCGGGGCGCGCGTGCTGATCCCGCCGGGGTTGGCGGATGCCGTCGCGCGCTGGGATGAAGACGCGCTGACTTTCCGCGCCACGGGTCAGCACTGCGAACGCTTCGTCGCCGACGGCATGATCGTTCCCGGCTCGGCGTTGACAATGGGTGGCTCCTCGTGGGACGTGCTCGCCGCGCCCGGCCACGATCCGCACTCGGTCATGCTGTGGAACGATACCGATGGCGTGCTGATTTCCGCCGACGTGCTGTGGGAACACGGCTTCGGCGCGATCTTTCCGGAGATCGAGGGCGATTCGGGCTTTGCGGAGCAGGCGGCCATGCTCGACCTGATCGCAAAGCTGCGGCCGCACCGGGTGATCCCGGGCCATGGCGCGCCCTTCGCCGATATCGATGCGCCGCTGGCGCGCGCACGCGACCGGCTGGCCGCGCTGTCATCCGACCCGGCACGCAACGCGCGCCACGTGGCGCGGGTGCTGATCAAGTTCTACCTGCTGGAGGTGCGCGACATCGAATGGTCCGCGCTGGTGGCGCACCTGGACACGGCGCGCTATTTCCACGTGATCAACGACCGCTATTTCCGGCAGCCGTTCGAGAAGATGATCGAGCGCAGCGTCGCCGAGCTCGCCGCGGCGGGCGCGGCGCGGCGGCAAGGGGATCGGGTGGTGAACTGCGACAGCTAACGGCACGTCGCCCGCCGAAATTAGGCCCTGGCCTGCGCCGGGGCGACGGCGGCGAACTGCGCGGGACCTACATGCAGACCGCGGTGGCCAGCACAACAACCACCACGACCGACCAGATCCCGGCGAACACGGGCATGTTGCCCAGATTGCCCAGCAGTCTGTCTTCTTCGCGGCCGGCCATGGTTGGCTCCCGGGCGCTGTTGCGCGCTCTTGTCTGGAGTATCGGAGCCGAAGTCGGTCGTCATCATCGTCCTGATGGACGATGAAAGGCCGCTTTTCGTCGTACCTAGAAGACGAGCGTGCGGTTGTCGTCGCCGAGGGTGGCGGCCATGACGGACGCCGCACCGGCCTGTCCGTCGCACTCGGCGATCAATGCCTCGCCGCGACGATGCTCTGCGAGCGCCATGCTGCACGCGAGTAAGCGCACACCGGCCGCCTTCGCTTCGGCGATGAAATCCGCAACCGTCCTGGTCCGGGCTGCGTCGGTCCAGGCATTCGCGGCGACGCCCTCGAGCAGCCAGCGCACCGCCGTCGACGTGAAGTGCATCTCGACGTCGGCATCCAGCGCGCGCGCCGTCAGCGCATAGACGAAAGGGGCGGCCGCGAGTACGGGCCGCTCCGGACCGGCCGACCAGACGACGATGGTGACGCGCGCCACGGCGACCGCGGGCTAGTAGCCCTGGTTCGGATCGACCCGCAGGTCGTCGCCCGCGAATTCGTCGATCGGCGACACCAGCTTCTCGGCCAGGCGCGGCTCGACCCATGTGCGATAGGCAGCCGCGTCCAGCAGGTCTCCGCGCTCGTCGTCGAGCTGGGTCGGTTCGACGCGCATCAGCCAGCCCGCGCCGTACGGATCGGTGATGACGAAATGGATGTTGTCGACCGCCGACGCGTTCACTTCGACGATGCGGCACGACAGCGGCGCATGCACGGCCACCGCGGTCTTCACCGTCTCCATCACGCCCAGCGATCGGTCGCGCGCGATCTCCGTGCCCACCGGCCGCGGCGTGAACAGCATGAACTGCCCGTGAGCCGCCACCAGATGCGTCGCGCCTACACGCGCCATCCCGTCCGCCTCGAAGCGGACCCACATGTCCTGCTCGGGCGCGTACAGCACGTCAGGCGAAAGCGCATCGAGAATGTTGTACGGCATATCACCCGCAAGAAGTCTGTTGAGCGGAGGGGGAGCACGAGGGGGAACCGCAGGTTCCCGCCTCGTTCTTTCATAGTGTTCTAAGTCAGGACGCCGCACAGCGGCGTCGTGGCGGAGAAGTATGGGAGTCGAACCCACCAGGGATTGCTGGCAACCCCTACCAGATTTGAAGTCTGGCCGGCCCACCGGGACGCGACACTCCTCCGTACTGCCACGCAAAGTCTTTCGATTCTACGCAACACCCCTGCCGCACAGCGATCACCGCCATGGATTCGACCGCTGGATCAGATGGTCATCGCGCACGCGGCGCGTGTAGCCGACGCGGTCGAAGAACTCAAGGATCTGGATCGCGAGCTTGCGCCCCGTGCCGATGCGATCGCGGAACTCCGCGGCACGAGCGACGGTGTGCTGCTGCGCCAGCTCCGCCGCGATGTCCGCCAGTTCGCGCACCGCATCCGTCAGGAAGAAGTGATCGTGCGCGACCAGCGCCACGTCGCCGACCCGCGCCACCGTCTTCAGCAGCGCGCGCACTTCGGTCTCGGGAATGCCGGTCTCGCGCGCGATGTCGCGCACGCGCGGCGGCTCGTACTGGCGGTCGAGCAGCAGCGGCTTGATGCGCTCCCAGCGCACGCGCTGCTCCCTGCCCAGTTCCGCCTTGTGCGTCGGCAGCGACAGGAACGCGCCGCGCCGGACCAGCGCGCCTTCCGCGAGCAGTTCGTCGACGACGGCCGCGAACGCGTCCATGTCCATCGCCGGCGCGATGATGCGACGCAGGCGCTGCTGCTCCAGTCCGGGCATCTCGGGTTCGCGTTCGTGCGTCTCCGCGATGCGCGCCAGCGCCTGCTCGCGCAGTTCCTGCCAACGCTGCGCAGAGAAGGCGATGCCGGCGGCGACGCGCGCATCGCTGGCGGCGACCAGCGCATCGCGCTCGTCGTCGCGCAGGTTCCACAGCGACGTCAGCCGCGCCAGCGGCACCGGCTGCAGCCCGAGCCACGCGGCCAGCGCCTGCGCCGGCGTGCCGCTGCGCACCTGCTCGAGGATTGCCAGCCGCGACGGCGCGCGCCGTCCGCGGCGTGGCGCCGAGCCGGCGGGTTGCGCATCGAGCACGCGCCCGCCGCCCATC
>JBGAIO010000013.1:14775-38442 GCA_044225415.1 Burkholderiaceae bacterium | reverse complement strand
TGCCGCTCGACGAAGGCGATGGCTACGTCATCGTGTTCGATGACCTGACGCAGGTGATCTCGGCGCAGCGCGCGCTGGCGTGGGGCGAGGTCGCGCGCCGCCTGGCGCACGAGATCAAGAATCCGCTGACGCCGATCCAGCTCGCCGCCGAACGGCTGCAGATGAAGCTCGTCGACAAGCTGCCGGGCGGCGAGGCCGACGTGCTGCGGCGGGGCACGTCGACCATCGTCAACCAGGTGGCGGCGATGAAGCGCATGGTCGACGATTTCCGCGACTACGCGCGCGTGCCGCCGGCGCGGCTGCTGCCGCTCGACCTGAACGCGCTGGTCGAGGAGGTGGGCACGCTTTACCGCACCGCCGGCGCGCCCGTGACCCTGGTGCTCGCGCCTGCCCTGCCGCTGATCGAAGGCGACGCCACGCAGCTGCGGCAGGTGATCCACAACCTGGTCGGCAATGCGCAGGAGGCGCTGGGCGCGCATCCTGATCCCGCGGGCTCGGCCGGCGCGCCGCCGCGCATCATCGTGCGCAGCGCACTGGTGGAGATCGTCGAAGGCGACGCCGTGGTGCGCGCGGTGCGGCTGACAGTCGAGGACAATGGCCCCGGCTTCGCGGCGAATATACTTGGCCGTGCTTTCGAGCCGTATGTCACCAGCAAGCCCGGCGGAACGGGGCTGGGACTGGCCATGGTCAGGAAGATCGTCGACGAGCACGGGGGCCGCGTGGAAGTCGTCAACCGCAGCGGCGCAGGCGGCGTTGCGGGAGGCGCCATCGTGACGATCGTGTTCCGGCGCCTGGTGCCCGCCGACGGCACGGCCGCCGCCGTGGTCGCGCCGCAGCGCGCGGCCGAATGACCCGGTGACGGGCGATGCGAAACCGCTGAAGCAGGTGAGAGTGTTGGCTAACGATTCAGTCATCAATGACTATGCAGACGCGCCGCGCGGCGCGTCTGCGCGGGCCTGAGCAATGTCGACCATCCTCGTCGTCGACGACGAAATCGGCATCCGCGAGCTCCTGTCGGAGATCCTCGGCGATGAAGGCCACTCGGTACTGACAGCCGAGAACGCCGCTCGCGCGCGCGACCTGCGCTCGCGCGAGCTGATCGACCTGGTGCTGCTCGACATCTGGATGCCGGATACCGATGGCGTCACGCTGCTCAAGGAATGGGCTGCGCAGGGCCAGCTGACCATGCCGGTCATCATGATGTCGGGCCACGCCACCATCGATACCGCGGTCGAGGCCACGCGCTACGGCGCGATGGAGTTCCTGGAGAAGCCGATCGCGATGGCGCGGCTGCTGACCGCGGTGCGCCAGGGCCTCGAGCGCGGGCGGCTGATGCGCTCGCTCGGCACGCGCATGGCGCAGCCGGCGCCGACCTCCGGCGTCGTGCTGTCGCCGGGCGCGGCCGCGCCGGTCGCCACGCCGCCGGAGGCGCCGCGCAGCGACGAGCCTGCGGCAGGCAGCGAGCCGCCGGGTTCGCACAACGGCGTTCCGCTCGACCAGCCGCTGCGCGAGGCGCGCGACCAGTTCGAGCGCGTCTACTTCGAGTTCCACCTGGTGCGGGAGAACTACAGCATGACGCGCGTCGCGGATCGCGCGGGGCTGGAGCGCACGCACCTTTACCGCAAGCTCAAGCAACTCGGCATCGAGCTCGCCCGCGGCGTGCGGCGCGACCGCCCGCTCGATGAGCCGCCCATGCCGCGCCCGGCCGCGCCGGCCGTCGGCACGCAGCCGCCGGTGTACGTGCATCGGGACGAGTACGAAGACTAGCCGGCCCCGGCCCGCATCGCGCAGTCCGAATCGCAGCTGACGCGGCCGACGCACGGCGTCACCCCATGAAGATCATCATCGTCGGCGCCGGCAGGGTGGGATTCTCGGTGGCGGAAAGCCTCGTGTCCGAGGCCAACGAGATCACGGTCATCGATACCGATCCCGCGCGCATCGCCGACCTGCAGGACCGCTACGACCTGCGCGGCATGGTCGGCAACGCGGCCCTGCCGTCGACGCTGCAGCGCGCGGGCGCCGAGGACAGCGACATGCTGATCGCGGTGACTGCCTCGGACGAAACCAATCTGGTGGCCTGCAAGGTGGCCGCCGACCTCTTCAACGTGCCGACGCGCATCGCGCGCGTGCGCAACGTCGAACTGCAGCAGCACCCGCAGCTGATGGGCGACGAAGGCTTCCGCCTGAACCACGTCATCTTCCCCGAGCAGACCGTCACCGACTACCTGCTGAAGCTGATCGAACATCCGGGGGCGCTGCAGGTCATCGAGTTCGCCGACGGCCGCGCCAGCCTGATCGCGGTGCGCGCGCTCGACGGCGGCGCGCTCGTCAAGCATCCGATCAAGGAACTGCGCCTGCACCTGCCGAACATCGACGCGCGCATCGTCGCGATCTTCCGCAACGAGCGCAGCATCAAGGTCGACGGCGACACGACGCTGCAGCCCGGCGACGAGGTGCACTTCCTGGCCGCGGCACAGAACATCGGCAAGGTCATGGCCGAACTGCGCCACTGGGACAAGCCGGTGCGGCGCGTCCTGATCGCGGGCGGCGGCAACATCGGCCTGCGCGTGGCGCGCGCGCTCGATACCGGCGAGGGGCTCGACACGGCCGACAGCTTCGTCGTCAAGATCATCGAGGCGAACAAGCGGCGCGCGGACTTCCTCGCGCAGCAGCTGTCGTCGGAGGTGCTGGTCCTCAACGGCGACGCCACCGACGAGGACCTGCTCGAACAGGAAGGCGTGCACGAGACGGACCTGTTCATCGCGCTCACCAACGACGACGAGAACAACATCATGAGCGCGCTGCTCGCCAAGCGCATGGGCGCGCGGCGGGTCATCGCGCTGATCAACCGCAAGAGCTACGGCGACCTGATGCAGGGCGGACAGATCGACGTCGCGATCTCGCCGTCGTACGCGACGATGTCGGCGCTGCTGCGCTTCGTGCGCCGCGGCGACGTGGTCGCCGCGCACACGCTGCGGCGGGGCGCGGCCGAGGCGCTCGAGATCATCGCGCACGGCGACGCGCAGACTTCGCGCATCATCGGCAAGCGCATCGAGGAAGTCGGGCTGCCCAACGGCGTCGCGATCGGCGCGGTCGTGCGCGGCAGCGGCGACGCCACCGAGGTGCTGATGGCGCACCACGACACGGTCATCGCCCCCGAGGACCACCTGATCGTGTTCGTGACCAGTCACCGCCTGATCAAGCGCGTCGAACGGCTGTTCACCGTGGGACACGGCTTCCTGTAGCTGAAACGGCATTGCTGCAGCGCGCCAAGCGCATTGTGCAATGTGGCCGCGTTTTCCCTCGCTCTGCACGCAAAAGCCCCCCACGCCGCGATGCGATTGCATAGAATCGCCGCCGGCGCTTCCGTCACTGACGGGCGCGAAGCATTCCGCGTCGGTGAATCAAAACCATGGCCCAAGGCCAGGCACGCCGCAGAATCGATCGTTCCAGCCAAGGAGACAACATGGATTTCATCAAGAGCAAGGACGCCGCCCCGACGCGTCGCAGGTTCCTGTCCGGCGCCGCCGCCGCCACGGCCGGCACGGCTGCCCTCGGATTCCCGATGGTGTCGCGCGCGCAGCAGGCAACGGTGTTCCGGTTCCAGAGCACCTGGCCCGCCAAGGACATCTTCCACGAGTACGCCAACGATTTCGCCAAGAAGGTCAACGACATGAGCGGTGGCCGGCTGAAGATCGAGGTGCTGCCGGCCGGCGCCGTCGTGCCCGCGTTCCAGCTGCTGGACGCGGTCAACAAGGGCACGCTGGACGGTGGTCACGGCGTGGTTGCCTATCACTACGGCAAGAACTCCGCGCTGGCGCTGTGGGGCTCGGGACCGGGCTACGGCATGGACCCGAACATGCTGCTGTCGTGGCATTACTACGGCGGCGGCCAGGAACTGCTGCAGGAGATCTACAAGGCGGTCAACATGGACGTCGTGTCGTACCTGTACGGCCCGATGCCGACGCAGCCCTTCGGCTGGTTCAAGAAGCCGGTGGCCAAGGTCGAGGACATAAAGAGCATCAAGTTCCGTACCGTCGTCGACCTGTACATCGAGCAGGGCGCCGCCGTGAACCCGCTGCCAGGCGGTGAGATCGTCCCGGCGCTGGATCGCGGGCTGATCGACGTGGCGAATTCAACAACGCCTCGTCCGACCGCGCGCTGGGCTTCGCCGACGTGGCCAAGGTCTGCATGCTGCAGAGCTTCCACCAGAGTACGGAGCAGTTCGAGATCCTCTTCAACAAGGCCAAGTACAACGCGCTGTCGCCCGACCTGAAGAAGATCATCGACTACGCGGTCGAGGCGTCGAGCGCCGACATGAGCTGGAAGGCCGTCGATCGCAACTCCAAGGACTACATCGAGCTGAAGAAGGCCGGCGTCAATTTCTACAAGACGCCCGACGCCATCCTGCGCAACCAGCTCGACGCACAGGACAAGGTCACCGCGAAGAAGTCCGCCGAGAACGCGCTGTTCAAGAAGATCCTTGACTCGCAGAAGGCTTCGCGCGCGCGCCGAGTTCGGCAGAACGACTATCTCGTCGACTTCAAGATGGCCTACAACCACTACTTCGCCCGCAAGTAGTACTGACCCGAGGCCGCGGCGGAGCCGGCGTGAGCCTCCGTCGCGGCCGGCTTTCTTCACGTCCAGGGTCCGCTCACGTCTCCTGTGAAGTTCGCCACACGCGGTCGAGTCGATCAAGACCTGGGTCGGCAAGACGGCGTCGTGGCTGATCGTCCTGCTGATGCTCACGGTGGTCATCGAGGTGGGTAGGCGCTATGCGCTGAACATGCCCACCGCCTGGATCTTCGATGTCAACAACATGATGTACGGCACGCTGTTCATGCTGGCGCCGCCACGCTGGCGCACGACGGCCATGTGCGCGGCGACTTGTACGGCAACTTCAAGCCCGCACCCAGGCGGCGCTCGACCTGGGTGCTGTACGGGCTGTTCTTCCTGCCCGGCGTGCGCGCTCACATGGAGCGGTTGGACCTACTTCGGTGAGTCGATTGCGATACGCGAAACCACCTTCAACGCGACGCCGCTGCCGATCTACCTGTTCGCTTCGATGATCCCGCTGGCCGGGCTCGATCCTGCTGCAGGGCGTCTCCGAGATGCTGCGCTGCATTGTGTGCCTGAAGACCGGCGCGTGGACCGAGCGCCTCCAGGACGCCGAGGAAATCGACGTCGTCGAGCAGCAGCTGTCGGCCAGCAAGTACGTCGACGACGAGGCGCGCGCGCGAAGCCATCGCCAAGACCAGGGCCATCGAGGAAGCCGCGCATCAGCGCATCGGTGGGGGCGCAGTATGAGCGCCGCGCCGAGCCGCCTCAAGCAAGCTCGCGCCGCAGCGCGCAGCGCGAAGGCTCACGCGAGCGCCGCGCCGAGCCGCCTCAAGCAAGCTCGCGCCGCAGCGCGCAGCCCGGAGGTTCCGGTATGACCGACGCTGCCCTGGGCATGACGATGCTCGCGCTGATCGTCGTGGTCATCATGCTGGGCTTCCCGACGGCGTTCACGCTGATGGGGCTGGGCATGCTGTTCGGCTTCGCTGCCCTACGATCCCGCGCAGCCGTGGCTCGACAACCGCGTCTTCGATCTGATGGTGCAACGCGCCTTCGGCGCGATGAACAACGAGACGCTGCTGTCGATACCGTTGTTCGTGCTGATGGGCTACATCATGGAACGCGGGGCGCTGGTCGACCGCATGTTCTACAGCGTGCGCGCGATGGCGCGCGTGCCGGCCTCGCTGGCGGTGACCACGCTGATCATCTGCACCTTCTGGGGATCGCCAGCGGCATCGTCGGTGCGGTGGTCGTGCTGATGGGCGTCATTGCGATGCCGCAGATGCTCAACGCCGGCTACGACATCCGCATCTCGGCCGGCGTGATCACCGCCGGCGGCACGCTGGGCATCCTGATCCCGCCGTCGGTGATGATCATCGTCTACGCGGCGATCGCCGGCGTGTCGGTCGTGAAGCTGTATGCAGGCGCGATGATTCCCGGCCTGATCCTCGCTGGCCTGTACGTGGTGTACATCATCGGCTGGCGTGGCTCAACCTGCAGATCGCGCCCAAGCTGCCGCCCGACCAGCAGCGCGCCAAGGTGCCGCCGTGGATCGAGCGCGTTGCTGCCACCGGCATTCGCCGCGCATGCTGCCGGCGCTGCTGAGGGCGATCTTGTCGCCGGCCCGCGGCATCGCGGGCGCTACGCCTGAAAAGTTCCTCACTGTCGGCACGCTCTGGCGCAGCCTGCTGACGGCACTGGCACCGGTGTGGCTGGCGATCGTGTGCCTGGGCTCGGTCTGGTGGTACGTCACGGCCTACAGCGCAGGAGGCAACGTCGCCGAGCCGCCAGCCGCGCTCATCGAGCAGAGTGCTGCATCGACCACCCGGCAGCAGTGCCGGAGTCGCGCACGGGCAGCAGGAGCCTCCTCGTCGGCGTTCAGGAACCGTCCGCCTCCGGCGGCGTTTCGTGAACCGCCCGGCAGCGCTGGCGTACGCGAACCGCCTGGCGCGGACGGCGCAGTGCAGGAGCCGCCGGGCAGCGGCGCGGTGCGTGAGCCTCCACGGCGCCGAGCCGCCGACGCAGGCCGCGCGCGAGGATCAGCCTCGCGGTAGCGCATGGGCGCTGCTGCTGTCGAACAGCATTCATCCAGCGCCGTCGAGCCGGCAAGTTCTACAGCGGCTTTCTGCTGACGTGCCTCTTCGTCGCCGGCTTGCTGCTCTGGTACTACCGCGAGATGGACGCCGAGCAGCGAGATCCTGCGGCGGCGCTGTACTGGTGTCGTCGGCATCGCTCCGCTGGGCATCCTGACGCTGGTGGTGCTGGGCGTAATCCTGTTCGGCATCACGACGGCCACGCGAGTGCCCGGCGGTGGGCGTGGTCGGCGCTCTTCCTGATGGCCTTCCACGCGTATCGCACGCTGACATCCGAGCGCATCAAGGAAGCGGTGTTCCTCACGGCCAAGACCACTGCGATGGTGTGCTGGCTGTTCGTCGGCTCGGCGCTGTTCTCGGCAGTGTTCGCGATCCTCGGCGGACAGGAACTGGTCGAGAAGCTGGGTGCTGTCGATGGATCTGTCGAAAGTCCAGTTCATGCTGCTGTCGCAGGCGATCATCTTCGTGCTGGGCTGGCCGCTGGAGTGGACCGAGATCATCGTGATCTTCGTGCCGATCTTCCTGCCGCTGCTCGACGACTTCCAGATCGACCCGCTGCTGCTTCGGCACGCTGGTGTTCGTCAACCTGCAGGCGGCCTTCCTGTCGCCGCCGGTGGCGATGTCGGCCTTCTACCTGAAGGGCGTGTCACCGCCGCATGTGACGCTGAATCAGATATTCGCCGGCATGATGCCGTACATGCTCGTCGTGATCCTGTGCATGGTGTGCATGTACGTGTGGCCTGGCATGACGCTGTGGCTGCCCAGCGTGCTGTACGGCCGCTGAGCAGAGGCCGGCGCTGGTGCCCGGCCCTGAGCCTGCGAGGCGCGGCACCGTCGGTCTCCGCGGCCGGCGACCGGCACGCAGCGCATAATCCGCGCGCGCCACCCGCGCGCCCCTTGCACTCGCTCCCATGCAGGCCCTAGCCCGTTCGGTGTTGCCGGTCCTCAATGTGCTCGGGCAGCTCGTGCTCGTGTTCGCGGCGACGATGCTGGTGCCGCTGACGGTCGCCTACTTCGGCGATGAGACGGCCCTGAAGCACTACGACCTGTCGCTGCTGCTGACGGCGGCGGTCGGCGGTGCCATGCTGCTCGCCACGCGCCGCTACAAGCGCGAACTGCAGCCGCGCGACGGGCTGCTGCTGGTGACGCTGGCGTGGACCGTGCTGCCGGCGGTCGCGATGCTGCCGCTGCTGCTGCACCTGCCGGGCCTCACCGTCACGCGCGCCTATTTCGAGACGATGTCGGCGCTGACCACGACGGGCAGCACGACGCTGACCGGCCTCGACCAGCTGCCGCTGTCGATCAACGTATGGCGCCACCTGATGCTGTGGATCGGCGGCCTCGGCATCCTGATCCTGGTCGTGGCGATCCTGCCGCTGCTGGGCATGGGCGGCGCGCAGCTGTTCCGTGCGGAGGTCACCGGCCCGATGAAGGAAGCGCGGCTGACGCCGCGCATCGCCGACACCGCGAAGGCGCTGTACTCGATCTACGTGGGCCTGACGGTGGTGTGCGCGCTGGCCTATCGGTGGGCCGGCATGGGCTGGGCCGACGCGTTCATGCATGCCGGCGCGACGCTGGCGCTGGGCGGCATGTCCTCGCACGACGCAGGCCTTGCCTACTTCGCGTCGCCGGCCATCGAGGCGATCTGCGTCTTCTTCATGTTCATCGCCGGCTTCAGCTTCTCGGCGCACTTCGTCGCGCTGCGGCGCCGGTCGCTGGACGGCTATATCCGCAACGTCGAGGCGCGCTACTACGTCGCCACGCTGGCCATCGGGTGCTTGATCGTCGCGGCGTTCCTCTACTGGCGCGGCGTCTACGACGACCCCGGCGAGCTGCTGCGGCATGCGGTCTTCAACGTCGTCTCGGTGGCGACCACCACCGGTTATGCGAGCACCGACTACAACCAGTGGCCGACGTTCGCGCCGGTGCTGATGCTGTTCCTGTGCAGCTTCACCACCTGCGCCGGCTCGACCGGCGGCGGCATCAAGATGTTCCGCGCCGTCATCCTGCTGAAGCAGGCGCGTCGCGAGATGACGCGCATCCTGCATCCGCGCGCGGTCAGCCCGGTCGTGATCGGCGGCCAGCGCATCGAGAACAAGACGATCTTCGCCGTGCTGGCGTTCATGATGGTCTACGGCGCGTCGATCACGGTGCTGACCTTCCTGCTGCTGCTGTCCGGGCTCGACGTCATCACCGCTTTCTCGGCGATCGTCGCGTGCATCAACAGCACCGGCGCGGGACTGAACCAGGTGGGGCCGGCGACGAACTACGCGAACCTCAACGAGTTCGAGCTGTGGGTCTGCATCTTCGCGATGCTCATCGGGCGCCTCGAGCTGTTCTCGGTGCTGGTGCTGTTCACGCCGGAGTTCTGGCGGCGCTGATGCGTGCAACCGTGGTCGTCGCCGACCCGCGCGCGCCGGATGCGATTGCCGCGTGGCTGGCGGCGACTCAGGGCGAGCGGCGCGCGGCGTTCATCGAAGGGCTGGCCGCGACGATCGAACTGCCCGACGACCTCGCGGTGACACGGCTGGCCGCCGGCTGCGTCTGCTGCCTGGGACAGGTGACCCTGCGCGTCGGCGTGGTGCGCACGGTGCGCAACGCGCGGCCCGACGCGCTGCTGCTGGTGCTTTCCAGCGGCGCGCACGTGCCGCGCGTCCGTGCGCTGCTTGCCGACGGCAGCCTCGGCGTACGCTTCGAGGTGGAGGCCTGAGCGCAGCGCCCTATGACGACGCAGGGAACAATGAACCGGACGCGGGTCAACGGCGTCGACCTCGCCTGGCGTGAAGACGGTGCCGGCGCCGCCAGCGGCGCGCCGTGGGTGATGCTGAGCCACTCGCTCGCCGCCGATCACCGCATGTGGGATCCGCAGCTCGCGGCGCTGGCGCGCTATCGCGTGCTGCGCTTCGACACGCGCGGCCACGGGGCCTCTTCCGTGCCGGCAGGCGACTACACGATGGAGCAGCTTGCCGCGGACGCGCTGGGCCTGCTCGACGCGGTCGGCGTGGCGCGCTGCCACTTCGTCGGACTGTCGATGGGCGGCATGGTCGGGCAGCAGCTCGCGCTGCGTGCGCCGAACCGACTGCTGTCGCTCACGCTGGCCGACACGTCGAGCCGCTATCCGCCGGCTGCGCGCCCGATGTGGGACGAGCGCATCGCGCTGGTCCGTGCGCGCGGCATGGACGCGGTCGCACCCGGCACTCTCGAACGCTGGTTCACGGCGGCCTTTCGCGAGCGCGAGCCCGATATCGTCGCGCGCATCGGCGCGCAGATCCGCGCCACGGCGGTGGCCGGCTTCATCGGCTGCGCGCACGCGATCTCGCACCTCGATCTCACCGCGCGGCTGGCGGCGATCCGCTGTCCGACGCTGGTGATCGTCGGCGCCGATGATCCGTCGACGCCGGTGTCCATGTCGGAAGAGATCGTGCGCGCGATCGACGGTTCCCGGCTGGAAGTGGTGCCGGAGGCGGCGCACCTGTCGAACATCGAGCAGGTCGTACGCTTCAACGAACTGCTGCGCGCATTCCTCGCGAGCATCCGCAGCTGAAACCAGGACAGCATGGCCGCGTTCAGGTGGCCGATGCGGCACTCCACGGCTCTGCGCGAAACTCCAGTGTCGCGTCGTCGTGACTGAAGATCACGCAGTTGCGCTGCACGCGTGCCGCCCATGTCTGCTGCAGCGTGGGCACGGGCAGCGACAGTGCGCCGACTTCAAACACCGCACCGCATTCGCCGTGCTCCGGATCGCGCACCGACAGATAGCGCACCCAGTCGACGCGCCGCGCGCGGGCGGCCGCAGCGAATGCATGGCAGGCGGAGTAGCCGCCGGGATGCATCCATGAGGACTGCGCGGCCGACCACGGGGCTGCGGCGAGATCCACGGCGAGGCCGTCGGTGCGCGCCTGGAAGACCGTGAACTCGACGAACAGGTTGCCGTCGCGCAGGCCGTCGCTGTCCATCAGAAAGCGCCATCGCCAGTAGCCGACCTCGGCGCAGGCGGTGGCGACCTGGCCGGCGCCATACCAGACGCCGGGCGCGCCGGCCGCACGGAACCGGCTGGGCCACGGCGACAGGTAGCGGAACGGCGTGTTCAGCAGATAGCTCACGCCGCGCGCAGCCGGCGGCAGCGGCGGCTTGCTGGCCTCGAGCAGTCGTTCGAGCACGGCCTGCGCGGCCGCGCTGTCGGCGAGTCGCATCGTCGCGACGCGATGCTGCGCTTCGACGGCGCGCCACAGGTCCGCACGCCGCGGCGCGGCCGCGGCAAACCAGGCCTCGTCCCACTCGTTCACGATCAGAGCCGTGCGCGCGCGCTGTCCAGATAGGCGACCGTGTTGACGAGCCCGGCGGCGCTCTGCATCAGCGCGGCCGGTGTGCCGTTGAGCGCGGTGTTGTGCGAGCGCAGCCATGCACGACGGGCCGGCGCATCACCCCCGACCAGCGCATCGAGCGAGCGATAGACGCGCACCAGCAGCAATGCGAGTTCGCCTTCCTTGGACTGCGCGTCGACCTGCCGCGCCTCGCTGACCAGGCGCGACACCGACGAGTCCGACACGCCCAGGATGCGGGCGAGTTCGGCCTGGCTGAGTTCGAGCAGGGCCGACGTGCGCACCAGCGCGCGGCTCAGGATCCGATCCGGGTGCAGATCGCCCTCCAGCACCGCGGGGTCGAGCGAAGAGGGCATCGTTGATTTCATGTGCAAATTCTATAGCTAAGATCCGTCACTTGACAATGATTCTGCCTTGATCGCCCTGTCGAATCGCCGCAGCGGCTTGAGCATTCCGCCTCGACCGGGTGCGGACTCTCATCCGGCGCAATCGTCGGTTGTCAGTGCTTACTCTCTTGATGGCGCTTGCCTGACCTTGGTATTGATGGCTCGGCTTGAATCGACCCGCTAGGCACCGATATTGCAGTGAGTAGGCGGCAAGCCGCCCGCTTCGACTGCGAAGGAAGCACGATGGCCCTGACGATGATCTACAACAGCCCGCACTACTGCGTGTTCGAGTTCGCCGACACGCAGGAAAAGGACGGTCGCGCCGGGGGCTACGAAATCATGGACAAGAACCTGCGGCGCGAGATCTTCCTTGGCGGCGAAGATGCCGAGAACTTCCGCCGCAGCGTGCAGGAACTGATCGACAAGGAACCCACTGCCGACGAAGTGGACGAATTTCTCGGTGGCTTCAGCGGCCTGATGACGCAACCGGTCATCCTGCACTGACCTCGGCTGTCCGCACGACCCGGCGCTGACTGGAGCAACGCTTCTAGGCTGCGGCCGCATCCGCCCCTCGCCCGGCGCGACAATGTCCGAAACGGGCACCCGCATCGACGGGTAGTCCCAGGGGAGCGCTGTGGAATTCGACTACGTCATCGTCGGCGGCGGCTCGGGCGGCTGCGTGCTGGCCGCACGGCTTTCCGAGAATCCCTCCGTACAGGTCGCGCTGCTCGAAGCCGGCGGGCCCAATGCGAGTGTGGTGGACCGCGTGCCGACCGGCGCGGCGCTGCACATCATCAACCGCAACGCGCGCAACTGGGCATTCTCGACCACGCCGCAGACGGGCCTCGACGGCCGCAGCGGCTACCAGCCACGCGGACGAGGACTCGGCGGTTCGTCGGCCATCAACGCGATGGTCTACCTGCGCGGACAGCGCGACGACTACGACGACTGGGCACGCGGCGGCGCCGCCGGCTGGGGCTGGCGCGACGTGCTGCCGTACTTCCTGAAGGCCGAGCACAACGAACGCACCGCTGCGACCCGCAGTGTCTCGCCCTGCGACTGGCATGGCTGCGATGGTCCGCTGAACGTCGCCGACCTGCGTTCGCCGAATCCGTTCTCGGCGCTGTTCATCGAGGCCGGCATGCAGGCCGGCCTGCCGCGCAACGACGACTTCGCCGGCGAGACGCAGGAAGGCGTCGGCTACTACCAGGTCACGCAGAAGAACGGCGAACGCTGGTCGGTGGCGCGCGCCTATCTCGATCCTGCGCGCGGCCGGCCGAACCTGCGCATCGAGACCGGTGCGCACGCCACGCGCATCCTGTTCGAAGGCACGCGTGCGGTCGGCGTCGAGTTCGACCAGGGCGGCCAGCGCCGTACGCTGCACGCGCGCCGCGAAGTGCTGCTCGCGGCCGGCGCGCTGCAGTCGCCGCAGCTGCTGATGGTGTCGGGCGTCGGGCCTGCGGCGGCGCTGCAAGGGCACGGCATCGCCGTGCGCGCCGATCTGCCGGTGGGCGAGAACCTGCAGGACCATCTCGACGTCATCATCAACCGGCGCGTGGCGAGCACCGACCTGCTGGGGCTGTCGCCGGTCGGCGCGTGGAACCTCCTGCGTGCGATCTTCGAATGGCGGCGTGAGCGGCGCGGACTGCTGACTTCCAACTTCGCCGAAGCCGGCGCTTTCGTGCGCACGCTGCCCGGGCTGACGCGCCCCGACGTGCAGCTGCACTTCGTGGTGGGCATGGTCGACAACCACAACCGTGCGCTGCACTGGGGCCATGGCATGAGCTGCCACTCGTGCGCGCTGCGCCCGAAGAGCCGCGGCGCGCTGACGCTGGCGTCGACGGACGCGCGCGATGCGCCGGTGGTCGATCCCGGTTTCCTGTCCGACGCATCCGATCTCGACGTCATGGTGCGCGGCTTCAAGCTGGTGCGACACATCTTCTCTCAGCCGGCCTTCGCCCCCTTCGGTGGCGGTGACCTGTCGCGCGAGCTGCACTTCTCCGACGTGCGCACCGACGACGAGATCCGCGCCGCCATCCGCGCGCGCGCCGACACCATTTATCACCCCGTGGGCACGTGCCGCATGGGCACCGACGACCGCGCGGTGGTCGACGCCGAACTGCGCGTGCGCGGCTTGCAGGGCCTGCGCGTCGTCGACGCGTCGGTGATGCCGACGCTGCTGTCGGGCAACACGAACGCGCCGGTGGTGATGATCGCGGAGCGCGCGAGCGACTTCATCCGCGGCCAGCCGCGCGTCGAACCGGCCTCGCCGGATCCTGCCGAAGTGGTCGCCGCACCGCCTGATGCGGTCATGACCACATAAGCAGCTCATTGCGGCGCAGGCCGCGCTGCGCCCTAGAATGGCAGTCCATCACGGAACTGCCATCGATGAACGCGTCGCCATCGTCCAACCCCGACGTCGAGAGCCGCCTGCGCGATCTGCTCGCGCGCCGCATCCTGATCCTGGACGGCGCGATGGGCACGATGATCCAGCGCTACCGGCTGGGCGAGGCCGACTTCCGCGGCGAGCGCTTCGCAGCGCACGCGGTCGACCTGAAGGGCAACAACGACCTGCTGGTGCTGACGCGGCCCGACGTCGTCCGCGACATCCACGAGCAGTACCTCGCCGCCGGCGCGGACCTGATCGAGACCAACACCTTCGGCGCGACCTCGGTCGCGCAGGACGACTACCGTCTCGGCGAGATTGCCTATGAGATGAACGTCGCTGCGGCCCGGCTGGCGAAGGAGGCGGCGGCGAAGTTCGACTCGGCCGACAAGCCCCGCTTCGTCGCCGGCGCGCTCGGCCCCACGCCGAAGACGGCGTCGATCTCGCCGGACGTCAATGATCCGGGCGCGCGCAACATCACCTTCGACCAGCTCGTGCAATCCTGGCGAGCAGGCGCGCGGCCTGCTCGACGGCGGTGCGGATCTCCTGCTGATCGAGACCATCTTCGACACGCTGAACGCGAAGGCCGCGATTTTCGCCGCGCAGGCGGAATTCGAACGCCGCGGCAGCCGTGTGCCGCTGATGATCTCGGGCACGGTCACGACGCCTCGGGCCGCATCCTCAGCGGACAGACGGTCGAGGCCTTCTGGCATTCGGTGCGGCATGCGCAGCCATTGACGGTGGGGCTGAACTGCGCACTGGGCGCTGCGCTGATGCGACCGTACATCGAGGCGCTGGCGCACATCGCCGACGTGCAGGTCAGCGTCTATCCCAACGCGGGTCTGCCGAATCCGATGAGCGACACCGGCTTCGACGAGACGCCCGACGTGACGTCGCGTCTGCTGCGCGAGTTCGCGGACGCCGGTTTCGTCAACGTCGCCGGCGGCGCCTGCGCACCACGCCCGAGCCATCCGCGCAATCGCCGACGCGGTCGAAGGCGGCGCGCCGCGCACGGTTCCCGCGCACGCGAAGCGTGCTCAGTGTCGGGCCTGGAGCCTGTGCTGGTCGACGACACGAGCCTGTTCGTCAACGTCGGCGAGCGCACCAACGTCACGGGCTCGAAGGCCTTCGCGCGGCTGATCCTCAATGGCCAGTACGAGGAAGCGGTCAGCGTCGCGCGCCAGCAGGTGGAAAACGGCGCGCAGGTCATCGACGTCAACATGGACGAGGCGATGCTCGACTCGGCCGCCGCGATGACGCGCTTCCTGAACCTGATCGGCTCCGAACCCGACATCGCGCGCGTGCCGGTGATGATCGACAGCTCGAAGTGGAGCGTGATCGAGGCGGGCCTGAAGTGCGTGCAGGGCAAGTCGATCGTCAACTCGATCTCGCTGAAGGAGGGCGAGGCCGAGTTCCTGCGCCAGGCGACGCTCGCGCGCCGCTACGGCGCCGCGGTCATCGTCATGGCCTTCGACGAACAGGGGCAGGCGGACACCTACGCGCGCAAGACGTCCATCTGCCGGCGTTCGTACGAACTGCTGACGCGGGCCGTGGGCTTCCCGCCCGAAGACATCATCTTCGATCCGAACATCTTCGCCATCGCCACCGGCATCGAGGAGCACAACCACTACGCGGTGGACTTCATCGAGGCCACGCGCTGGATCAAGGAGCACCTGCCGCACGCCAAGGTGAGCGGCGGCGTGTCGAACGTCAGCTTCAGCTTCCGCGGCAACGACCACGTGCGCGAGGCGATCCACACGGTGTTCCTGTATCACGCCATCAAGGCGGGCATGACGATGGGCATCGTCAATGCGGGCCAGCTCGGCGTCTACGAGGACATCGAGCCGGAACTGCGCGAGCGGGTCGAAGACGTGGTGCTCGACCGTCGTCCGGATGCCGGCGAACGGCTGGTGCAGTTCGCCGAGACCATCAAGGCCGGCGGCAAGGAGAAGAAAGAGGACCTGGCGTGGCGCGCCGAGCCGGTCGAGAAGCGCCTGGCGCACGCGCTGGTGCGCGGCATCACGCAGTACATCGTCGAGGACACCGAGGAGTGCCGCGCCGCGATCGATGCGCGCGGGGGGCGTCCGATCGAAGTCATCGAAGGCCCGCTGATGGACGGCATGAACATCGTCGGCGACCTCTTCGGCGCCGGCAAGATGTTCCTGCCGCAGGTGGTGAAGAGCGCGCGCGTGATGAAGCAGGCGGTGGCGCACCTGATCCCGTTCATCGAGGCCGAGAAGGCCGCGCACGCCGCCGCCGGCGGCGACGTGCGCGCCAAGGGCAAGGTGGTGATCGCCACGGTGAAGGGCGACGTGCACGACATCGGCAAGAACATCGTGTCGGTGGTGCTCCAGTGCAACAACTTCGAGGTGATCAACATGGGCGTGATGGTGCCCGCCGAGAAGATCCTCGCCACCGCCGTCGAGGAGAAGGCCGACATGATCGGCCTGTCGGGGCTGATCACGCCGTCGCTGGAAGAGATGCAGCACGTGGCGCGCGAGATGCAGCGCCAGGGCTTCTCGCTGCCGCTGCTGATCGGCGGCGCCACCACCAGCCGCGTGCATACGGCGGTGAAGATTGCGCCGCACTACACGAACGGCCCGGTGATCTACGTGTCGGACGCCAGCCGCTCGGTGGGTGTGTGCCAGAACCTGGTCAGCGACGACGCGGCGGCGCGTTTCATCGGCGAAGTGCGCGACGAATACGAGCGCGTGCGCGCCCAGCACGCCGGCAGGAAGGGCCCGGAACTGGTGACGCTGGACGAGGCGCGCGCCAACGCGCCGCGCATCGAGTGGGCCGGCTATGCGCCGCCGCGACCCAAGTTCATCGGCCGTCGGCACTTCCGCAACTACGACCTGGCGATGATCGCGAAGTACGTCGACTGGGGACCGTTCTTCCAGACCTGGGATCTGCACGGGCCGTTCCCGCAGATCCTCGCCGACGACGTGGTGGGCGAACACGCTCGCCAGGTGTTCGCCGAGGGCGAGAAGATGCTCGAACGCATCGTCGCCGAACGCTGGCTGACGGCCAACGCGGCCGTCGCCTTCTACCCGGCCAGTGCCGTGGGCGAGGACATCGAGGTCTACACCGACGAGTCACGTCGCGACGTGCTGTTCACGTGGCACGGGCTGCGCCAGCAGACGAAGAAGCCGGTGGTCGATGGCGTGCGCAATCCCAACCAGGCGCTCGCCGATTTCATCGCGCCCAAAGGCTCAGGCATCGCCGACTACATCGGTCTGTTTGCAGTCACCAGCGGCATCGGCATCGACAAGCGCGAAGCACAGTTCCTGGCGAAGCACGACGATTACGGCTCGATCATGCTGAAGGCGATCGCCGACCGGCTGGCCGAGGCCTTTGCCGAACTGATGCACGAGCGCGTGCGCAAGGACCTGTGGGGCTATGCGTCGGCCGAAACGTCGACGCACGAGCAGCTGATCCGCGAGGACTATCGCGGCATCCGCCCCGCGCCCGGCTATCCGGCCTGCCCCGAGCACGCGGTCAAGCGGCCGTTGTTCGACGCACTCGGCGCTGCCGGGATCGGCATGATGCTGACCGAGAGCTACGCGATGGCGCCGGCGTCCAGCGTCAGCGGTTTCTATTTCTCGCATCCCCAGTCGAAGTACTTCAACGTCGGCCGCATCGGACGCGACCAGCTCGAGGACAGCGCGCGGCGCCGGCAGGAGGCGGTGAGCGAGCTCGAGCGCTGGCTGGCGCCGAATCTCGGCTGATCGTCAGTCGGCCTCGCCTATCTTTCGCAGCTTGTAACGCGAAAGATTGACGACGACGTCCCCTATATCGGACGCCTTGATGCGGCCGACTTCAGTCGATCCTGACGGCAGCATGAACATGCCGACTCCGCCGGGAAACGGGATGGGTATTGCGACCATGTCAGTCGCATTGGCGTTGTGCAACAGCAGCTTGTCTTCGTCGGGCCGCGTGGACGTGATCAGCAAATAGCGTTCGCCCAGGTTCGCGTTGTTGATGAACACAATGCTGGCAAGTCCCGACCCCAGCGTCGTCGTCGTCAGCTTCCAGTCTGTACCCTTGACGGAACGCACTGGCTTGAAGGTCGCGTCCAGAAAGACGACGCTCGGATAGAGCATCTGTGGTTCGCCTCCGCGGCCCTGGCGAAGCGACACGACCTCGATGCTGTACGGTCCGTCGAAGACGGGCAGGCTGACACCCGCTGCGAATCGCGGCTGTCCCTGATCCTCGATGACCTCGCTTGTACTGGAAATGGTCAGCCGCGTCGACTTGTCGAAGCCGCTCGTGACGTAAGTCAGGTCTTCCAACCGGCGCGCGGCGGGCTTGCCGGCCAGCCGCTGTTCAGCAGCGAACGCTTCCTGCCTGGGCGGCGTCTGGCATCCTCCGAGCAGGGACAAAAGTCCCCATGCTCCGATGAGAGCGCTACCTGCGATGACCCGCCGCTTCATTGTGCGTCGCGTTTCAGATCGCTGCTGATGCGTTCCGCCACCATTGGCAATCCGGCACGCAGTCCGTCTCCAGCCAGCGGCACGTTCTTCTGCAGGTCGGAGAAGTCCGGGAACTGATACTTGGGCTCCGACGGAATGCTGATGGCCTGACGTCCCGGGGACTGATAACCGTAGCTGATGAGATCGACGTAAAGGATCTCGTTGCCGGCGCGCTTGACGAGGCGTGTCTTGACATTGATGGCTGGCAGATAGGGCGTCGTTGCGCCGGCGCACATGTAGCCGACGTAAAGCAGTACCGGGTCTAGATAGGCGTCGACCTCGGCATCGAGACCGTCATAGTTCGCCAGCCATTCGACACTGGGTCGCTTGGCCGCCACGCGCTTCACCTTGTATCCGGATGCAATCAGTTGCTTCTCCAGCAACGCGGAGAAGTCCCCCGCGGCATCGAGCTTCGTGTCCTTGGCCTTTACCGTGAATTCGGCGGTTTGCGACTGCATGTGTGCAGCCGCGATCAGACCACCGACCAAACCGAACGACAGGCCGGGGTGACCCAGGTTCTGCACCGAGTAATCGCCGCCGAATGCCGGCTCAATCAAGCCGATCGTCTTCACATCTTTCTGTGCATCCTTGTTGAACGCCTGGCGCGGCATCGTTGTACATGCCGAAAGTGCCAGCAGAGCTGCGGCGTAAATCGCCAGTCGCTGAATGCGCGCGCCAAACTTCATCATTCCCCTCCCAAGGATGTATGCGTAGGCTGCGTCGATCCTACAATGCAGCGACGATGAGTGAAGAGCCTGTGGGGCGCTCTTTGTGTCTGCACAACGTGCCATACGTCGCTCCTCTTAAGATTCTTAAAAAATGTCAGTGACTTTCGATTGGCTGAATGAGTGCGCCGCGCTTCGCGCACGCTGCGCGCGGATGGCACTGGCGATGGCGACGGCATCGGCGTGGCTGGTCTTGGGGTGTTCGCGCAGCGACCCCGAGAAGGAACTGCGCGCTGCGATCGACTCGATCGCGACGAATATCGAGCAGCAGCGCGTCGCCGATGCACTGACGCACGTCTCGGACGATTTCTCGCGCGAGTCCGGCGCTTTCGGCAAGGCCGACGCGCGCCGGTTGCTGGCCGCTGCCATGTTGCGCAACGAGAAGATCCGCGTTGTCACGACGATCAGCGACCTGCGCATCGACGGGGAACGAGCCTTCGTCAAGTTCAGGGTCGTCGCCACCGGTGGCGCGGGCCTGTTGCCCGAGCGCGGGCAGACCTGGGAGTTCGACTCCGCGTGGCGGCGCGAGGGCGGGCAATGGCGCGTGTACAACGCCGAATGGCGCGAAGACCTCTGAACCCACGGGAGACGGCATGCCCATCGGTCGCACCACTCCGGTCCTGCGTATCTTCGACGAAGCGAAGGCGCGCGAGTTCTATGTGGGTTATCTCGGCTTCGCCGTGACCTTCGAGTACCGCGCCGCGCCCGAGCTCCCGTTGTACATGGGGGTGGCGCGCGACGACTGTCTGCTGCACCTGTCGGAGCATCACGGCGATGCCAGTCCCGGCGCGGCGCTGCGCGTCGAAGTGGCCACCCTCGATGCGCTGTGCGACGAGCTGCGCGCGCGGGCCTATCGCTATGCGCGGCCGGTCATCGAAGCGATGCCGTGGGGGACCCGCGACATGACGCTGACCGATCCGTTCGGCAATCGCCTGACGTTCCACACACCGTGGAGGGCGCCCAGCGCAGGCGACACGACCAGGAGCGACCGATGATCGAAGGCGCGTGCCTGTGTGGAGCGGTCCGCTGGCAATTCCGGCCAGTGCCGGAGTCCGCCACCGCGTGCAGCTGTACCGCTTGTCGCCGCTACGGCGCGCTGTGGGCCTACGACTACGATGGCGAAGGCATCGACGTGTCGGGGCCCACGACGGCGTACGTGCGCGGCGACGCGCTCGGCTTCCACTTCTGTCCCCGCTGCGGCTGCATCGCGTACTGGCGCGGACTGCAGACGAACGCGCAAGGCCGCCGGCGCATCGCCGTGAATCTGCGCCTGGCCGATCCCAAGGCGGTCGCCGACCTGCCGATCGACCACTTCGACGGTCTCGACACGTGGCAGGATCTCCCCGGCGACGGGCGCTGCGTGCGGGATCTGTGGTTCTGAACTCGCGGCGCAGCGTCCGGCGGCGGGTGTGCAGGCGGCCGGCGGGAATGCCAGGGTGGCGCGGCTCCAGCGCTGCCGTTCCGGCCTGGGGAATCCGCGCATCTGCATGACGATCGCCGCGGCGCGTTCGCGCTGCGGCGCGCGCGGCACGAACTGCTGCGCATATGCGGCGTGCGGATGGCGCAGGATGCCCGCCAGCCACGCAGCTTCGATCGGGGTGAGCTGCGCCGGCGTCTTGCGGAAGTAGGTGCGCGCCGCGGCGCGCGCGCCGCACAGGCCCGGGCCCCAGTCGACCGTATTGAGATACAGCTCGAGGATGCGCGCCTTGCCCAGCGTGCGTTCCATCTCGGTCGCGTACAGCAGCTCGCGCAGCTTGCGCGCGGCGCTGCGTTCGCCACCGGTGTAGAGCGTCCGCGCGAGCTGCTGCGTCAGCGTGCTGGCGCCGCGGCGCGGCGCGCCGTCGAGCTGCGACAGCGCCGCGGCGATCTCCGTGCGGTCGATACCGTCGTGCTCCGCGAAGCGCTGGTCCTCCGCGGCGAGCACTGCCGCGGCGAGGTACGGTCCCATGCGATCGAGCGGCAGCCAGCCGCGTTCGCCATCGCCGTTGACTCGAATGCGCGGTTCACCGTTCGAGTCTGCGCAGGGCTGGCGGAACCAGCCGACCTGCAGCGCTTCGGTGCCCAGCCCGCCCACGTCGAGATCGCGCAGGTCGAAGCCCATCGAGCCGGTCGCAGCGGGCAGCAGCAGGGTGCCCTGCGCGGCCACCGTTCCCTCGATGCGCACGAAGCGGGCCTCCGGAACGCTGCTTGACATCGCGTGCACGACCTCGGCCATCGACGTCGGCGGCATTTTCCAGCGCACACGGATGTGCTCGGCTTCGAGCACGGCGCGAAAGTCCAGCGCGGCGCCGCCGGTCCGCAGCACGCCGTGCTGCTCGTTGCCCTGGCGCTGCAGCGCCACTTCGGCGCGATCGAGCACCAGCAACGGCGGGGACGCGGGTTGCGGCGCCGGCAGCGTGCACGGCGCGCAGCGCACGACCAGACCCTCCACGCTGCGCTCGAAGGCGAGCTCGCCGATGCGCGTGCGCACGCGGCGGCCATCGAGCACGCGCGCCGCGCCGGGCAGCGTCGCGACCTTCAGCAGTCCGGCCACGCTGACCGGCACGCGTTGTCCTCCCACCGGCAGCTCGACGATCCACGCCGGCGGCGCGGTCCGCAGCACGCCGGTCGATGCCAGCGTGAGCAACACGGCGCCGCCGAGCGCCGTCGCCACGAGCATCAACGTCAGCGCAGTCCACCACAGCGCGCGCTGCATTCGACCATCTCCGCTCAGCGTTCCGGCGTGACGACGGTCACTGCCCACCACGGACCGCCGCCGTACTGCGCGGCCCAGAACCAGGCCGACGTGTCGGTCCACGCATGGCCGGCGTCGTCGTGGATGCGTTCGCACACGCGCAGGCGACGGCCATCGCGCGTGGCACCGAAGCAGCTCCATGACTGCTCGTCGGCGTCGACCATCGGCTTCGCGCGGCTGACCTCGTAGCCCAGCGCCTTGAAGCAGTCGGCGGCGGGATGCAGCTGGCGCGTGGGCCGCGTCACGTGCCGCAGCGTCAGCAGGCTGTCGCCGTCGGTGAAGCGCGCGATCGCGCCGGGAAAGCGCCGGGCAAAGCGCTCTTCGAGCGGGCTCAGCGCGAGTTGGGTCAGCGGCTGGTGGCGGAACGTCGTCGGCCATTCGACCGGGGCATCGTTCGATGCCCCGGGGGAAGTTCGAATGTCCGACGATGCCGCCGTCGATGCAACGCTGCTCGCCGGGCGAGTGAGCGGTGCAAGCAACGGCAGCGTGCCCGCCACCAGCAGGGCGCCGACGTAGAAGGTGCGGACGTTCATCGCGTCCTCCAGTGGGTGATCAGCACGATGGGAACGATGGCCACGGTGAACGCGACCAGGCCGAGCGCGTCGTGCGCGGCGGCCGGTGCGTCGATGACGCGCGCCTCGGTCAGGAACAGCAGCGCGTTGCGCAGGATGTTCGCGAGCAGCACGATCGTCCCGGCGGCCAGCGCGTTGGCCGCCGTGCGCCGCGCATCGGCGCGATTCAGGTAGGACAGCAACGCGGCCGTGTAGCTGCCGACCCACAGCATGCCGATGCCCGCGCAGGGCGCATCGACCAGCACGGTGCGGCCGTTCCACAGCAGCGTCGCACCCAGCGGCGTCACGTCGAGGCCGGCGACGTCGAGCAGCTGCGCGGCGCCCCACGCCGCCACCACGCGCAGCGGATAGCCGAAGTAGAACTGCAGCGATGCCACGATCGGCAGCGCGAGCCACAGCAGCGCGAGCAGCGCGGCGGCGGGACGGCGCAGCGCGTGCATCAGTACGACACCGAGCGCGAGCATCGCGACGGCGGCAGCGGCCAGGTCCGGCAGCACGAGACCCGCTGCTGCAGCGGCGACGGCGAGCACGGCACCGGCGACGAGCGCCGCGCGCGGGGGCAACGCAAGCTGCGCGCGGTCACGCCACAGCAGCACCGCGACCGTGGCCAGTGCCGCCACGCCCCACGGCTCGTCGGATCCATCCACCATGCGTTGCGCGACGTAGATCCAGTGCTGCCACAGCGCGGCGACCAGCAGCGCAATCAGCGTCGCCGCGCGGTGGCGACGCGCGAACACGGTGATGGCGTGGCCGCGTGGGAGCACCGCGGGCGAGGCGTCTGCCGTGACCCAGAGGGGCGACGGCCACCGCCGACCGATGCGTGCGTTCAGGGTGGTCATGCGATCCTCGCAATGCCCGGCCTACGCGCACGGCGGCGCAGCCACCACGCCAGTCCGCCGGCCAGGCCGAACAGCGCGGCGAACTCGGGCTCCGGCGTGCTCGGGACTTCGCCGACGGCGAGTTCGGACACCCCCGCCGGCAGCGGCTGCGGCTGGTCGACACCGACCAGCGGCCCGGTCGCGTTGCGCACCACGCGGTCGACGGCGATGAACGACGTGAAGTCGGTCAGCAGCGAATACTTCAGCCCGAGGTCGGTGATCGCTTTCACCGTGTCGGGGTCGTCGGCGATCTTTCGATAGTCGCCCAGCGTGGCGATGCGGCTGCGCGCCCACAGCTGCGGCAGCGCGCGCGTGCTGCCCGCGTCGCGCTGGCGCTGTGCGGCGACGTCGAGGCTGGTGCGGAAATCTCCATTGGCTGTCATGCCCGTGACGTCGATGCGCCCGGCGGCCGGACCACGGAACTTGCCGGTGACGACGATCGGCCGCTGCGCGAACAGGTCCGGCACCTGCGGCGGGTCGATGTCGTAGGCGTCGAAGCCGTCGAAGCTGAGTTTCACGTGCGTCAGCACCGGTGACTCGAT
>JBGAIO010000013.1:0-14711 GCA_044225415.1 Burkholderiaceae bacterium | reverse complement strand
GTCGGCCTCGACGGCGGCCTGCTTCTGGTCGAGCACGACGAAGGCCTCGCCGCCGCCGGCGCGCGCCAGCCCTTCGATCAGGAAGCGGTTCACCGACGAACCGATGCCGAAGGCGAACACGTTGGCGCGGTCCAGGTGGCCGCGCACCAGATCCATCGCTTCCTTCTCGATGGTGACGTAACCATCGGTGATGATGACGAAGCTGCGCGCGCGATCCGCGTCTGCCGGCATGGCCAGCGCGCGCCGCAGCGCGGCCAGCAGTTCGGTCGAGCCGCTGCCGCGCTGGCCGTTGATGAAGCGCACGGCGGCCGCGACGTTGTCGTCACTGGCTGGCACCGACGCTGGCGCGAACAGCGAGTGCCCGCCGGCGAAGGGAATGATGTTGAAGGCGTCGCTCGGCCGCAGGTTGCCCACCAGGCCGCGCAGCAGCGCCTTGGCGGTCTCGATCGGAAAGCCGTGCATCGAGCCTGACACGTCGAGCACGAACACGTACTCGCGCGGCACGATCGCCGAGGTCGGCACGCGCGCCGGCGGCTCGATCAGCGCCATGAAGAAGTTCTCGCTGTTCTCGCCCTGGCCTTCGTGCACCAGCAGGCCTGATGCGATCGTCGCGCCGGCCAGCCGGTACTCGACGACGACGTCGCGGTCCGCATGCGCGGTGGACGAAGCGAGTTCCGCCTGCGCCGTGTGCGTGCCCAGGTCGCGCACGGTCAGTGCATGCGACGGCGAGCTCAGTGCCTGCACCGGCAGCGGGCTCGCGAACGCGATCTTCATCGCGAAGGGTGCGGGCGCCGGCTTGCCGGCCCGCAGCGTGGGCTGTGCGATCCAGCCTTCGGCTTTCCGGCTTTCGGAGCCGGGCGCGCCGTTGTAGCGCGGTCCGACGACGGTCGGGAACACGAAGCGGTACGTCGCGTCGGTCGGCACCAGCGTCTCGGTGTAGCGCAGCTCGACGACGATCTCGTCGCCGGGCATCACGTGGGCGACCGACATCTGGAACACGTTGGGACGTTGCTGTTCCAGCAACGTCGCGCTGCGGCCTTCGCGCTTCGCGGCGTCGTACTCGCGCTTCGCCGCCTGCTTCTCGCGGATCTTTGCCGCGACGACGCGATCGCCGATGCGCATCGTCAACGCCGAGACGGCGGCGCGGGTGGACGCGGGAAACACGTAGCGCGCCTCGATCGGCACCGTGCCGGTGTTGCGGTAGGTCTGCACGACGCGCACGTCGGCGATCACGCCGTTGAGGGTGGCGTCGACCTGCGTGCCGGCGAGGGGCAGCGACTCGACGCCGGGTTCGCCACTGTCGACGACAAAGTACGGGCTCAGCGAGCGCGTGGGATCGTCGCGCTCCGGCGCAGCGGCCGCATGCGTTGCCGAGCCGAGCAGCAACGCAGCGACGAAGAGCCGGCGCAGGAAGTGGCAGCACATGACGATGCTCCTCACAGTCCGACCGATGCGACGAGCTTCGCCGCGACCGCGCCCTGCGGCTGCACGCCGACCAGCAGCGACGCCCAGTGCACGCCGCGGCCCTGGCGCCATTCGAGTTCGACGACGTCGGGCATGGCCGACAGCGTCGCGCTGCCGCCCGCGCCCTGCAGTCGCGCGTCGCTGACGACCACCGCGCTGCCGCGCGTCAGGGTCACGTCGAATTCCAGCGCTGGACGCGTTGCGAGGCGCACCGTGAGCTTCGCGGGTCCTTCGGCGTCGGCCGGCGGAACGATCGCCAGTCGACGGATGTCGCGATCGCCGATCCACCTCGCGTGCGCGTCGCTGGCCGAGGTGGCCGACAGCGAAAGTCGAACCACTGCCACCGACGCGCCGCGCGTCGCGTCCGCCGCTGCTTCGTCTTCGGCCAGTGCGACATGTGCGTTGTCGAAGCCCGCGGTCGCGCACTCGACGGCGTCGGCGAGCAGCGCCAGCCGCAGGCCGGCGATGCGGCCTGTGACGGCGGCGTCGGCCGCCGCCAGCTCGTGCGCGCGCAGGGCGTTGGAGAAGGAGGAGGCGGACTGCGCACCTGCGGCCGGCGCGTGCAGCATGGCCAGCGCGGCCGTCAGCGCGCACACGCCCAGCCGTGTACGGGCCGTCTCATCGAGATAGGTGAGGGGACTGCGCATCGTCGTTCTCCATTCGAAGCCGCGGGCTGCGGACGGAGCGAACGATGGGCGCCGCGCGCGAAGCGCGTTCGAACCCGATGCGATGCGTGTGTGAAGACTGCGTGAAGAAACGGGTGAAGTACGCAGGGTCAGGTCTTGCTTCTTTGCCGGGCAAAAGGCAAGACCTGACCCCCAAAGGACGGACAGGGGGACCGCGCGAGGACGGCTTTCGGTACCGAGTGATTGCGGGCGAAAGGCGGCTGCGTATCACGCATCCGCAGTACGCGGCCACGTTGCTTTACGCAGGCCTCGCTGGGCGTGCCAAAGTCCCGGCTGATGGGCATTTCTTCGGAGACCACCATGGCGGCGAAGTATGTTTTCAAACAGGGCCACGCGTCCGGCGAAAGCGTCCGCAGGGCATATGACGATGCCGACCTCAATCGGGCCATTCAGGCATACAAGTTCTTTTATCCGACCGTTTCCGGCGCGGCTATCGTGAAGGGCAACGAGCAGATCGGCGTCGTGCCCAACAAGGTGTTCGGGATTCTGGATTGCGCGCCAGCGCAGCTGGTTTTCACGGCCAATTCAGACACGCCCTATGGTCCGCTGCTGCTCGACTTGGGAGTCGGGCCGCTCGTCGTCGAACTGCCGCCGGGGCCACTGATAGTTTGTTCCATGGACATCAACCAGCGGTGGGTTGCCGACATGGGACTGCCAGGTCCCGACGCTGGAGCCGGTGGCAAGCATCTGCTGCTACCACCCGCATACGAAGGCAAGGTTCCGGACTCGGGCTACTACGTTCACAGGGCCAGCAGCAATCGGCAGATCGTCGGCGCCCGTTCGCTGCCCGTCAACGGTGATGTCAAGGGCGCGAAGGAGCGGCTGCGAACCATCAAGGTCTACCCCCTCGAGCCGACCTCGAGGTGGACGGAACCGAAGTGGCTCGATGTCACGGGGAAGGTGCAGGACACGACACCCATCAAGTGGGAGAACAACTTCAAATTCTGGGATGTGCTCCACAAGACCATCGACGCCGAACCGGTGTTTGAGGGCTACCGTGACTATTACGGCGAACTCGCCGCGCTCGGGATCGAGAAGGGCAAGGCTTTTCGGCCCGAGGCGCGTATGAAGCGCATCCTCGTGCAGGCTGCAAAGACGGCGAACGCGCAGATGCGCGTCCAGTCCTTCGCCGACCGGCGAGGCGACCGTATGGTCTGGAAAGGGCGTCAATGGCAATGGGCTGCACTAAGGTTCGAGGACGGCGACTTCAACGCCCAGACCCACCTCGATGTGGACGCGCGCGAGAAATGGTTCTATCAAGCCATCGGCGCTTCACCCGCCATGTTTCGGCGCGATACTCATGCAGGCTCGCTGTACTGGCTTGGCCTGCGGGACAGGACCGGCGCAACGCTGGATGGCGGCAAGACCTATCGGTTGACCGTTCCGCTGCCGGTCCCGGGCAAGCTGTTCTGGTCGGTGACGGTGTATGACCTGGATACACGGTCGCAGATACAGACAAAGCAGAAGAAGGCGGCGTTGCGCTCGATGTTCGAGCTTGCGAACGCCTCGGGCAAAGCTGCCGAGCTGCACTTCGGACCGAAGCCGCCGAAGGACAATCAAGGTCAGTGGATCCAGACTATTCCGGGCAAGAGCTGGTTCGTCTACTTCCGCATCTACGGACCTGAGCAGCCAGCCTTCGACGGTAGTTGGAAGCCAGGTGATTTCGAGAGAGTGAGATGAGGCGCAGCTTGTTCGCCGAACTCCATTGATAAGGCAAGGGCTGCCGGCCAGGAGCGGCTGCGCGACACGATCGTCAGAATGACCCGAAAGCGAATCGCCAGCGCGCCAGGAATCCGCGCAATCAATCGTGGACAAGATCAACTACAGTCACACCGCTGACAGCGTCACCGCCGACGCGCTCCAGGATCTCTTTCGCGCGGCGGAACTCGGAGGGCGGGTCGGCAGCAAGATCCTTCGGGCCTTCAAGAACAGCCCCGTCGTTTGCCTGGCATTTGTGGGCGACCGTCTGATAGGGGCCTCCCGTGCCATCACCGACGGTGAGTACCACGCGGTCGTATACGACGTTGCGGTGCACCCGGAATTTCAGGGAAACGGTGTCGGCAAAGAGCTGATGAAGCGCTTGCTTGCGAAGATCAACGTCTGGCGCGTGATGCTCGTCGCTGACAGAGAGGTTCAGGATTTCTACCGCCACTTCGGTTTCGAGCCGTACGACAATGTCATGGCCGTTCTCAATCCGAAGCGTCTCTGTGATTGACGGCCAGAAGAAGACTTCGGCGCGTGTCTGGCGATCGCCCCGATAGCGGACTAGGTGTTGGCTCATTCGAGTACGCAGTAGTCGACGAACCGGGCGCCTGCAGGCCTTGACGACTGTAGCGCCTAGGCTACACTTCTTCGATGCGCGTCGAGAAGACCGAGGAGTACCGCGTATGGCTCGACGGGTTGAAGGACCAGGCCGGCCGGGCGCGGATCCTGATGCGGGTCGATCGACTGATACGCGGCAATCCGGGGCAGCACAGGCATCTGACCGGAGGAGTTTCGGAACTGAAAATCGACTTCGGCCCCGGCTACCGCATCTACTACACACAGCGCGGAACGCGTCTGCTGCTGCTGCTGGCCGGCGGCGATAAGTCGAGCCAGCGTAAGGACATCGCCAGGGCGCTGTCGTTGGCCGAGAACTTCGAGGAGTAGAAAGGCATGGCAAAGTCCCAGGCCAAGAAGGCAGGCAGGACGAAGACGACACCATACGACGTCGCCGAGCACCTGCGTACACCCGAGGAGATGGCGGCCTATCTCGATGCGTGGCTCGAAGAGGCGCCGGACGATGCGGCCGGCATTGCGGAGGCGCTCGGCAACATCGCCCGGGCAAAGGGCATGTCGCAGGTTGCAAAAGATGCTGGCCTGAGTCGAGAGAGCCTCTATCGCGCCCTCAGCGCGGACGGCAACCCCACCTTCGCGACGGTTCTGAAGGTTGCCCGAGCGCTCGGCGTGAGGCTGCATGCGGAGGCGGCGTAGCGAATCACGAAGGTAAAGTCGGCCACGAGCTGCCCGCGGTGCGCACCGCGCGGGCGGCTGGAAGCGGACGACCTTCTGCAGAAGCACGGACGCAGCCAAACAGAACCGGCTATCACGGCATCGAGACTTGCTGGGCCGCTCGGGCTCTCCCTAAGCCGCGTGCTGCAACGACTTTTCGTCGAGCGGCGGTTCCGGTTAAATGGAGTCTGGATCCGCTTGAACGGAAAAGCCTTTCTGCCACATCAAGTTAGGCCACACCGTCCACACCGCGAAAATTGACGTGCCCGAAGTCCGCCTCTTTCCACTCGAAGGCGCACGGCGCCACGATGAGTCAGTTGAAGCTTGGTTCTCTGTGCCAGAGCCCACGACACGCGCACTCGCAAGGAGGTGGTTCGACGAATGGCGCGCATGCGGCGAAGACGTCGAGCAGCTCTTGCACGACGGCCATCCAACGGTTTGCATTCAAGGCGTAGCTCTCGGCTATGTCAACGCCTTCACCGAGCACGTGAACGTCGGGTTCTTCCTGGGAGCCACCCTTTCCGATCCAGCGGGCCTATTGCAGGGCTCAGGGAAGTACATGCGTCACGTAAAGGTTCGCCCTACAGAATGGGAAGACGATGACAAGCTGCGGGCACTGATTCAGGTGGCCTATGTTGACCTCATGACCAGGCTCGTCCAGTCTGGGCATCAGCCGCCTTAGCGCAAGTCGTGTCGCCTAACATGAGGTTGCAGAGCCGACGCCTTGCAGGCGTGGCCGAGCTTCGGCGTTGACGTCAGCTTCCGGCGTGAAATCCACGGCCGCTGTCGGAAATCGCTGACGACCGCAACGGGTCGCTACCTTCCCACCACATCCAAAGCACACGCATTCAACCCGGCATCAACGATCGGCATACGGCGACACCGGCCGCGCCGGCAGGATCATCGTCGCCTCTGCACCGCCTTCCGCATGCGTAACCAGCCGTGCGCTGCCGCCGTGCAGCTTCGCCACCTCGCGCACGAACGCCAACCCGAGGCCGGTTCCTTTGCGGCCGGTGTCAGGGCGCGGTAACGAATAGAACTTCTCGAACACGCGATCGTGCGCGAACTCGGGCAACCCCGGCCCGTGATCGCGCACGGTGAGCACGATGCGGCCGCGCCTTTCCTGCGCGTCGACGGTGACCGTGCCTTCGCGCGGCGAGAACTCGACGGCGTTGAGTACCAGGTTCGCCAGCGCGCGCTGCAGCAGGAAGCGGTCGCCATCGACCGCAAGTGCGGGATCGATGTCGACGAAGATCTCCACGTCGCGGCGCGCCGCAAGCGGCGCCATCTCGTCGCGCACCGTGTCGGCCAGCGCGGCGAGCGGCACCTCCTCGCGCTGCTGCAGGCCGCGCCGCCGTTCCAGGCCCGACAGCTCCAGCATCCGTTCGACCAGGTCCTGCGCGCGCAGCACCTGCTCCTCGATGTTGCCGGCAAAGCGGAGGCGCGCGTCTTCGGGCAGCGGCTCGCGCAGCAGCTCTCCGGCTCCGCGGATGGCGGCGAGCGGGCTCTTGATCTCGTGGGTCAGCGCGGCGACGTACTCGTCGACGTAGCTGCGGCCCGCCAGCGCGTCGCGCATGTCGGCAAACGCGGCGCGCAGCGACTGCACCAGCGGTCGCACCTCGCCAGGCCGCGACCATACGGCGCGCGCCAGGTCGGTCACCAGGCCGAAGGGCCGCACGAGCCACACCGTCACCAGCAGCAGCAGCACCGCGAACGCGGCAACCGCGATGATGCCGACGACCACCAGCTTCTCGCGCGCGTTCTGGATGAAAGGCGAAAACGCCGCGACCGGCTTGCCGACGCCCACCATGCCGACGATCTGATCGGGCCCGCCCGGCGTGGCGCGTTCGCGGATCGCGGCGCCGACGTACATCACGGCGGAGGCCGGGTCCTGCGGATCGGCGAGCGTCGTGCGCGCGCCGTACTGGCCGGCCAGCGTGCGCGCGACGTCGCGCCACTCGCGGTAGTCGCGCCCGACGTCGCGGCCCTTCGAATCGAACAGCACCGTGCCGTTGGCGTCGGTGACGTACACGTGCAGGTCGACGCGCGTCTTGTCGACGTCGTAGATGCGCGCGTTCAGCGGGCGCTCGCCGAGTTGCTGCAGCGTGCGCTCCAGGTCTTCGGTGCGGATCACGCCGCTGTAGGCCTGCCGCTCGAGCAGCGTGGCGACCAGGTTCGCCGTGTCGACCAGCGCATCCTCGGCCGATTCGCGGTAGCGCGGATCGAGATCGACGCCGACGCGATACAGCAGGAACACCACGGCCGCGATGTACACGACCACGACGCCGAGGAAGATGCGCGAGCGGCGGGACATCAGCGGGGCCGGACGCAGGGCGAAAGGTGCAGCGGCTTCAGGCGAGGTCTTCGCGCAGCGAATAGCCCATGCCGCGGTGCGTGCTGATCGGGTCGGTGGCCGGGTCGACGTCGCGCAGCTTGGCGCGCAGCGCCTTCACGTGCGCGTCCACCGTGCGGTCGAAGGCCGCGGCCGGATCGTCCCAGGCGCGCTGCATCAGCTCGTCGCGCGAATACACGCGGCCGGGCCGCTCGATCAGCACCTTCAGCAGGCGGTACTCGGTGCGCGACAGCTCGAGCGCGTGTCCGCGGAAGCGGATGGTCTTCTTCTCGTCGTCGATCGCGAACACTCCCGCCGCTGCGGCCGCCGGTGCTGCTGCGGGCGCCGGCGCGCGCTGCACGCGACGCAGTACCGTGCGCACGCGCGCCACCAGCTCACGCGGCGAAAAGGGCTTCGCGACGTAGTCGTCGGCACCGAGTTCCAGTCCCACCACGCGATCGATCTCGCCGGCGCGCGCCGTGAGAAAGATCACGGGCAATGCGGCGTCGATCTGCTGCAGGCGCCTGAACAGTTCGAAGCCGTTGATGTCCGGCAGGCCGACGTCGAGCACCGCCAGCGAGGCGGGCTCGGTACGCGCTGCCTGCAGCGCCGCCGTGCCGGTCGCGCACCATTGCACCGTGAAGCCATCGGATTCCAGCGCGTAGACGATCGTGTCCGCGATCGCGGGCTCGTCCTCGACCACCAGGATGCGCGACATCAGTCGTCTTTCCGCGGTCTCACGTCGCCATCACCTGCAACGGCAGCGTCACCTGCGGTTCGCGGCCGGCGATCATGCTGCGGTTGCGGCCCGCCTTCTTCGCCTGCAGCAGCGCCTGGTCGGCGCGATGCATCAGTTCCTCGGCCGATTCGCCGCCGTCCCAGGTCGCGATGCCCGCCGAGAAGGTCTGGTGATCGGGCACGTAGCCGCGCAGGCGCTCGACCAGCGCCGCGGCCTGGTCGGCGTCACACGCCGGCAGCAGCAGCGCGAACTCTTCGCCGCCATAGCGCGCGATCAGGTCGGTCGGGCGCAACTGCTGCGACCACGCGCGCGCCGCGCCGCGCAGCAGCGCATCGCCCGCGTCGTGCCCGCGCCGATCGTTGTACTTCTTGAAGAAATCGAGGTCCATCATCACGTAGGTCAACGGCAGTCCGCTGCGCTGCGCGCGCGCGAATTCCACCGGCAACACCTCGTCGAGCTCGCGCCGGTTCGGCAGTCCGGTCAGCGGATCCTCGTGCGCAAGCTGCGCCAGACGTTCGAAGGCGCGCCCCTTGGCACGCTGGGCGCGGATGGCAATCGCGCCGAGGAAAGCGAACAGCCCCACCGTGGTCGCGAAGAAGGCCACGCGCCAGCGCAGCCGCACAGTGCCCAGTTGCTGCGCCTGTTCCTCGAGCGCTGCGCTGCGCGCAGCGGCGGCGGCGAGCTCGGCCGACACCGCCGACTGCGACATGCTGCCCGCGGCGATCTGCAACGCCGTCTGCGCAGTGACCAGAGCCTGTCGCTGACGGTCAGCCATCTCGTCGCCCAGCACGATCGACTGCCGACCGAAGAACAGCAACGCCACCAGACCTGCCACCGAAATCAGCGCGACCCACAGCGGGCGGATGGGCCCCGTCTCGGCCGGCCGGGGAACGCGGCTCGTCACGGCGTCGTCACTCCGTAATGTCGAAGCCGGGCCCCGCCGCGCTGCTCACACGCCCCATGTGACGTCGACGTTGCGCTGCTGCGCTGCGCGCAGCATCTCGATCAGCGGGAATGCGCGCTGGCCGAGCGTGACGGACTTGGCCGCCGCGGCCTCGGTCTCGTCGTCGGTGCGGCCCGCGTCCTTTTGCGCGGCCTTGATGTCGCCCTTCTCCTGCTCGACTGCGGCGCTCAGCCGCTGCAGCGCGTCGGGCACCTGTTCGGCGGTGACGACTCCGCGCGGCGCATCCTCGCGGCCGATGATCTGGAAGATGCGATGCGCCGTTTCCGGAAACATGAAGATCTCTCCGGCGGCTTTGGAGCGGAATACGACGAGTGCCATGGGCGAAGGCCGCGCGGCGCACGGCGATGAAGGAGGCAACCGCGCACGTCGCGGCGACGTCCGCTCCAGCGGCAGCGGAATCCGATTGTAGGCGGCGCTCGCAGCGCTGCGTACGGGGCCGGTGATGTCACTCTGCGTGGCTATACTGCATCGCACCGGAAGCACAGAACAGAGGAGCCAGGGATGGGCAAGGGCGACAGGCGTTCACGCCAGGGCAAGATCTACAACGGCAGCTACGGCAAGAAGCGGCCGCATCGCGCGCGCAAGAGCGCCACGGAGGGCGCGGCGTCGCCTGCGACCGCGCCGGTGCGGCCGACGACACGCGCCCGCTGAATCCGCGCGAGCCGGCCACGCGCCGCCGTTGCCTCGCGCCGGCGCTGCTGGCGGCGGCGCTGTTGGCTCTCAACCTGCTCGCCTGCAGTCCGCGGCTGGAATGGCGCGAGCTGCGCTCCGCCGACGGCTACAGCGTGCTGCTGCCCGGCCGCGCGCAGGTGGTGACCCGTGAGATCACCTTCGAAGGCCAGCGGCTGCCGATGTCGATGACTTCGACCGGCACAGGGGCTTCGATGTTCGCGGTGGGCGTGGCGCGGTTGCCGCCGACGCTCGCCGACGATGCGGCCGCACGAGAGCGCCTGATCGCGTACTTCCGTGACGCGCTGATGAAGAACATCGGCGCGACGACGTTCGAGCCCGACGGCGCCCGCCTGGCACGACCGCCTGCTGCGCCGCAGGTACTGCGTGCAGCCCAGGGCATCCGCGCGCAGGGCGTCGCCGCAAAGCCCGGAGCCCGCCGGAACGCCGCCGCAGCGCGCCTTGCGGCGCGCTGGTTCATCGTCGATGATCGGCTCTATCAATTGATCGCCCTCGGCGGCGACGGCGCCATCGACACGGTGGCACTGGAGACCTTCTTCGACTCGTTCAGCCCGACGCCTGCGGGTTCGGCGAACGGCACGGGTCCCTCGTCAGGAGTCAGATGATGAAGCTAGAAAATCCTGCAGCGCACTCTGCCACGCTCGAACATTTCTGGATGCCGTTCACGGCGAACCGCGCATTCAAGGCCGCTCCGCGGCTGCTGGCGCGGGCCGAAGGCATGCACTACTGGACGCCGGACGGCCGCCAGCTGCTCGACGGCTCGGCCGGTCTGTGGTGCGTGAACGCGGGCCACAACCGCAAACCGATCGTCGAGGCCGTGCAGAAGCAGGCGGCCACGATGGACTACGCGCCGCCCTTCAACATGGGCCACCCGCTCGCCTTCGAAGCGGCGACCGTCATCGCGAAGATGGCGCCGCCGGGAATGCAGCGCGTGTTCTTCACCAACTCGGGCTCCGAGTCGACCGACACCGCGATCAAGATGGCGCTGGCGTATCACCGTGCGCGCGGCGAGCCGGGACGGCGCATCGTCATCGGCCGCGAGCGCGGCTATCACGGCGTCAATGTCGGCGGCACGATGGTCGGCGGCATACCCGGCAACCGCAAGGCCTTCCCGGCGATGATGGCCGGCGTCGACCATCTGCGCGCGACGCACGACCTGGCGCGCAACGCGTTCACGCGCGGGATTCCCGCGCACGGCGCGGAATTCGCCGACGAGCTTGAACGGCTGGTGCTGTTTCACGATCCGAGCAACGTCGCTGCAGTCATCATCGAGCCGATGGCGGGCTCCGCCGGCGTGCTGGTTCCGCCGCAGGGCTACCTGGAGAAGATCGCCGCCACCTGCCGCAAGCACGGCATCGTGCTGATCTTCGACGAGGTGATCACGGGCTTCGGCCGTCTCGGCGCACCCTTTGCCGCGCACTACTTCGGCATCACGCCCGACCTGCTCACCTGCGCGAAGGCGATCAACAACGCCGCCGTGCCGATGGGCGCCGTGCTCGCGCGCAACGAGATCCACGATGCGATCGTCGATGCCGCGCCGGCCGGCCAGATCGAGTTCCTGCACGGTTACACGTATTCGGCCCATCCGCTGGCCTGCGCGGCGCTGCTGGCGACGCAGAAACTGTACGTCGACGAGCAGCTCTTCGAGCGCGCAAGCGCGCTGGCGCCCGCCTTCGAGAAAGCGCTGCACACGTTGAAGGGCGCCCGGCATGTGATCGACCTGCGCAACCTGGGACTGGTGGGCGGCATCGAACTCGAGCCGCGTCCCGGCGCGCCCGGCAAGCGCGGGCTGGAAGCGCACATTGCCGCCTTCGAGGCCGGTGTGCTGGTGCGCTTCACCGGCGACATCATTGCGCTGAGCCCGCCGCTGATCATCGACGAAGCGCAGATCGGGCAGATCGTCGACACGCTGCGCAGCGTGCTGCAGACGATCGACTGAGCACGGGCCGGAACGGGACCGGCGGCACCCCGGTTCCGCGCACGGTTTGTCGCAGGTCAAACCACATCTTGTGGTGGGGCCCTAGCGTACCCCCCAGGGATAGTAGTCACTGTCCCAGGAGGACTCATGTCGCTTGCAGCTGCAACCCCGCCCCGCGAGGTCATCAAGAGGAGCGGGCAGCGCGCCCCGTTCGACGCACGGAAGATCCACGCCGCCCTGCAGCGTGCCGGCGCGGCCACCGGCGAGTTCGGCGCCGACGAGGCCCGGCGCCTCACCGACGAAGCGGTGAAGATCCTGGCGTATCGCTTTCGCGGCGAGACGCCGGGCATCGAACAGATCCAGGATATCGCCGAGCAGTCGCTGATCGCCGCCAATCACCTGGCGACCGCGCGCGCGTACATCGCCTATCGTGAACAGCACGCGCGGTTGCGCGCCGACCGCGCCACGCTGGTCGACGTCGAGTCTTCGGTCAATGAGTACCTGACGCGCGCCGACTGGCGGGTCAACGCCAACGCCAACCAGGGCTACTCGCTCGGCGGGCTGATCCTGAACGTCGCGGGCAAGGTCACCGCCAACTACTGGCTGTCGCACGTCTACACGCCGGCCATCGGCGAAGCGCATCGCAGCGGCGACATCCACATCCACGACCTGGACATGCTCAGCGGCTACTGCGCGGGCTGGTCGCTGCGCACGCTGCTGCGCGAGGGACTGAACGGCGTGCCGGGGAAGGTGGAAGCAGGCCCGCCTAAGCACATGTCGTCGGCGGTCGGACAGATCGTCAACTTCCTCGGCACGCTGCAGAACGAATGGGCGGGCGCGCAGGCCTTCTCGTCCTTCGACACGTACATGGCGCCGTACGTGCGGCGCGACGCGATGGACTACGCCGCCGTGCGCCAGTGCATCCAGGAGCTGATCTACAACCTGAACGTGCCGTCGCGCTGGGGCACGCAGACGCCGTTCACCAATCTCACCTTCGACTGGACCTGCCCCGAAGACCTGCGCGACCAGGTTCCGGAGATCGGCGGCGAGCCGCAGCCTTTCACGTACGGCGAGCTGCAGGCCGAGATGGACCTGATCAACCGCGCCTACATCGAGGTGATGACGGCCGGCGACGCCAAGGGGCGCGTGTTCACGTTCCCGATCCCGACCTACAACATCACGCGCGACTTTCCGTGGGACAGCGACAACGCGAAGCTGCTGTTCGACATGACCGCGAAGTACGGGCTGCCGTATTTCCAGAACTTCGTGAACTCGGAACTGACGCCGAACATGGTGCGCTCGATGTGCTGCCGGCTGCAGCTCGACCTGCGCGAACTGCTGAAGCGCGGCAACGGGCTGTTCGGCAGTGCCGAGCAGACCGGCAGCGTCGGTGTGGTCACCATCAACTGCGCGCGGCTGGGCTACCTGCATGCCGGCGACGAAGCAGGTCTGCTCGTCGCGCTGGACCGGCTGATCGACCTCGCGAGTCAGAGCCTGGAGACCAAGCGCAAGCTGATCCAGCGGCTGATGGACCAGGGACTGTTTCCGTACACGAAGCGCTACCTGGGCACGCTGCGCAATCACTTCTCGACCATCGGCGTCAACGGCATCAACGAGATGGTGCGCAACTTCACGCATGACGAGCACGACATCGCCGGCGATGTCGGCCATGCGTTCGCGCTGCGCCTGCTCGATCACCTGCGCGCCCGCATGGTCGAATTCCAGGAGAGCACCGGCCATCTCTACAACCTGGAGGCAACGCCGGCCGAAGGCACGACTTACCGCTTCGCACGCGAGGACCGCCGGCGCTGGCCGCAGATCCTGCAGGCCGGCACCGACGAGCAGCCGTACTACACCAACTCGTCGCAGCTGCCGGTCGGCTTCACCGACGATCCGTTCGAGGCGCTCGAGCGGCAGGAGCCGCTGCAGACGAAGTACACCGGCGGCACGGTGCTGCACCTGTACATGGGCGAGCGCATCTCCAGCGGCGCGGCCTGCCGCACGCTGGTGCAGCGCGCGCTGACGCGCTTCCGTCTGCCGTACATCACCATCACGCCGACCTTCTCGATCTGTCCGACGCACGGTTACCTGTCGGGCGAGCACCGCTTCTGCCCGGTGTGCGACGAAGAGCGGCTGGCCCGCAAGCGCGCGGCGCAGCCGCTGGCCGCCTGAACCACCATTCGAGGGAGCAAACGATGAATGCAGTGACGACACCCGCCCAAGCCTTCGCGCTGACCGATGCCGAACGCCAGCCCTGCGAGGTCTGGACGCGCGTGATGGGCTATCACCGGCCGGTCGCGAGCTTCAATGTCGGCAAGCAGGGCGAGCACGCCGAGCGGTGTTTCTTCAGCGAGACTCGCGCCGACGCTGGCGCGATCGGCGCCTAGGCATGAACGGCCGCCGCAGCGCCGGCGCGCTGCGCATCGGCGGCCTGCTGCCGCTGACCACCATCGACTTTCCAGGGCGGCTGGCGGCAGTGGTCTTCTGCCAGGGCTGCCCGTGGCGCTGCAGCTATTGCCACAACGGCGAGCTGCTGTGCGCGTCCGCGGAGCCGCGCGTGCCCTGGCTGAAACTCACGGACTTTCTCGAGCGGCGGCGCGGGCTGCTCGACGGTGTCGTGTTCTCCGGCGGCGAGCCGACGCTGCAGCCGGCGCTGCAGGAAGCGCTGGCGGAAGTGCGCGCGCTCGGATTCGAGACGGCTCTGCACACCGCCGGCATGTATCCGCAGCACCTTGCGCAGGTGCTTCCGCTGCTCGACTGGGTGGGACTCGACATCAAGGGGCCGTGGCATCGCCTGGACGGGATCACGGCGGCGCGCGATGCCGCGCCGCGCGTGCAGCAGTCGCTGGCGATGCTGGTCGCGAGCGGCAAGGCCTACGAGTGCCGCACGACCTGGCATCCACGGCTCTTCAGCAGCGGTGAACTCG
>JBGAIO010000136.1:0-4344 GCA_044225415.1 Burkholderiaceae bacterium | reverse complement strand
ACGCCTCCTCGCCCAATGCCGAGAAGTCGACATCGGCGGCTTCCACGCCGATCGCGCCTTCGAACAGCCCGATCCTGTGGTGCAGCGCCTCGATCCGCAGGTTCCAGCCCTTCGATTCGAATACGGTCCCGGGCTCGCGGCCTTCGTATTCAGTGTGCTCGTAGTCGTTGTGACTGAACTTCACGCGCAGCCCGGACAGTCCCGGCACGGTCTCGCGCAGCTCGCCGGCGAAGTTCCATGCTTCCTGCTTCAGGTCGATGGTGACGTCGGGCTCCGCCACCGTGCCGTAGTTGGTCGTGAAGCGGCTGTACGACACGCCGGCGTAGCTGCCGCGGTCGCCGAACAGCGTTCCGCCAAGACCGTAGGACTGCGACTCGCCCTGGCTGTTGGGCAGCAGACTGCTCGGGCCCGGCTCGCCGCGCGCCGCCTGCACCGCAGGCGTCCACGCGTCGCCCGGAATCTCCAGATCGCGGTTGCGTGTCGCATAGGCGTCCGCATGCAAGGCGAAGCGATCGTTGCCGCCGTCGAGCCGCGCACCGCCGGCGTTGAGTTCGTTCACCGCACCGTAGCGATAACTGGCTGAGCCGCTGAACGGCTGATCGCCGGGCTGCTGCGCAATGCGGCTGTCGATGGTGTTGACCACGCCGCCGATGGCGCTGCCACCGTACATGACGGTCGCCGGACCGCGCACGACCTCGACGCGCTCCACGGCGAACGGCGACACTGCCACTGCGTGGTCCGGGCTGGCTGACGATGCGTCGATGACGCCGAGCCCGTTGTTCAGGAGGCGGATGTCGAAGCCGCCCAGTCCGCGGATGATCGGCCGGCTCGCGTTCGGGCCGAACTGCGTGGAGCTGATGCCGACCTGCTTCTCGAGCGTTTCGCCCAGCGTGGGCGCCTGCTGCAGCAGCAGTTCGCGTCCCTGCAGCACGTTGACCGGGTCGGCCATGTCGAACAGCTGCGACCCGAGGGGCGTCGCGGTGACGAAGACGGGCGAGAGCTTCTGTACCGACGGATCCGTCTTGCCGGAATCCTGTGCCTGTGCGTGTGCATCATGAGCCGCGGTCGCGGCAAGCATGATGCTCAGCGCCAAGGCCGGCTTTGGCGATGGAGATTGCATGATTGTCCTCTGCTGGCCGCCCGTCGATGTGCGCGGAAGGCGGCGACGCGCACGGCTGCGCCGATGCGCAAAGCTGCCGGTGTCCAGTGATCCCGGCAGCGGCCTGCGAAGCTTCAGCAGAGAGGGAGAGGAGGCGCGCGCGCGTCGAATGGCCGAGCGTCGGCCGAGATGAGTGGCCGCGCGAGATGTTTCGCAACCCGCCGCACATCGGCATTCGGGCACCCCGGTGCGGCCCACACCGGGGGGGCGGAACCTCCCAGGGTGTGCTGGTCCATCGACGCGCAATCGTGGTTTGTCGATGGCATCGCACCGTGCGCCGCATCGACCCCGTAAGACGCCGCCGCAGCCGCCGCCAGCGCCGCCGCGTTCCAAGTGGCGATATCAGCGTGCTCGACGCGATGCCGCAGGCCGGTCGCCTGCATCGCCTGCATCGCCACCAGCAGCAGCGGCAGCAGCCAATGGCGCGGCGCGCGCAGTCGCTGCATCACGCGGCGTGCTCCCGCCGGCAATCCCGGCACCGGCCGTACAGCGTCAGCTCATGGCGCTCGACCGCGAAGCCCCGCGGCGCCAGCCGCTGCATATCGCCGGGGCAGCCTTCCACTTCGAACACGCGGTCGCAGGCCGTGCAGTGGAAGTGGTGGTGATGGTCGTGCCCCGCCAGTTCGTAGCGCGGAGCTTCTCCAGGCAGCGGCACCGACACCAGATCGCCGGTCTGCAGCATCGCATTGATCGTGCGGTACACCGTGGCGATGCCCAGTGCGGGCGCATGGCTCGTGGCAAGCGTGTGGATCTCCTGCGGCGTCAGCGGCCGTGCCGCTTCGGCGAGTGCCGAGTGGATCGCATCGCGCTGGCGCGTAGACCTCTCCATGGCTAGCGGCGCGCCCCGTCGCGATCGGGCGGCACGTACTTCTCCACTCTGGTGGCGGCCAGCGTGTAACCACTGACGCCCATCGGCGACCTGGCGCGCTGGACACCGAGCGTTCCTTCGACCCAGACGGCGCTCATCGACTGGACACCGGTGGCGGGCGTCATGGCCTTGACGTGAATGATCTGGTTCGCGGGCGGCGGCGGCGTGTGGATGCAGGCGCCGAAGTACGGCACCAGCAGGAACTCGCGGATGCCCGACTTGCCCTGCTCCAGCGGCACGATGTAGCCGGGGATGCGCACCGCGCGGCCGGCGAGCTTCTCGTTGACCGGCGCCTCGTCCCACAGCTTGCGCAGACTGTCGTAGGCAGCCTGCGTCGCCGGGCTGCCATCCGGACCGAAGACATTGCGCATGATGTCTTCGGCCTCCTTGCGCGGATTCCAGTCCGGCGGAATCAGGTCGTCCCAGCTGATCTCGGGAGGTGACGTCGACGACGCCGCCGCAGCGGGCCCGGCGCCCAGGAGCGTGCATGCGGCCAGCGCCGGTGCCAGCAGCCGGAAGGCGCCGGACAGCCTTGCAAGACGAGAGAGCCAGACCATGGTGACCTCAGACTCGGGGAGACAGGCCGTCGGCCAGCGACAGCCGGTAGGCACGCCAGCCCGGGATGAGACTGGCGAGCCAGCCGGCGGCCAGCAGGGCCACCAGCAGCAGCCATTGCATTGCCGTGGGACGCGCAAGCTGCAGCACCAGACCATAGCTCGATTGCAGCCAAGGCGCACTGATGCCGATGGCGATCGCCAGCGCAACCACACCGAGCACCATGCCGACGAGCGTCACGCCGAAGCCCTCCAGCGCGAGCAGCAGCACGATGTGCCGAGGTCCCGCGCCGGTGGCCCGCAGCACGGCCAGTTCGCGCCGCCGCTCATTCAGGCCCGCCAGCACCACCGATACCAGCCCGGCAAGGCTGACTGCGGCGACCAGCGCCGACATCAGCAGCAGCGCGCGCTCGCCGGTGCCGATCACCGTCCACAGTTCGTCGAGCGCCACGCCGGGCAGCACCGCCATCAGGGGCTCTGCACGAAACTCGTTGACCTGGCGCTGCACCGTGAAGACCGCCGCGCGGTTGTGCAGTCCCAGCAATGCGGCCGTCACCGCTTTGGGCTGCAACTGCCTTTCGGTGAGCGCCTCGGTCGGCACATGCATGCCGGGCAGCGGCGCGCCGCCGATCCAGTCCACATGCAGCGCTTCCATCGCCGGCAGGCTGACGTGCACGGTGCGGTCCACGGGCGTACCCGTGCGCGCCAGGATGCCCACGACCGTGAATGGCTTGTCGGCGTGCTCCGCCGTGACGAGTTCGCCCGCGCCATGCGCAAGCACGATCTTCTGCCCGAGGCGGTAGCCGAGGTTCTCGGCGACCTCCGCGCCCAGCACAGCTTCGAGCAGCCCGTCGAAGGCCCTGCCCTGCGCGAACTGCAGCGGCTGCTGCTCGCCGAAGCGGAGCAGCGCGAAATACTCGCGTGTCGTGCCCAGTACGGGAAAGCCGCGATGCGAATCGCCGAGCGACAGCGGCAGCACCCACTTCACTTCGGGCCGCTCGCGCAGCGCCTCGATGCTGGACCAGCGCACGTTGTTGGTGGCGGCGCCGATGTGGAACACCGCGTACAGCAGCAGCTGCACGGGACTCGACCTCGCGCCGACGAGCAGGTCGGTGCCCGACACCGCCGACGTGAAGCTGTCGCGCACATCGGTGCGCAGGCGCTCCACGCCCAGCAGCATGAACGTGGAAAGCGCAATCGAGCAGACCGTCAGCGCGAGCGTGAAACGGCGGTTCCACGCGCTGCGCCAGGCGATGTCGAACAGGAAGCGAGTCATGCGTTGACGGTGGCAGCGGCAGAGGCCGCGCGATTGAGGGCCGGCAGCGCGATGCGCCGGTCGAAGCGTGCCGCCGGGCGATGATCGTGGCTGACGAACACCAGCGCGCTGCCGGAAACGCGGCACGATTCCAGCAGCAGCGCGACAAAGCTGTCGCGGCGCTCTTCGTCCAGCGCCGACGTCGGTTCGTCGGCGATGACCACCTCGGGATGGCCGATCAGCGCGCGTGCCGCGGCGACGCGCTGCTGCTGGCCCACCGACAGGTCGCTCGCCGGCCGGCGCCACAGGTCCGCCGTCAGTCCCATCGCGTCGAGCCGGCGTTCGGCTCCGGCCTCGGCACTGCCGTCGCGCTGCGCCGCCGCCCGCGCGCGGCGCGCGGAGAAGCGACACGGCGCGAGCACGTTGTCGCGCACGCCCAGGTACGGCAGCAGGTTGAACTGCTGGAAGATGTAGCCGACGTGATCGGCGGGGTGGCGATCCCGCCGCG
>JBGAIO010000135.1:0-4424 GCA_044225415.1 Burkholderiaceae bacterium | reverse complement strand
GAGGTTGTGCAGGTTCAGGTCGTGGCCGGCATTGACGCCGAGCCCGGCGGCCCTTGCCGCGCGCGCAGCGGCTGCGTAGCGCTGCAGTTCGGTGTCCTCGCCGGGGCCGCCGAAGGCCGCGGCATACGGTTCGGTGTAGAGCTCCACGCGCTGCACGCCCAGTGCGGCGGCGTGCGCCATCGCAGTCGGCTCCGGATCCATGAACAGGCTCACCCGCGCGCCCGCCCTGCGCGCGCGCTCGATCATCGGAGCCAGTCGCTCGGCATCGGCCGGCAGGTCCCAGCCGTGGTCCGACGTGAAGGCGCCGGTTTCGTCCGGCACGAACGTGCACTGCTGCGGACGTACCTGCTCGACGAAATCGAGCAGGCCGTGGAACGGATTGCCTTCAATGTTGAATTCGCAGGCCGGCCACTGCGCGAGCAGCGTCGACAGCGCGGCCACATCGGGGGCGCGCACGTGCCGGCCGTCGGGCCGCGGATGCACGGTGATGCCGTCGGCGCCGGCCTCCAGCGCGATGCGCGCGGCGTGCAGCACGTCAGGAATGCCGATGGTGCGCGTATTGCGCAGCAGGGCGACCTTGTTCAGGTTGGCGCTCAGGGCAGTCACGGGGGCGGCGATGGGATCAGAGCTCGTGCAGGTCGAGCAGGATGCGGCGCGTGTTCAGCGGCTTGCCGTCCAGATGGTAGCGAATCAGCTGCCGCAGCAGCAGTTTCGACTCCGCGGCCACCGCCGGATCGTCGAACTCGCCGCGCGCCATCGCGAGCAGCGTGCGGCCGGCCATGCGTGCGACGCCGTCGTCGGCGGCGCTGTCGGCCGCCCGTGGGCCGACGCGCTGCGCGCCCGATTCCGCGCGGAACAGGTATTCGGCCGCCGTATCGATGCCGGCGCCGTCGATGCAGCGGTCGAGCGGCACCGCGTAGCCGACTTCGCGCAGCAGCTCGAGTTCGAAGCCGCGCAGCGCGATGTCGGGCCGGCCTTCGGCCAGGGCGCGCAGCAACTGCAGGTAGTGGGCGAACAGCAGCTCATGCGGATCGGCGCGCGCCAGCATGCGCACCAGCAGCTCATTGGCGTAGAACGCGGCGAGCAACGCCTGGCCGCGCAGCGGTGCCAGCCCGCCGACCCACTCGGCGCGCACCAGGTTCTTGATGTCGCCGCGCCCGGCCCACGACAGTGCCAGCGGTGCGAAGGGCGAGACCAGGCCGCGGAACTGCGACGTCGGGCGCTTCGCACCGCGCGCCACCAGTGCCATGCGGCCGTAGTCGCGCGTGAAAACCTCGATGATCAGGCTGGTCTCGCGCCAGGCGTAGCTGTGCAGAACGACGCCGGGTTGATGGTCGACGCGATGATCGCTGCGCACGGCACGCGCCTTCGACCGAGGCGCAGCGGCCGCCTCGCGTTCCGGCAGGACGGAGGCCTCAGCCATAGCCAAGCTTGCGCAGGGCGGCCGGGTCGTCGCTCCAGCCCTTCTTCACGCGCACCCACACCTGCAGGAACACCGGCTTGCCGAGCATCTGCTGGACATCCGCCCGCGCGAGACGCGAGATCTCGCGCAGCTTGGCGCCGTCCTTGCCGATGACGATGCCCTTGTGCGCGTCGCGCTCGACGACCAGCGTCGCATCGATCTCGGCGCGCGCCGCGTCTTCCTGCCAGCGGTCGATGGTCACGGCGATGCCGTAGGGCAGTTCGTCGCCGAGCAGCCGGTACGCCTTCTCGCGCACGCTTTCGGCCGCGAGGAAGCGCGCGCTGCGGTCGGTGTACTGGTCGGCGTCGAAGAGCGGCAGCCCCTCGGGCAGCAGGGCATGCAGTTCCTTCAGCAGATCGTCGAGCTGGCGCGACTTCTCCGCGCTGACCGGCACGATGGCGGCAAAGGCATGACGCCGCGCAGAGTCCGCCATCAGCGGCAGCAGCCGCTCGCGGTCAGCCAGCAGGTCCGTCTTGTTCAGCGCCAGCACGACGTTGCCCGCGTCCTTCGGCAGCAGGTCGAGCACGGCGACGTCCTGCGGCGTCCAGCCGGAAGCATCGATCACCAGCACGACGACATCGACGTCGGCCAGCGCCGCGGTCACCGCGTCGTTCATGCGCGCATTCAGCGCACTGCGATGACGCCGCTGGAAGCCCGGCGTGTCGACGAACACGTATTGCGCATCGTCGTCGGTGCGCACGCCCAGTACGCGGTCACGCGTGGTCTGCGGCTTGCGCGACGTGATGCTGACGCGCTCGCCGACCAGCGCATTGATCAGCGTGGACTTGCCGACGTTCGGACGACCGACGACCGCGATCATGCCGACGCGGCGGGTGCGCTCGTCGCCGGGGGCCGACGTGTGCTCGGCGGGCTCCGCCATCAGGCCGGATTGCCGGTCGTCGCCGGAGCGGCGTGCGCGTCGGAGTCTGCGTCGGCCGGCGCAGGCGCGGCTGCGGCCGCGGTCGTCTTCGCCACCGGCGCGGCCGGCTTGTCGATCACGGCAGCGGGTGCCGCGGCCTCGCCGTCGACCATCGGTCTCACTTCGCCTTCAGCACCGTCGTGCGCGTGCGCCGTCATCGCGGGCCGGCGCCGCGAGCGGCGCGCCGGATGCATCGACTGCTGCGCGGCCTCGAAGGCCTGCTTGGCAGCCGACTGCTCGGCCGCGCGCCGGCTGCGGCCGGTGCCGCGCACGCTGATCTCCAGTTTCGGGATCGCGCACTCGACTTCGAATTCCTGGTTGTGCGCGGCGCCGCGCGTCTCGACCACGGTATACACGGGCAGCGCGATGCGCTTGCCCTGCAGATACTCCTGCAGCAGCGTCTTGCTGTCCTTGCCCAGCGTCTTCGGATCGACGTGCTTCAGCACCGGATCGAAGAGCTTGCCGATCACGCCGCGCGCCGCGTCGAAGCCGCTGTCGAGGAAGATCGCGCCGAAGATCGCTTCCATCGTGTCGGCGAGGATCGACGGTCGGCGGAAGCCGCCGCTCTTCATCTCGCCCTCGCCCAGCCGCAGGAAGTCCGACAGCACCAGCCGCTCGGCGATGTCGGCGAGCGACTGCTGCTTGACCAGGTTGGCGCGCAACCGCGACAGGTCGCCCTCGTCGAGCCGTGCGTACTTCTGGAACAGGATCTGCGCGATCGCGCAGTTCAGGACCGCGTCGCCGAGGAACTCCAGGCGTTCGTTGTGGATGGCGCCGTGGCTGCGATGCGTGACCGCCTGTTCCAGCAGCGCGCGCTGTACGAAGACATAGCCGAGGCGCTCTTCAAGCGCCGGCAGATCCAGGGTTGCCATGCGGTGCGAGCCCGCTCACGGCACCGGTCGGCGCTGCTGACGATCGCGAGTCGTACCCGCGAAGTCGATCACCAGCGACACGTTGTCGATGATCGGGATCTTCTTCTGGTACGCGTAGCTGATGACGACCTGGTCGCCTTCCTTGGTGATGTCCAGGTCGCGGCTGGTGATCGAGGTGATGTCATCGATGGTGCGGTGCCGTTCGAAGGCATCCTGGATCTCGCGGACGGTGTTGCCTTCGTTCTTGATCTTCTGCACCGCGCGCTCGATGGCGATGTACTCGATGACCGCCGGGACGGTCTTGAAACCGATGGCCAGCAGGCCCACCACGATCAGCCCGATGAAGATAAGGCCGATGATGCTGAGTCCGCGCTGTCGCCGCGGAGTTCGGGAATTCTTCATTTTTGCTTACTTTTCAAAGCATTGTCCGATAAAGCTGATCTTAAACCTTATCAACGGAAGCTGCCGAGCCGTCCCATATTGCCAAAGTTCATCCAGATCAGGAAGGCGCGGCCGACGATGTTCTCGTCCGGGACGAAGCCCCAGAAACGGCTGTCCTCGCTGTTGTCGCGATTGTCGCCCATCACGAAGTAGTGCCCGGCGGGCACGGTGCAGACCAGTCCGCTGCCACTGTACTGGCAGGCGCCGGGATGGGTATTCGGATAACCGCCGCCCAGACCCGGCGGAACGGCGTCATTGACGATGATCCGGTGCTGCGCGTCGCCCAGCTTTTCTTCGAACTGGGCATAGAACTGCATGCGTTCGGCGTCGTAGTAGCTGTCCAGCTTCACCAGCGGCACTTCCTTGCCGTTGACCGTCAGCCGCTTGTTGAAATACTCGATGCGGTCGCCCGGCAGCCCGACCACGCGCTTGATGTAGTCCTGCGACGGATTCAACGGAAAGCGGAACACCATCACGTCGCCGCGCGCCGGCTGGCCGACGTCCATGATCTTGCGGGTGATGACCGGCAGCCGGATGCCGTAGTTGTACTTGTTCACCAGGATGAAGGCGCCCACCTCCAGCGTCGGCAGCATCGACCCCGACGGGATGCGGAACGGCTCGTACAGGAACGAGCGCAGCACGAACACCAGCAGGATCACCGGGAAGAAGCTCGCCGTGTATTCAAGCCAGGCCGGCTGGCGCGTTGCGCCCTCCTCCACCGCGCGCCGCT
>JBGAIO010000134.1:0-4582 GCA_044225415.1 Burkholderiaceae bacterium | reverse complement strand
ACCCGATGTATAGATAGGGCAGCGCGAGCGAACGGCACTGCTCGATCTGCCACAGGATGTTGTAGGTGCCGTAGCTCGCGCTGATGACGGGGTCGAAGAAGGTGAACACCGACGACAGGCCGTCGTTCAGCATGTCGATGATCGACACCATGCGCAGCGGTCCGCGCGCGCCGCCGGCGGAACCGGCAGGCACCGGTTCACGGAACTCGACGAGGCGCGTGTTGACCTTCGACTGCAGCAGGAACTGCGAGTACTGCTCGCGGCTGTCGTTGTCCATGCCGCCGCCGGCGTGGCGCGTCGCCTGATAGCGCAGATAAAGCTCGTAGTGCTCGGCATCGAAGGCGAGCGTGCCGACGTGCGCTGCGAGTTCCGCGTGCCGCGCGCCGGCGCGGCGCTGCGCGCGGTTGGGCGAATACTCCGAGACGGGCACGCGCACCGGCACGCAGGCGCGGCAGCCGTCGCAGTACGGGCGATACGTGAAGATGCCGCTGCGACGGAAGCCCATCTTGACGAGCTCGCTGTAGACGTCGGCATTGATCAGGTGCGCGGGGGTGGCGACCTGCGAGCGCGCCTGGCGCTCGTCGAGATAGCTGCAGGGATAGGGCGCCGTCGCGTAGAACTGCAGCGCCGAGAAGGGGAGTTCCTTGAGATTCGCCACGGCCTGCCTACGCAGTCGGATCCTGCGCGCCGATCAGCGCCGCGAGCGCCGTAGTGAGCGCCGGCGAGGGGCCTGCGCCGGCCGGTCGGCGGTACGCGGCCCAGTCGATGGCCGGCTGCCGTACGGCGCCGGCCCCAAGCGCACAGAAGGCTTCGCGGGAGATCTCACGTCCTCCGAGCGAGGCAAGGTGCCTCGTGTTCTGCTGGCAGTCTATCATCGCGACCTCTTCCTGCCGCAGCAGCGCCACGAGCGCGGCCAGCGCGACTTTCGACGCATCGGTGGCGCGCGCGAACATCGACTCGCCGTAGAACATCCGGCCCAGGCTGACGCCGTAGAGTCCGCCGGCGAGTTCGCCATCGATCCAGGTCTCCACCGAATGCGCGAAGCCGCGAGCGTGCAGTTCGCCGTACGCCTCGATGACGTCCGGCGTGATCCACGTGCCGGCCCCGGTGCCGGCCTCATGGCGGCGCGGTGCCGCGCAGGCCTGCATGACGCACCGGAAGTCGGTGTCGATGCGGAGTTCGACAGGCAGGTCGCCGCGCGCGATGCGCCGCAGGCGCTTGCGCAGCGACGGCGCGATGCGCAGCTCGTCGCACACCAGCACCATGCGGGGATCCGGCGACCACCACAGCACGGGCTCGTCCTGCGAGTACCAGGGGAAGATGCCCTGCGTGTACGCGTCGACCAGGCGCTCCGGCGTCAGGTCCCACGATGCCGCGAGCAGGCCATTGGGCGCGCGCAGCGCGCAACTCACCGCCGGGAAGGGCTGGCCCGGCGCCAGCCGCGGGATCACCTTGGAGCCTCCGCTCTGCGCGCTGCGAGAGCTTGCTTGAAGCGCTTCTGCGCTGCGCTCAAGGGAGCCTCCGCGCTGCGCGCTGCGGCGCGGGCGTGCTTGTGGCGCCTCTGCGCTGCGCTCATGCGCCGGCCGCTGCCGCGCGCGGCGGCACCAGCGCCTCCCAGTGCACCCCGGCGTTGGTGCCGCTGGCCTCGTCGAGCACGCCACGCTTGCGGTCGGTGTAGAAGTGGCGCAGGGTCACCGCCACCGTGCGGAACGAGAGGTCGGGCCAGGGTATGTCGGTCTCGTCGAAGAGCCGCACTTCGAGGCTCTCCTCGCCGGCCGCGAAATCGAGATCGAGCAGCCGCGCCTGGAAGAACAGGTGCACCTGCTCGACATGCGGCACGTCGATCATCGAGAACAGCTGCCCCAGCGCCACGCGCGCGCCGGCTTCTTCCAGCGTCTCGCGCAGCGCGCCTTCGGCAGTGGTCTCGCCGACTTCCATGAAACCCGCCGGCAGCGTCCACTTGCCGCGCCGCGGCTCGATGGCGCGACGGCACAGCAGCACCTGGTGCTCCCAGACGGGAATCGTGCCCACCACCGGGCGCGGATTGACGTAGTGGATCGCGCCGCAGCGCTCGCAGCACGCGCGCGGCCGATTGTCTCCAGGCGGAACGCGCAGAGTGACGGGACCGCCGCAGTGAGAGCAGTAGCGCATCGGAGCGTCCAGGGTGCGAACGAGTCTATCGCACGACGCTCGGTGAACTGGCGGCATGCCGCCGCACCGGAATATGGATCCCCGCTTTCGCGGGGATCCATGTTGACTTTCCGTCTTCTGACGGGACGCCGGCGTTACGGTTATCGTGCGGACCATGCGCTCCGGACTTTGCCTCGCCATCGCGATCACGCTGCTCGCACACGCCACGCCGGCCTTCGCCTTCGATCTGCAGGGCCATCGCGGTGCGCGCGGGCTGGCGCCGGAGAACACGCTGCCGGGTTTCGAGCAGGCACTGGCGATCGGCGTGACGACCCTAGAGACCGACGTGGCACTGACGCGCGACGGCGTGCTGGTGCTGTCGCACGACCCGGCGCTGACCCCCGCGCTGACGCGCGGCCCCGACGGGCGCTGGCTGAGTGCGCCGGGTCCGGCGATCTGGACGCTGACTGTCGACGAACTGGCGCGCTACGACGTCGGCCGCATCGATCCGGCGAGCGACTATGCAAAGCAGTGGCCGCGGCAGGCCGGTGCGGACGGCGTACGCATTCCGCGCTTTGCCGACCTGCTTGCGCTGGCGCAGAAGGCCGGTGCGCGGCTGAACGTCGAGATCAAGATGACGCCCGACAACGCGCCGCCGACGGCGGACGCCGCGCGCTTCGCCGCCGCGGTGGCGTCTGCGGTGCGCAATGCGGGCGCGCAGGCGACGGTGACCGTGCAGGGCTTCGACTGGCGGCCGCTGCTGGAAATGCAGCGCATCGCGCCGGAGATCGCGCTGTCCTGCCTGACCATCGTGTCGCCGCGCTTCGATACGGTGACGCCGGCGGCGGATGGCGCATCGAGCTGGCACGCGGGCCTGAAGCTCGCCGACCACGGCGGTTCGCTGCCGCGCCTTGTGCAGGCGGCGGGCTGCCGGACCTGGTCGCCGTTCTGGCGCAACCTGGACGAGGCGAGCCTGCGGGAAGCGCGGTCGCTGGGGCTGGCCGTGGTCCCGTGGACGGTGAACGATCCCGCCGACATCGCGCGCCTCGTCGATCTCGGCGTCGACGGCCTGATCACCGACTACCCGGACGTCGCGCGCGACGTGCTGCGGTCCCGCGGCAAGGCCCTGCCGCCGCCGTGGCCGGCGCCTTGATCGGAGCCTTGTTCAGCACTTCGACCGCGCGTCGCGTCGTGCACGTCGACGACGGCGGCGCGCGACGCCACGTCGGTATACTCCGCTTTTACCGGTAACGCCCACGCAACGCGCATCCTGCAGCGCTGCGGCGGAGCGGAGAGTCAATGACGAAATACGTCTTCGTTACCGGTGGCGTGGTGTCCTCCCTGGGCAAGGGCATCGCCGCCGCCTCCCTCGCCGCGATCCTCGAATCGCGCGGCCTCAAAGTCACCCTCATCAAGCTCGACCCGTACATCAACGTCGATCCCGGCACGATGTCGCCGTTCCAGCACGGCGAAGTGTTCGTCACCGAAGACGGCGCGGAGACGGACCTCGACCTCGGCCACTACGAACGCTTCATCTCGGCGCGCATGCGCAAGGTGAACAACTTCACCACCGGCCAGATCTACGAGTCGGTGATCAAGAAAGAGCGGCGCGGCGAATACCTGGGCAAGACGGTGCAGGTGATTCCGCACATCACCAACGAGATCCAGGACTTCATCGAACGCGGCGCCTCCGCTGCATGGAACGGCAAGACCGACATCGCCATCGTCGAGATCGGCGGGACGGTGGGCGACATCGAGTCGCTGCCCTTCGTCGAGGCCGCACGGCAGATGAGCCTGCGGCTGGGCCGCGGCTCGTGCTGCTTCGTGCACCTGACGCTGGTGCCGTTCATCCCCTCGGCCGGGGAACTCAAGACCAAGCCCACGCAGCACTCGGTGCAGAAGCTGCGCGAGATCGGCATTTCGCCCGACGTGCTGCTGTGCCGGGCGGACCGGCCGATTCCGGAGGACGAGCGCGCGAAGATCTCGCTGTTCTCCAATGTGCCGGTCGACGCGGTCATCTCGGCGTGGGACGCGGACTCGATCTACAAGATCCCGTCGATGCTCTACAAGCAGGGGCTCGACGAACTAGTGTGCTTCAAGCTCGGCATCGTCGCCAAGCCCGCTGACCTGTCGTCCTGGGACAAGCTGGTCGATGCGCTCGAACATCCGCAGCATGCGGTGACGATCGGCATGGTCGGCAAGTACGTCGACCTGTCGGACTCGTACAAGTCGCTGAACGAAGCGCTGATGCACGCGGGCATCCACGCGCGCACGAAGGTGAAGATCGAGTATCTCGATTCGGAACAGATCGAACGCGACGGCCCGGGCGCACTCGCGCACCTGGATGCGATCCTGGTGCCGGGCGGCTTCGGCAAGCGCGGCACCGAGGGCAAGATCCGCGCGATCGAGTACGCACGCGAGCAGGGCATTCCGTACCTGGGCATCTGCCTCG
>JBGAIO010000012.1:0-18482 GCA_044225415.1 Burkholderiaceae bacterium | reverse complement strand
CTCGGGCTTCAGTTCATCCAGCGACGGGCCGACGTTGCCCGTCGCGCCTGCGTCGGCCAGCGTGTGGCAGACCGCGCAGGGCGGCGTGGCGTCTTTCGTGAACAGCAGCCGACCCGTATCCGCCGGGTCGGCGGCGAGGACGGCCGCACTGACCGCCAGCAGGCCGGCCAGCACGCCGGGCCAGCAGTGGGCTTTCATGTCAGGCCACGGTGACTGTGACCGCATGCGCGCGCCAGCCGCTGTTGAGATAGCCGCCGACGTTGTCCGGCGTGGTCTCCACCTGCACGCGGCCCGTGGCATCGGTCACGCGCGATGCGATCACGTAAGTGCCGGGCTTCAGCTCCGCCTGCAGCACGAACGGGCGCCACGCATAGCGGCCCATGTTCGGACCGACGAAACTCGCCGCCTTCCAGGTCTTGCCGCCGTCGATCGACACGTCGACATTGCGCGGCGCCTGCGTGCCGCCCATCGCCACACCGTGGATCTGCACCCAGCCGCTCTTCACCGTGCCGCTCTCCGGCGCAGGCCCGAGGATCCACGACTTGGGATCCATTTCCCACACCGCCGGATTCGCCGGCGATTCCTTCGTTCCGGGCGGTGCGATGCGATAACGCGTGGCCTGGATGCCCGCGTCGGTCTCGTTGGCGGTGAAGGCGAGTCGCTTGATGTACTTGATGTTGTTGACGCCGCTGAAGCCGGGCACGATCAACCGCAGCGGGCCGCCGTGCGCGTGCGGAACGGGCTCGCCGTTCATCTCCCACGCCAGCAGCGCATCCTGCATGGCGGCAAGCGGCACCGAGCGTTCGACGATGATGCTCTTCGCATCGACGTTGGCCGGCAGCGTCTCGCCGCCGGTTCCGGTCATGAAGCGCGCGCCGGCGACGGTGCCGCCGAGCGCATCGACGACGGCACGGACCGGCACGCCGCTCCAGATCACGTTGCCGGCCGCGCCCACGGTCCACTTCGTGCCGCTGGGCTTCGACGGGAAATACGCGCGGCCGTTGCCCGAGCACTGGAGCACCATCACCACGGTCTCGAGGCCGAGCGTCTTCAGGTCGGCCACCGTCAGTGCGCGCGGCTGCTTCACGCCCTCCACCGATAGCGCCCAGGCGTCGCGATTGGCGACGATCGACACGTCCGGTGCCGCGATGTTGTTGCGGATGTAGAGCCGGTCGGCCGGCGTGATGTTGCCGGTGCCGAAGGCGCTGCGCCGCGTCTCGATGGTGGTCGGCGTATGGATGATCAGCGAATCCAGGTCCTTCCAATCGCCGACAGACCAGTGGCCGCCAACGTGGCCGAACCCGCTGCCAGAAGGCGACGGCGCGATAGATCAGTTGCCACGTTTCTCATTGCATCTCCTGAAAGTGAATGCCGATGATGTGCGGGAGTGTATAGGCGGGCCGCCGCGATCGGAAAGAGCGGGCTGCCGCTGCGGCCTGTGCTGTAGCGCAGCCGCCTACGAAGTCGGCATGCGTTCGCGCAGCGTCGCCGCCAGGTCCATGACTGCCGCCGCGTAGAAGTAGCTGCGGTTGTAGTGCAGCAGCGCGCTGAAGTTGACGGTGCCGACGCGGAATTCGCGCCCCGGCGAGCCATCGGGATTCAGCAGCGGCAGGTCGATGACGATGACGGGCGTGTCGAGCGGCAGCAGCGCGTCGTCGGTCACGCCTTCGGCCAGCACGCTGCTCCACGTCGTTTCCGCGCGGATGCCGCGGCCCAGGCGGTCGACGATCTCTTCGCTCGCATCCACGGTGAACGCGATCGGCAGGTCGCGCTGCCAGCCGTGCGCGACCAGGAAGCTCGCCACCGAGCCGATCGCGTCGGCGGGACTGGCGAGCAGGTCGATGCGGCCATCGCCGTCGAAATCGACCGCCCAGCGGCGGATGGAGCCCGGCATGAACTGCGGCAGCCCCAGGGCGCCGGCGAAGGAGCCGCGATACGACGCCGGGTCGACGCGCTGTTCGCGCGCCAGCAGCAGCAGTTCGGTGAGTTCGCCGCGGTAGTAATCGGCGCGCCGCAGGTAGTCGAAGCTCAGCGTGGCCAGCGCGTCCAGCGTGCGGAAACTGCCGGTAGTGCGACCGTACAGTGTCTCGATGCCGATGATCGCGACGATGATTTCGGCCGGCACACCCATCTCCGTCTGCGCGCGAGCCAGCGTTTTCGCGTGCTGCTTCCAGAACGCGAGTCCGCCCTGCACGCGTACCGGGTCGAGATAGCGCGCACGGTATTCGAGCCAGTTGCGCTGGCCGAAGGGAATGGCCGGCTGCATCAGCCGCTCGACCTGTGCCGAGTAGCGCGCGCCTTTCAGCCAGCGCTCGACCTGCGCACGGTCGAAGCCCTGCGTCGCGACGAGTTCGTCGATGTAGGCCTGCACCTCGGCGCGCGCGGGGTACGGCGTGCGGCCGTTGTCAGGCTCGGCGGCGACGGTGCGCTGCGCGGGAATGCACGCCGCGCCGAGCGCGAGCAGCAGCGCGCGGCGTTGCACGTCGTCCGGCGAGCTCACAGCGGATTCGGCCGCGGCCGGAAGGCCGCGATGGCACGACGGAACGCGCGGATGTCGCTGCGCGAGGCGCGGGCCGAATCCGGCCCGTAGCGCAGCCGCTCGTAGCGCGACAGCAGCTTGCGCGCGCGCTTCACGTCTTCCTCGACCAGGGCGCGCTGGCTGCGCCGGTAGAGCTCGCGCGGACCGCACGAGATCGATGCCGCCACCCCCGCATGCTCGAGGCGGTCGCGCAACAGCCGGAACGCGTCGCCCAGCGGGTCGTGCACGGTGCGCACCCGCATCGACACGACGGCGAGCCACGCCAGCAGCGCACCCATGACGATCGCGAGCAGCAGTGCCACGTTCTCCAGGCTGGGGGCGAGGCCGAGGCGCTGCACGAATTCGCGCTGACGGTCCTGCGTGTACGACAGCACCCATTGATTCCAGCCGTTCTGCACGGCCTCCCAGTTGTAGCGCAGCGAACGCAGCCACGAGTGGTCGGCGCCGATGCCAGCGAGCGCGCCGCCGGCGCGGCGGGCCAGCTCGGCCGCGCCGCGTTCGATGCGGTTCGGCGCCACCGCCGCGGTGGGATCGACGCGCACCCAGCCGCGGCCGGGCAGCCACGCTTCGGCCCACGCGTGCGCATCGGCCTGGCGCACGGTCAGGTAGCCGTCGACCGGATTCAGTTCGCCGCCCTGGTAGCCGGTGACCACGCGCGCGGGGATCTGCAGCGCGCGCATCAGAAAGACGAAAGCCGACGCATAGTGCTCGCAATAGCCCTGGCGCGTTTCGAACAGGAACTCGTCGATCGAGTGACGGCCGAGCGGCGGCGGCGAAAGCGTGTAGCTGAACTTCTCCGCGCGGAAGTGCTGCAGCACGGCCGTGACGAGCTGCTCGTCGTGACGCGGATCGTTGCCCGGCGCGATGCGCTGGCGCAGCTCCGCAGCGAAGGCCAGCGTCTTCGGATTGACGGCGCGCGGCAGCGCGGTCCATTCGACGAGATCATCCGGCGACGCGCGGGCGTTGAGGCGGAAGTCGGTGTACGAACGCATCGAATAGCGGATGCGTTCGGTGATCAGTCCGCTGGCGAGCAACTGCATGTCGGAGGTGAGGCGCGATTGCAGCGAATCGGCCACCGGCAGTTCGGCCGGCGCCTCCAGTGCGAACAGCCAATCGCGCTTGTGCGGCTCCAGCGTCACCGTATACGACACCAATGAACGGGGATCGGCTTCGATGGAGACCTGCGGTGGCTCCGACTTCGACGGCAGCGGCAGCCACGCGCGGCCGTTGAAGTAGCCGAACACGGGACCGCGCCAGTACAGCTTGTCGTTCAGCGGCGTGGCGCCGTCGAAGCGCACGCGCATCGCCACTTCCTCGGACTCGAGCAGGCGGCTGATCGAACCCGGCGCCATCGAGTTAGACAACCCCGTGCGGCCCTGCGCGGACTCGCCCGGCATGCCCCACAGCGGTCCCTGCAGGCGCGGGAACAGCACGAACAGCGCCGCGGCCAGCGGCACGGCCTTCAGCATCGTCATGCCGACCAGCTTCAGCTTGCGCTGTGCGGGCAGGTCGGTGTCGTCGAGGTTCACGCTGACCAGCACGAAGAACAGCGCCGTCACCGCCAGCAGCGTGATGACCGCGACCTGGATCTCCTGCCCGTACAGGTACTGCATCAGCAGAATGAAGAACGCCAGGAAGATGACGACGAACACGTCGCGGCGTGCGCGCATTTCCAGCAGCTTCAGCGCCATCAGCAGCAGCAGCAGCGTGACGCCGGCATCCTGCCCGGCCAGCGTGCGATGCTGCAGATAGACGGCAGCGGCGGCGGCCGCGAGCAGTGGCAGCATGACCACGCGTCCCGGCAGCGGCCGCTGTGTCAGCGTGATCCACACACGCCAGACGAGCAGCAGCAGCACGATGGCCGTGGCCCACCACGCGGTGTGCTCGAAATGCGGGAACACCACCAGCGCGACGGCCAGCAGCAGCACCAGGACGTCGCGCCGTTCGCGCGCAGCACTCGAGGTCTGCGGACCGAAGACGCGTGCGATCGGCGCAAAGGCCCGCCGCAGCCCGCGCAGCGGCCGGGTGTCGGAAGCCAGGGTCGGCGTCGTGCTCATCCTGAACGACTCATGCCTGGTGCAATGCCAGCGCCGTCAGACAGTGCTCGCGATGCGCGGCGCCGGTGCCGGAAAACGCCAGCGCGCCGGGGATGCGCAGCGCATAGCGCATGTGCGCCGCGTCCGCGTCCAGCACCCAGCGCGTCAGCCGCGACAGCTTCTGTTCGGTGTCCAGTTGCGGGGTGATCGCGTCGTAGTCGAGCAGCAGGTCGCCGCCGCCCTGCGCATCGAACTGCTTGACCGACAGTTCGTCGCTGCGCGCGGCCAGTCGCCACGCGATCATCTTCTGCGGATCGCCGGGGTTGTAGGGACGCACGCCCGCGAAGTCGTCGCCGGTGGCGGCGAGGCCGACGCCTTCACCGCCGGCCAGGCCCGTGGCGGGCAGCGGCGGCGCGTCGACTTCGGGCCTGGGATACACCATTGCGGTCAGCGCCGGCGTGAGGTACGCCCAGGCGCGCCACAGGCCGAAGGGATAGCGCGTCTCGATGACGATGCGCGGCGCCGGCAACCGACCGCGCGTGGGCGCCTGCAGCGGCACGCCGATCGCGCGGTCGCCCTGCGCCGGCAGTTCGGTGCTGACGAAGGGGGTGGCCGCCACGCGTCGTCCGCCACCGACCACGGCCAGGAATCCCTCGAACCAGCGGCGCGGGCGCGGTGGCCCGATGAAGGAGAAGCGCAGTGCGTAGCGGTCCAGCGTCGTCGGGTTGGCGGCGGTGAGCTGGAAGATCGCGACGTCGCCGGCGTACACAGGCTCGACGCGCACGCCGCGCAGCACCGTGTTGGCGAGGTTCGAATGCGTGGTGTGCATGCCGACGATGGCCATGCCCGTCACCAGGAAGGTCAGCGCATAGCCGAGCTGCAGGCTGTAGTTGATCGAACCGACCAGCAGCATGATCATCGCGGCGCCGAACAGCACGCCGGCGGGCGTGGGCAGGATGTAGACGCGGCGGCGGTCGAGCACCACTTCGCCGGTTTCGGGTCCGCGGCGTCCGGAGATCCACTCTCCGAGCCGCATCGCCCACGAGTGGGTGATGACGCTCATCTGGCGCTGGACCTTCGTTCGTCCTAAGGCACCGGCACGGCGCTGATCAGCTGACTGACGAGTTCCTTGCCATGCTGTGCGCGCACACCGTCGCGGCTCATCGCGTGCAGGCGGTGGCCGGCCACCGCGGGCATGACGTTCTGCACGTCTTCGGGGATCACGTGATTGCGTCCGTCCATCCACGCCCAGGCGCGCGGGCGGCGGCCAGCAGCGCGAGACCGCCGCGCGGCGACAGGCCTTCGGCGTACTTGCCCGACGCGCGCGTGTGGCCCATCAGCGCCTGCACGTAGTCGAGCAGGGCCGACGACACGTGGACTTTCTTCACCTCGGCCTGCGCGGCGACCAGGTCCGCGGGCTTCGCCACCGCGGGCAGGACCTTCAGCATGTCGCGCCGCGCCTCGCCCGCGAGCAGAGCCCGCTCGGCGGCGCGGTCGGGGTAGCCGAGGCCGATGGCCATCAGGAAGCGGTCGAGCTGCGACTCCGGCAGCGGGAAGGTGCCGACCTGCGACAGCGGGTTCTGCGGGCGATCACGAAGAAGGGCTGCGGCAGCCGCGACTGGTCGTCGACGGAGACCTGCGCGGTCTGCAGCTGACGGTCATCGTCGGACTCGTTGCCGGGCTGCTGACGGTGCCTCGCGTGCACGCACAGGACAAGGTACTGAACCTGTATTCGGCGCGCCACTACCAGACCGACGAGGCGCTGTACTCGAACTTCACCAAGCAGACCGGCATCAAGATCAATCGCATCGAGCTCGGCGACGAGCCGCTGCTGCAACGGATCAAGACCGAGGGCGCCAACAGCCCGGCCGACGTGATCCTGCTGGTCGACGCCGCCCGGCTGTGGCGCGCGCAGATCGAAGGCCTGTTCCAGCCGGTGCAGTCGAAGGTGCTGGACCAGCGCATCCCCGAGAACCTGCGCGCCAACGACGGTTCGTGGTTCGGCTTCTCGATGCGCGCGCGCGCCATCGTGTACGACAAGTCACGGCTCAAGGCCACGGATGTCGACACCTACGAGAAACTGGCCGACCCGAAGCTCAAGGGCATGGTGTGCACCCGCTCGGGATCGCATCCGTACATGCTGTCGCTGATCGGAGCGCTGATCGATCACATCGGCGAAGCGAAGACCGAGCAGTGGGCGCGTGGCGTGGTCGCCAACATGGCGCGCCCGCCGCGCGGCGGCGACACCGACCAGATCCGCGGCGTGGCGAGCGGCGAATGCGGTGTCGCGCTGACCAACTCGTACTACTGGCTGCGCATCGTCCGCTCGGCCGATCCGAAGGACAAGGACGTCGTCGCGAAGGTCGGCTTCGTATGGCCCAACCAGGCGACCACCGGCGCGCACGTCAACATCTCCGGCGGTGGCGTGGCGCGCAACGCCCCGAACAAGGCGCACGCGATCGCGTTCCTCGAGTACCTGTCAGGCCCGCAGGCGCAGAACTACTTCGCCGACGGCAACAACGAGTGGCCGGTGGTCAAGGGGGTCGTGACGACCAACGACGCACTGAAAGCGCTGGGCACGCCGAAGTTCGAGAACGTATCGGTGTCGACGATCGGCAAGAACCAGATCGCCGCACAGCGCATCCTCGACCGTGTCGGCTATCGCTGATCGAACTGCGCATCAGCCATGTACATCTGCATCTGCAACGCCGTCACCGACCGCCAGATCCGTGCGGTCGTGGCCGCGGGCGCATCGTCGCTCGACGAGGTGACGATGGAACTCGGTGTCGGTGCGTGCTGCGGCTGCTGCCGCGATGCAGCCGAACAGGTCATTCACGAAGAGTCGTGCAGTGGCAACTGCGCCACCTGCCATCGCCGCGACGCTGCACTCGCCTGACCCGCAGCGGCCCGCGGGCCACTGACTGATAATCAGTCGCAATTCGCCCCCGTCCGACGTTTCCCGCTACGCTTCGCTGCTCTGTCAGGCGGCGCGGGAGGCACCATGAAAGGCGACAAGGCGATCATTGCTCTGCTCAACGCGCAGTTGAAGCTGGAGCTCACGGCGATCAACCAGTATTTCCTGCACGCCCGCATGCTTCGGCACTGGGGACTGGGCCGGCTCGCCAAGCACGAATACGAAGAGTCGATCGAGGAAATGAAGCATGCCGATGAGCTGATCAAGCGCATCCTCATGCTCGACGGACTTCCGAACCTGCAGGACCTCGGCAAGCTCGGCATCGGCCAGAACGTGCCGGAACTTCTGGCCAGCGATCTCGCGGTGGAGCGCGCTTCGCAGAAGCACCTGAAGGCCGGCATCGTGCAATGCGAACAGGCGCAGGACTTCGTGTCACGCGAGATCCTGGTCTCCAACCTCGACGACACCGAGGAGCACATCGACCACGTCGAGACGCAGATCGAACTGATCGAGAAGGTCGGACTGCAGAACTACCTGCAGTCGCAGATGGACGAACAGGGCAGCTAGCCCCTCTCCGGCGGGTCTATATGCGCGGCGCGCGCCGAAAGGTGCGCGCCGTTTTTCATTGCACGGAACCAACAGTTCGCAGAAATGTGCAGGCAGGGCTTGCATTGGGAATGAGAATGAGTATCATTTGCGCTCATGAACTCGCCATCGCCCAAGTCGCCGCTGAGCCTGAACTCCGTTGCTGCCGCATCGAGGATCGACTCCTCGGAGCTGAGCAGTGAAAAGCTGTTCCGCGGGCGGCGCGAAGTGCTGATCCGCCACGGAGCCGATCACTACCGATTGCGCCTGACCCGAATGAACAAACTGATCCTGACGAAGTAGCCAGCCACAGCGCCCCCTCCCGCGCTGATTGGGCCCGTGCCGCGTGACGGCCAACCTGAGCAGCTCGCCAATGCGTCCGGAATCAGTTGCACTGCACCCGACCCCGAAAGGGGTCGGACTTTTTTAGAGACCCCAGCTGCGGGTTCTTGAGGGGAGGCCCGCTGAAGCGGGCTCGGAGTTCCAACAGCCAGCCGTACGCGCCAGCTACCGTGTCGCGTCGAGCCAGCCAGCCGTCGTCGACGTGCGCGCCTGAACAGACAAGACGCGCCGACTCATGGAGGTTGACTGTGTGCCGACGCAGCCAGGGTACCCGCAGGGACAACAATGCCCCGTCGTTCATCGCCAGGTTCACGGTCGCTTCGGCCGCGGCGCTGGCCATCGCGATGCCGTCGCGCGTGAATGCGCAGACGCCCGCTCCCGCTCCGGCCGCCGGCGCACCTCTGCCGGAGATCGCAGTGTCGGCCAGCCGTGTCGAGGAGGATGTGCGCGACGTGCCGGCCACCATCACCACCATCGACGCGCGCGAGATCGACCACAACCTGGTGCGCAGCATCGAGGACCTGATCCGCTACGAGCCCGGCGTCGGCGTGGCGAGCGATCCCACCCGCTTCGGCGGCATGAGCTTCAACATCCGCGGCCTGGACGGCAACCGCGTCGTCACGCAGGTCGACGGCATCAAGGCGCCCAGCCTGTACCAGTTCGGCATCGGGCCGTTCAACACGTCGCCGCGCAACTTCGTCGACATGGATTCGCTCAAGCGCGTCGAGATCCTGCGCGGGCCGGCGTCCACGCTGTACGGCTCCGATGCGCTGGGCGGCGTCGTGTCGTACCTGACCAAGGATCCGCTCGATTACCTGAACGTCGCGGTGTCGCCGTTCTACGCCGCGCTGAAGAGCGGCTACGGCAGCGCCAACGATGGCTGGGCCAACACCGCGACGCTGGCCGCCGGCACGAGCACGCTGCAGGGCATGCTGCTCTACACCTACTACACCGGCAGCGAGACCAGGAACATGGGCGATGTCGGCGGCACCGGCATCACGCGTACCGAGCCCAACCCGCAGGACATCACGCAGCAGAACGTGCTGGCCAAGGTGACCTGGGCCGTCGACGCCAACAGCCAGCTGCGCGGCACCTATGAATTCTTCAAGCGCGATAACGACGTCAATGTGCTGAGCCTGAACGCGTCGACGCCGCGCACCAGTTCGCTGACAGGCTCCGACGAGAACGAGCGCGAGCGCTACAGCGTGGACTACTCCTGGCGCAACCCGGCGCGCGGCTGGTTCGCGGGCGTGACCGCGGCGATCTACCAGCAGGTGGCGCGCACCGATTCGACCTCGGACGAGTACCGCACGCGCACGTCGGCCACGTGCTCGGGCGTCACCGTCGGCACCAGCAACTGCTACATCCCGCGCGACTTCGATTTCCAGCAGCGCATCACGGGCGCCAACGCGCAGCTCGAAAGCCTGGTGGAACTCGGCGGCGTGCCCAACCGCATCCTGTGGGGCGTGGACTACACGGACACGACCTCGTCCGGCCTGCGCAATGCGCTGCGCATCAACACCACGCTGAACACGGTCAGCAACAACATCGCCGGCGACACCTTCCCGGTGCGCGACTTCCCGAATACCGACACGCGCGAACTCGGCCTGTACGTGCAGGACCAGATCTCCCTGCTCAACGACCGCCTCGTGATCACGCCGGCGCTGCGCTACGACAACTACGACATGAAGGTGCATCCGGACGCCATCTACCTGGCGAGCATCGCCCCGGGCATCCAGGCGCAGGATTTCAGCGACGACGCGTTCTCGCCCAAGCTGGCCGCGATGTACCGCATCGACGACAACCTCAACGTCTACGGCCAGTACGCGTTCGGCTTCCGTGCGCCGCCGTTCGACTCGGTCAACGCCGCGTTCCGCAACCCGGTGCAGTCCTACGTGCTGATCCCCAATCCCGACCTCGTGTCGGAGACCAGCCAGGGGATCGAGCTGGGACTGAAGGGCGCCTACGGCCGTTCGAACTTCGCGGTGGCGGCGTTCTACAACCGCTACAAAGATTTCATCGAAGACAACGTGATGCTGAACTGCCCCAGCGATCCGCGCTGCGTGCCGGGCTACCTGATCACGTTCCAGCCGCAGAACCTGTCGCGCGTGCGCATTTCCGGCGCCGAGGCCAAGGGCGAATGGGCGTTCATGCAGAACTGGTCGGTGACCGGCAGCGTCGCCTATGCCGACGGCAAGGACACCGATACCGACCAGCCGCTGAACAGCATCCTGCCGCTGACCGGCGTGGTCGGCCTGAACTACACGGCGACCGGCGGCGAGTACGGCGGGTCGCTGATGGTGACGGCCGCCAGCCGCAAGCGTTCGAGCGACGTGACCGAGCCGGCCAACACGGATCTGTTCACCACACCGGGCTTTGCGACGGTGGACATCACCGCGTTCTGGAACATCAATCGCAACGTACGACTGGCGGCGGGCGTGTTCAACATCCTCGACCAGAAGTACTGGCTGTGGAGCAACGTGTACGGTACGGGTCTGACGGCGACGTCGCCGTCGGTGGACCGCTACACGCAGCCTGGCATCAACGCGTCGGTCAGCCTGCAGCTGATCTACTGAGTCATCGAACCACTGCCCCGGGAGGAGCCACGCATGCTTGCCGAACTGTCGTCTGCGCCGGAAACGCTGTACGAACGCTTTGTCACCACGCGCCGCGAGCGCAAGCTGCGTCATCGCGACGCGGCCCGCGAACTCGGGGTCAGCGAAGGCGCGGCGATCGCGTCGGCCGTCGGCCGTCGCGACGGGCTGGCCGCGATGCGGCTGAAAGGCCCGTGGCCCGCGCTGTTCGAGCAGGTACCGCAGCTCGGCACCGTGCTGGCGCTGACCCGCAACGACAGCTGCGTGCACGAGAAGACCGGCGCCTACGAGGACATGTCGCACGAGGGCCTCGTGGGACTGGCGCTGGGCAAGGCGATCGATCTGCGCATCTTCTACATGCGCTGGGCGCACGCCTTCGCCGTGACCGAGCCCAACGCGCAGGGCGTGCAGCGCAGCCTGCAGATCTACGACACGCATGGCGACGCCGTGCACAAGATCTTCCTGCGCGAAACCTCGGACCTGGAGGCGTGGATGGCTTTTGTCGAGCGCAACGCCCACGACGACCAGACGCCCGGCGGCCGTTTCGAGTCCGAGCGCAACCCTGCCGCAGTCGTTCCGGACGAGGAGGTCGACGTCAACGCCTTCCAGCAGGCGTGGGCCGCGATGACCGACACGCACGAGTTCTTCTCGCTGCTGCGCAAGTTCAAGGTGGGCCGCACGCAGGCGCTGCGCCTGGCGCCCGGGGACTTCGCGTATCGCGTGCCGGTCGACAGCGCGCGCACCATGCTGCAGGAAGCCGCCAAGGAGCAGCTGTCGATCATGTGCTTCGTCGGCAATCCGGGAATGATCCAGATTCACACGGGTCCCGTGAACCGCATCGAGGTGATGGGCCCGTGGCTCAACGTGCTCGACCCGGGCTTCAACCTGCATCTGCGCGAGGACCACATCGCCGCCGCGTGGATCGTGAAGAAGCCCACCAGCGACGGCATCGTCACCTCGCTCGAGCTCTTCGACGCCAATGGCGAGACCATCGCGATGTTCTTCGGCGAGCGCAAGCCCGGCATACCTGAGCTGCAGCACTGGCGTGACGTGGCTGGACGGCTGCCGCGACTGGACGCATGACGAGCATGCCTTCGCAGAATGCCATCGCCGTCGCGCGCCGCCGTACGCTGCTCGGCTGCTGTGCCGCCGTCGCGGTGATGGTGCTGCCGCGCACGGACGGCAGCCGGGCCGCCGCGGCACCACGCATCGTGTCGGTCGGCGGCGCACTGACCGAGATCGTCTACCGGCTGGGTGCGCAGGGCTCGCTGGTCGCCACCGACACCACCAGCCTCTGGCCGGAAGCGGTGGCCGCGCTGCCGAAGGTCGGCTACATGCGCACGCTGTCGGCCGAAGGCGTGATGTCGATGCAGCCGACAGTGATCCTTGCGCCGGCCGAAGCCGGGCCGGCGACGGTGATGCAGCAACTGCAGTCGGCCGGCGTGCGCATCGTGCGCGCCAACAACGAGCACACCTTCGACTCGATGCTCGCCAACGTGGCGCTGGTCGCCGACGCCATCGACCGCCGCAAGGAAGGCGATGCGCTCGCGGCGGAACTGAAGCGAGAATGGACCGCCACGCGCGCGAAGATCGCGGGCAAGCCGGCGCCGCGCGTGTTGTTCATCCTGTCGCACGCCGCGAACAACGTGCAGGTGGCCGGCGGCAATACGGCAGCGGACGCGATGATCGCGCTGGCCGGCGGCACCAACGCGATGACGGGCTTCACCGGCTACAAGCCGCTGTCGGCCGAATCGGCGATCAGCGCCGCGCCGGACGTCATCCTCGTCACGAGCCAGGGCCTCGAAGCGGTCGGCGGCATCGACGCGCTGCTGACGCGCCCCGGACTGGCGCTGACGCCCGCCGGCAAGGCGCGCCGCGTGATCGCGCTCGATGCGCTGTATCTGCTGGGCTTCGGGCCGCGCCTGCCGCAGGCCGTCGCTGAACTGGCCCGCGGCATCGGCACGGCGGCGGCCTGAGCGCGAAAGCATGAGCGTGCCGCTGCGTAGCTCCACCGGCGAGGAAGGCAAAGCCGCCGTCGCGCCGGCGCCGCCCGTGCGCGGCGTCGCCGCTGGACGCGCGCGCGCGGTGACCGAGCCCGGACTCGTGCGCATGCCGCCCCGCGTCGTGCTGGGCGGACTCGTGCTGCTGCTGTTCGCGGCGACCGTGCTGGCGCTGGGCCACGGTGCGTATCGCATCGCGCCCGGCGACACGCTTGCGATCCTGCTGTCGAAGCTCGGCTTCGACGTCGCGGCTGATCCACAGGCGACTGCGATCTTCACGTCGATCCGCGCGCCGCGCGTCGTGCTCGCACTGCTGACCGGCGCCGGACTCGGCGTGGCCGGCGCGCTGATGCAGGGCTTGTTCCGCAATCCGCTGGCCGACCCGACGCTGATCGGTGTCTCCACCGGTGCGGCGCTGGCTGCGGCCATGGTCATCGTGCTCGGCGCGACCTGGCTGCCCGGCGTGTCGCGCATCCTCGGCACGTGGACGCTGCCGCTCGCCGCCTTCGGCGGCGCGCTGCTGTTCACGATGCTGGTGTATCGCATCGGCGCGCAGCGCGGCGCGCTGTCGCTGCCGGTGGTGCTGCTGGCGGGCATTGCGTTGAATGCGCTGGCCATGGCCGGCGTCGGTTTCCTGTCGTACCTGGCCACCGACGAACAGTTGCGCAACCTGACGTTCTGGACCTTCGGATCGCTGGCGGCCGGCACGTGGCCGGTGCTGTCGGCCGTTGCACCGCTCGCGCTGCTGGCGGTGGTGCTGGGCCTGACGCTGGCGCGGCCGCTGAACGCGCTCGCGCTGGGCGAAACGCAGGCCGGGCACCTCGGAGTCGACGTGCTGCGCACCAAGCGCGCGGCGATCGTACTGACCGCGCTCGCCGTCGGCTCGCTGGTGGCGGTCACCGGCGTCATCGGCTTCATCGGCCTGGTGGCGCCGCACGCGATCCGCCTGGCGTGCGGACCCGATCATCGCGTCGTCATTCCCGGCGCGACACTGCTCGGCGCGCTGCTGGTGGTGCTGGCCGACATTGCCGCGCGCACCTGGGTCGCCCCGGCCGAACTGCCGATCGGCATCCTGACCGCGGCGATCGGCGCGCCGTTCTTCCTGATGCTGCTGCTGCGTCGGCGCGGGCAGGGAGCCCTTTGATGCTGAAGATCCTTTGATGCTGAAGGTTCCGTGATGCTCAAGGTCGATTGCGTCACCGTGAAGCTGGGCAGCCGCGCGCTGCTGGACAGCGTCGGTGTGGAACTCGCGCCCGGCGAAACATTGGCGGTGCTGGGCGAAAACGGCGCGGGCAAGTCGACGCTGCTGCGGCTGATGGCCGGCGACGGCGTGCCGTACGGTGCGCGGCTGACCGGCGACGTGCGGCTCAACAACCGCCCCGTGCGCCAATGGAGCCTCGCGGAGCGCGCGCAGATGCGCGCGGTGCTGCCGCAGCGCCCGGAGCTCGCGTTCTCGTTCTCCGCGCGGGAGGTGGCGGCCTTCGGACGCTATCCGTCGCGCGGCGGCTGGCTCGCGGCCGACGACTACACCATCGCCGATGCCGCCTTGCGCCTGACCGATGCGGCGCACCTCGCGCAGCGACGTCACGACGCTGTCGGGCGGCGAGCAGGCGCGCACGTGCACCAACGGTCGGTGTTTGCGCAGCTATGGGAACAGAGCGCGCCCTGGCCACGCTACCTGCTGCTCGACGAACCCACCGCCGCGCTGGACCTCGCGCATCAGCATCACCTGCTGGCGACCGCGCGCGAGTTCGCGCAGCAGCGCGGCATCGGCGTCGTCGCGATCCTGCACGACCTGAACCTCGCGGCCATGTACGCCGACCGCGTGCTGGTGCTGCTGCATGGCCAGGCGCTGGCGCAGGGCGCCCCGGTCGACGTACTGCAGCCGGGCATGATCTCCGACGGCTTCGGCGTCGCGGCGCGCGTGCTGCCGCATCCGCTGGCTTCGAGCCCGCTGATCGCCACCGCCGCGCGGCGCGGCACCGGCCCGGCGCTGCGCGCGCTGTCCGAAGGAGGACGCACATCGTGAGCACGCGGTCCGCACCGATGGGCTACGGCGCCTGCTCGCTGCAGGGAGCGTTGCATTGAAAGCCGCATCGAAGGCGGCTGCGCTGAGCCGCCGCGAACTGTGCGAGGCCGAGGCCGCCGACCGCGGCACCGGTCTCGTCGTCGTCGTGCTGCTGCACGCCGCCGTCATCGCAGCACTGCTGCAGATCGGCGCGGTGCGCCAGGCGCTGCGCGAGACCGCGCCGCTGTTCGTCAGTTTCATTGCGCCCGAACAGCCCAAGGCAGAACCGGAGCCGCCGGCACCGCCGCCGCCGCGGGCCAGGCCGCCGACGCCGTCGCGGCTGATCACCAGCGAGCGACCGACAGCCGCGCCGTCCGAGTTCACCGCGCCGCCGACCCCGGTCGATGACGCGCCTTCCACGCCGGGGCCGGTCGAGGCGCCGGTGGTCGCGGCCGCACCCGCGCCGGCCGCCGCCGCGCCCAGGGTCGTGACCTCCGTGCAATACGTGCGGGCACCGCGCGTCGAGTATCCGATGGCGTCGCGGCGGCTCGGCGAACACGGTCGCGTCGTCGTGCGCGTGCTGATCGATCGCAGCGGCAACGCCGAGCGGGTCGAACTGCAACAGGCCTCGCGCTACCCGCGGCTCAACGAAGCCGCGCTGAAGGCCGCGCAGGAAGCGCTGTACCGGCCCTACACCGAGAACGGCGAGGCACACGTCGTGTGGGCGCTGGTGCCGGTGCTGTTCGAACTGAACTGAACCGACCTGAACTTCATCGAGATCGAATCAACGCATCACGGAGTCATTGGCAATGGGAGCAGAACACCTGGGCGTGGCCCACTTCATCGCGCAAGCCGACGTGGTCGGCAAGTTCCTGCTGCTGGTGCTGCTGGCGATGTCGGCCGCCTCGTGGTACCTGATCATCACCAAGGCGATTGCGCAGGCCAGGCGGCGCCAGCGCAGCGAGAAGTTCCTCAACCTGTTCTGGAATGCGAGCTCGCTGGACGAGGTGCGCAACGAGATCGCCACGCACGGTGCGCGCGAACCGTTCTCGCACCTCGCCAGCCATGCGCTGTATGCGCGTGCGCACCATGCGCGGCACGGTGCCGCCAAGCTGGCCGAAGCCGGCTCGCCGGGCGAGTTCCTGACGCGCACGATGAAGTCCGTGCTCGACGAGGAGACGGCGCGGCTGGAATCGGGCCTGGCCGTGCTGGCCTCGGTGGGTGCGACGGCGCCTTTCGTCGGGTTGTTCGGCACCGTGTGGGGCGTGTATCACGCACTGGTCGCGATCGGCATGTCGGGAGCAGGCACGCTCGACAAGGTGGCAGGTCCGGTGGGCGAGGCGCTGATCATGACGGGCGTGGGCCTGGCGGTCGCGATTCCTGCGGTGCTGGGCTACAACTACCTGACGCGCGCCAACCGCATGCTGCTGGCGCGGCTCGACAGCTTCGCCTATGAACTGTTCACCTTCCTCACTACCGGCGAGCAGCTCGATATGCGCGGCAACATCCGCGAGATCGGCAGTTCGCCGCGTGCCGAACGGGCAGCCTACGCGACGGCCGCGCCGGCGATGAGCAAGGCGCACTAGGGAGCCGCCATGGCATTCGCCTCCTTCGACTCCGGCCATCGCAGCAGCCCGATGGCCGAGATCAACATGGTGCCGCTGATCGACGTGATGCTGGTGCTGCTGGTCATCTTCATCGTCACCGCGCCGCTGCTGACGCATGCCGTCAAGCTCGACCTGCCGCAGGTGAACTCGCAGGTGAACCAGGCGAAGGCCGACAAGATCGAGTTCGCCATCGATGCCCACGGCCAGCTCTTCTGGAACGGCGAACCCATCGATCGCGCCACCGCGCGCGAGCGCTTCGCGGAGCAGGGCAGGCGGCAGCCCACGCCCGAGGTGCATCTGCGCGCCGACGAGAACGTCGCCTATCGCTACATCGCGCAGACGCTGGCCGATGCGTCGCAGGCGGGGCTGGGGAAGATCGGCTTCGTCAGCCAGCCGGAACTGCGCAGTCCCTGACCACCTTCCGCACCCGAGGTTTCGCATGAATCTTCAGTTCCCTTCGTTGACGGTCCGCTCCGCGCTCCGCTGGCTGGCGGCCTGCGGCAGCGCGTGCGCAGCCGCCGTTTCCGCGCCGGTCGCCGCGCAGGCCGTGACGCCGCAGCAGGTGCTGCAGCACTACGCCGCGATCGTGCACGCCGGCTACGAGGATTCGCTCACCGCCGCGAAGTCGATGCAGACGGCGATCAGCCGGTTCCTGGCGACACCCTCGGTGGAGTCGCTGGCGGCTGCGCGCACCTCGTGGCTGGCGGCGCGCGAGGTCTACGGGCAGACCGAGGCGTTCCGCTTCTACGCCGGCCCGATCGACCGCGAGGGCGGGCCGGAAGGGCGCATCAACGCCTGGCCGATGGACGAGGCCTATGTCGACTCGGTGAAGGGCAAACCCAACGCCGGCATCATCAACGACCCGAAAGTCGCGATCACCAAGGCAAAGCTCGCGTCGCTGAACGAGAAGGGCGGCGAGGAGAACATCTCGACCGGCTGGCACGCGATCGAGTTCCTGCTGTGGGGCCAGGACCTGCGCGCCGACGGGCCGGGTGATCGACCGTACACCGACTTTGTCGAAGGCAGGGTGCCGAATGCGGCGCGGCGCGGCCTGTACCTGAAGACAGTGACGGAACTGCTGGTGGACGATCTCGCGTCGCTGGTGAAGGAATGGGCGCCGGCCCCGACCGGCAAGGCGGCACCGAAGAACTATCGAACGTCCTTCGTTGCCAATCCCGCGAACATCGGCAAGGTGCTGCGCGGCATCGGCGCGCTGACGCGCGGAGAGCTGGCCGGCGAGCGGCTCGAGGTCGCACTCGATTCGCAGAGCCAGGAAGACGAACACTCCTGCTTCTCGGACAACACGCATCGCGACGTGGTCGCCAATGCGCTCGGCATCCGCAATGTCTGGCGCGGCGAATACAAGCGCCTCGACGGCACGATGCTGAAGGGGCCGGGCCTGCGCGACCTGGTCGCAGCCAAGGACGCTGCTGTCGCTGCCAAGGTCGACGCACAGATGGACGCGTCGGTGGCCGCGGCCGAGGCGATACCCGCGCCCTTCGACCAGGCCATCCTCGTCGGCAATCCGGGTCGCGCGAAGGTGCAGGCGATGGTGGTGGCGCTGAAGGCGCAGGCCCAGGGCCTGACCGAGGCGGCGACCGTGCTGGGCATCAAGCGACTGGATACGTCGGTGCCCAAGTAGGGGCCGTCGACGCAATGGGGAGGCGCGCCGCAGCGATTGCGGTCCTGGCTGGCGTGTTCGCGCTGGCCGGTGCTGCCGCGCCGGACGAGGGCGTCACGCCGGAACTGGTCGACGCCGCGCTGCTCGGCGGCGATACCACCGTGGTCGACGACAGCGTCAATGCGTTCTCGCTGCCCGCGGCGAACCTGTCGAGCGATCGGCAGACCGCATTTTTC
>JBGAIO010000133.1:0-4669 GCA_044225415.1 Burkholderiaceae bacterium | reverse complement strand
AAGGGCTGGCCGCTTTCGCGCCCGCGCGGCGCGTGGGCGGCGCCGAAGCGCCGCTGCTGCTGCGCCCGTTCATCGACATTGCGCGCGCCGACATCGATGCCTATGTCGAGCGCCATGCGCTGCCGTTCATCGAAGACGACAGCAACGAGGACCGCGCGCTGCTGCGCAATGCGCTGCGACTGGACGTGCTGCCGCGCCTGGATGCACTGCGGCCCGGCTTCCGCGCCGCGGCTGCGCGCTCGGTGGAACTGGTGGCCGAGGCGGCCGAAGCGCTGCGCAGCTTTGCGTCACAGGATCTGGCGCAGTGCCAGGACGGTGCGCCGCCGGGCATGCTGCGGCTCGACGCGCTGGCGCTGCTGCCGCCGCCGCGGCAGGCGTGGACGCTGCGCGCATGGCTGGCGACACACAAACTGGAGGCGCCGTCGCGCGCGCGGCTGCAGGACCTGCTGGCGCAGGCGCGCGATGCGCGCAGCGACGCGAAGCTGCTGCTGCGCATCGGCGAGCAGGAGGTGCGACGGCATCGCGGCCTGCTGCTGCTGAAAGGCGCGGACTCGACGCCGCGCCACGCTGAGTCCTTCCGCTGGAACGGCGAGAGCGAGATCGAGCTGCCCGCGTGGCGCGGCGTGCTGCGCTTCGTGCGCACGGCGGGCGAGGGCTTCGAGCCGGCATGGCTGGCCGCAGAGCCGCTGGAGGCGCGGCCACGCGCCGGCGGCGAACGCTTCAAGCCGTCGGCCGCCCGGCCCTCGCGCACGCTGAAGCGCCTGTACCAGGACGCCGGCATCGCCGAGTTCGACCGCGCCGCCCTGCCGCTGCTGTGGCGCGACGGTGAACTGATCTTCGTTGCGGGGCTCGGGGCCGACGTGCGCCTGACGGATCGCGACGACGAGCGCATCCGCATCGAGTGGCGGCCGGACGCGACGCTGCTGGGCGACGGCTGACCTGCATCACTCGCGATCGGCGCGGCGCGTCCTTATAATCGCGAGTTGCCCTTCGTCCGGGGGGCGCTGATCACCGCATAGTTCACCCGCAAACCCGTCCTGCAATGTCCCTGATCGTTCACAAGTACGGCGGCACGTCGGTCGGCACGGTCGACCGCATCAAGAACGTCGCACGCCGCCTGGCCAAGTGGCATGCGGCCGGCCACCAGCTCGTCGTCGTCGTGTCCGCGATGAGCGGCGAGACCAATCGGCTGCTCGCGCTTGCCAAGGAAATCCAGGCGAGCCCCGACCCGCGCGAACTCGACGTCGTTGCCTCCACGGGCGAGCAGGTGACGATCGGGCTGCTGGCGATGGCGCTGAAGGACCTCGGGCTCGACGCACGCAGCTACACCGGGCCGCAGGTGCACGTGCTGACCGACAGCGCCTTCACCAAGGCGCGCATCGTCGAGATCGACGAGAAGAACATCCGGCGCGACCTGGAGCGCGGCACCATCGTCGTCGTCGCCGGCTTCCAGGGCGCCGACGAGCACGGCAACATCACGACGCTGGGCCGCGGCGGCTCGGACACGTCGGCCGTGGCACTGGCCGCGGCGCTCAAGGCCGACGAATGCCTGATCTACACCGACGTCGACGGCGTCTACACCACCGACCCGCGCATCGTTCCCGAAGCGCGCCGTCTGCACAAGGTCACCTTCGAGGAAATGCTGGAGATGGCCAGCCTCGGTTCCAAGGTGCTGCAGATCCGCTCGGTGGAATTCGCCGGCAAGTACAAGGTGCCGCTGCGCGTGCTGTCCAGCCTGACCGAGCCCGACATCGATCTTGCCGAAGAGGCGCGATCGGGCACGCTGATCACCTTCGAGGAAGACGAAATGATGGAAAGAGCCGTCATCTCCGGGGTCGCGTTCTCGCGCGACGAGGCCAAGATCACGCTGACGCGCGTGCCGGACCGTCCGGGCATCGCCTACCAGATCCTCGGCGCGATCGCGGACGCGAACATCGACGTCGACATGATCGTGCAGAACATCTCCGTCGACGGCACGACCGACTTCTCGTTCACCGTCCACCGCAACGAGTACAGCAAGGCGCTCGACGTTCTGAACACCAAGGTCAAGGACCACGTCGGCGCGCGCGAGATCGTCGGCGACCCCCGCATCGCGAAGTTGAGCGTGGTCGGCATCGGCATGCGTTCGCACGTCGGTATCGCCAGCCTGATGTTCCGCACGCTGTCGGAGGAGGGCATCAACATCCAGATGATCTCCACCAGCGAGATCAAGATCTCCGTCGTCGTCGAGGACAAGTACCTCGAGCTCGCGGTGCGGGCGCTGCACAAGGCGTTCGGGCTGGAGCAGGCGGTCGCGTAGGTTTGCGGCGGCCATGCGCTGCCACTAGAATCGCGGCGAGCGCGGGCCGGGTCCCGCGCTCGTCATCTGCAAGACCCGGAGACGTGGCCGAGTGGTCGAAGGCACTCCCCTGCTAAGGGAGCATGCGCGCAAAAACGTGCATCGACGGTTCGAATCCGTCCGTCTCCGCCACCTGTATCCTCATCCACCGCGCCAGCGCGGCAGCTGGTCATTTGATCTGACCGCTGCCCTCAGCTCCGCCGCTCGACCTCGTCGAACCGGATCAGCGCCGACCCGATCGAGAAGCTGGCGCCGAAGCCGACCATCAGCGCATGCTCACCCTGCTGCGCGCGGCCACTGCGCAGCAGCTGGTCGAGCAGCAGCGGAATGCTGGCACTCGACGTGTTGCCGGTACCGGCGAACGATGCGCACAGCCGCTCGGGGGCGATGCCGGTACGGCTGCACGCCGGCAGCAGGATCCGCGTCAGGTTGGCCTGGTGCGGAATCAGCCAGTCGATGCGCACGCCATCCTTCTGCACGCGCTCGATTTCCTCGACGAGGATGCGCGTGGCGCCGATCGCCACCGGTGGCCCTGCCATGAACCAGCGTGCGGATTTCGGCACGTCGAGCGCGGGGTTGGCGGCCTGCATGCCGCTGCCATGGACCATGGCGATCGACTCGCGGTCGACCATCGAGCTCGCCCGCACCGAGCACACAGTGGCCAGGCCCCGGGTGTCGCGCGCCAGCAGCACTCCGGCTGCGGCATCGCCGAACAAGGTGCTCGTGCCAAACGCAAGCGGATCGTAGGCGATGCAGCGCGACGAGAATTCGATCGCGAGACAGGCGATGCGGCGATAGCCGAGCGCCTGCATGAGGCTGCTCGCCACCGTCAGTGCATACATGAAGCCGGTGCAGGCATTGCTGCCGATGTCGAGCACGAACGGCGCGCCGAGTTCGGGGTGACGCTCCCGGGCCGCGGCCACCAGTTGTTGTGACAGTCCCGGAAAGCCGTGCGAGCTCGAAGATGAGACGATCAGGGCATCGAGCTCGGACCAGGGCTGGTCCTCCATCACGCGCTCGAGCAGCTCGCAACCGACGTTGACCGGCGTTTCTCCGGCGGCAAAGAAGCGCCGCGAGCGCAGGCCGGTCTTCTTCTCGATCAACTCCGCACGCTCACGGATGCGCGCAACGATTTCGGCCGAGGCCTCGTCGTCGACTTCCGTCCCCTCCAGCAGCCGGTGGCCGATTTCCCGGTTCGAAATGATCTGCTCGGGCAGCGTGCTCGCCGTTGCAGCAATCACCACCGCACTCATGACTGTGCTCTTCCGGCACGCGTTCCGCCCCGGACAATCACGGTTGCCCGGCCGCCGCCCATCATCGCCTGCACTGCAGACTCTGGAACCCGGTCGCCGGCGACCCGCTCGTGCGCGACAGGTTCAGCAGCCGCACATCGAAATCCCCGGTCGACACGAACGCGGGGTCCACCCGCGCGCCCACGGGCCCTGACGCAACCGTGCCGTTCGCGCCCACGATCAGGTTTGCCGTTTCCGCCAGCGCCTGTCCCGACGACGTCGCAAACGTCCTGTAGAAGCGTGCCTCGTCGTTGCTGCTCGGCATGGCGAACATCTGGTGGAAGTGCATCAGCAGATCGCCGCATGGGCTGTAGCGCCAGAATGCGGAGATCGAAGGCCCGCCGGTCGATACGATGCGCGTGGCCGTCGGCGTGGTCGTCAGGTTGAACAGCGCCAGATTGTATTGGGTCGAGCTCACCAGCGGATTGACGTCGGCCAGCACGAAGCTGCGGCTGTTCGGTCCGAAGCCCCATGAGGCGAGCCCGGTTTTCAAACTCGGCGTCGTATTGCCGCCGCCGCCGGGCGGCGGGCAGTTCTGGCAGAACGGCGGCGGTGGCGCGCAGGTCGGGTCGCCGACCGGGCAGCCGACGATCTGTTCGGACACCAGTCGGCGGTTCTGGAAGTTCAGGTCGAAGACATCGAGCTGCGTGATGTGCGATGACGGGCCGGCCGACGTGACGACGAAGTAGCGGCTGTTCGGACTGAAGCCCCATGAACTCGCGTTCGTGACCGGCCCCACCAGCGTCGTGTTCGGTGCCGACTGCGCGGCCACCGACACGCTGGCCGACGTCCCGGTGCTGGCGGCGGTCACGATGAAGTTGCCGTTGGGCGATGTGCCGGTGAGCCCCGACGTGACGGTGACGGGCCGCACGGAAGGAAGCACGAAGTCACCCGTGGTGCGGCAGCCGCAATCCACCGTCACCTCCACCGGTGACTCCGGCGCAGCGTTGCCCGGTCCGTTGGCCTTGACCTTCAGCGTGTAGACGCCCGTGCGCGCCTTCTCGAGCGCCGTGATGTCGAGCGTGCGACTGACCGTGCC
>JBGAIO010000011.1:0-43222 GCA_044225415.1 Burkholderiaceae bacterium | reverse complement strand
CGTCGGTGTCGATGCCGGCCGCCGGCACGTAGATGTCCTGCGTGGTCGTGCACATCTGTCCCGAGTACAGGCTGAGCGTGAAGGCCAGATTGCGCAGCATCGCCTTGTACTGGTCGGTGGACTCGATGACCACGATGTTCACGCCCGCCAGTTCCGCATAGACCTGCGCCTGCCGCGCGTGGTCGGCGAGCCACTGGCCGAAGGCATTGCTGCCGGTGAAGTCGATCGACTTCACGTCCGCGTTGGTGGCCAGCGCCTGCGTGGTCTTCGGATCGTCGGTGACCGCAAGGGTCACGAGGTTGGCGTCGATGCCGTTCTCCGCGAGCACCTCGCGGAGGATGCGCACGCTGATCGCCGCGGGCAGGATCGCGTTCGGATGCGGTTTGACGATGACGGCATTGCCAGTGGCCAGTGCCGCGAACAGCCCAGGGTACGTGTTCCACGTCGGAAAGGTGCCGCAGCCGATCACCAGCGCGACGCCGCGACCGACGATCTCGTAGCGCTTCTCCATCACGATCGGCGGGTTCTTGCCCTGCGGCTTCTCCCAGCGTGTCGACGCGGGCACGAAGCTCATCTCGCGCCACGCGTAGGCCAGGGCCTCGAGTGCGCGGTCCTGCGCGTGCGGTCCGCCGGCCTGGAACGCCATCATCCAGCCCTGCCCGGTGGTCAGCATCACCGCCTGCGCGATCTCGAAGCTCGCGCGATGGATGCGCGCCAGCGCTTCCAGGCACACGCCGATGCGGCCGTCCGCGCCGAGCGCCTGCCACGCCGGCATCGCGGCGAGCCCCGCGTCGATCAACGCCTGTGGATCGCACACCGGGTATTCGACGTTCAGCTCGATGCCGAACGGCGACTGCTCGCTCGCCAGCCAGCGTGTCGTTCCGGGCTGCGCGAGTTCGAAGCGGCGACCGGTGTGCGCCAGCGCGGCGGCCTTGCCGGCCTCCTGCGCCCCCTCGCCATAGACCTTCGGGCTGGGCTGCTCGGGAAACGCGCTCCAGTAGCCGCGCTGGGCGATGGCGGCGAGTGCACCGTCGAGCGTTGCGCGATGCTTGTCGAACAGGGGATGAGCCAAGGGGTGTCTCCGTACAGCGGTGGTGTATCCGCCGTCTGGCGCGGCGTGCGAGGTGCTCCGTCGCAGACACGGCCCGAGCGGGCTTGTCACGGCGGAGCCGATGACGTTACTATTGATTGAACGGTCGGTCAATGAATGCAGCAGCTTGACCGGCGCAAGGCGACCTGCGCACAGACGTCGGCGCCGAATCCCGATACACGCACAGACGAACGGGCCGAGGAGACATGGCCACTGACGAATCCGTCCGGCTGGAGACAGCCGACGGCGTGGCAACGCTGACGCTGCATCGCCCCGAGAGGCTCAACAGCTTCACGGTGGCGATGCACGGCGAAGTGCGCGCGGCGCTCGACGCGGCCGATGCCGATCCCGCCGTGCGCTGCCTGGTGCTGACCGGCGCCGGGCGCGGCTTCTGCGCGGGGCAGGACCTGTCGGATCGCGCAGTGGCGCCGGGCAGCGATGCGCTGGATCTCGGCGCGTCGATCGAGAACCACTACAAGCCCCTGCTGCTGCGCTTGCGCCGCCTGCGCATGCCGACGATCTGTGCGGTCAACGGCGTGGCGGCGGGCGCAGGCGCGAACATTCCATTCGCCTGCGACCTCGTGTTCGCGGCGCGCTCGGCGAACTTCATCCAGTCGTTCGCGAAGCTCGGCCTGGTGCCGGACTGTGGCGGCACGTGGTGGCTGCCGCGGCTGGTCGGGCCGGCGCGCGCCGCGGGTCTGACGCTGCTGGGCGACAGGCTCTCCGCCGAGCAGGCCGAAGCGTGGGGCCTGATCTGGCGCTGCGTCGACGATGCCGAGCTGATGCCGACCGTGCTGGCCGTCGCGAAGCAGCTCGCCGCCGGCCCCACGCGCGGCTACGTGCGCACGCGCGAGGCGCTCGAAGCGAACCTGCAGCGCTCCTTCGGGGAGGCGCTCGATGTCGAGCGCGACTTCCAGCGCGAACTCGGCCGCAGCGACGACTATCGCGAAGGCGTGACGGCGTTCATGGAAAAGCGCGCCCCGCGCTTCAGCGGCCGCTGACCATGGCGGGAATCTCCAGGGACGCCGCGGTGGCGGTCATCGGCGCCGGCACGATGGGCGCCGGCGTCGCGCAGGTGGCGGCGCTGGCGGGTCACCATGTGCTGCTGGTCGATGCGAACACGGCGGCCGTGCAGCGCGCACTGTCCGGCATCGCGAAAGACCTGCGCACGCATGCGGCGAAGGGCCGCATCGACGGCACGCTGGCGGAGGCCGCGATCGGCCGCGTGCAGGCCGCGCAGATCGACGAGATCCCGCATCACTGCGCGCTGGTGGTCGAGGCCATCGTCGAGGACATGTCGGTCAAGCGCGAACTGCTGGCCGAGCTCGAAGGGCAGGTATCGGAGGCCTGCATCCTCGCGACCAACACGTCGTCGCTGTCGATCACGGCACTCGCCGCGGGCCTGGCGCATCCGCAGCGCGTGGTCGGCATGCACTTCTTCAATCCGGTGCCGCGCATGAAGCTGGTCGAGGTGATCAGCGGCGTGGAGACGCTGCCGGCGGTGGCGAAGACCGCCTTCGAAACGGCGGAGGCGTGGGGCAAGAAGCCGGCGTACGCGAAATCCACGCCGGGCTTCATCGTCAACCGCATCGCGCGGCCGTTCTACGGCGAGGCGTGGCGCGTGTACACCGAGGGCGCGGCCGATCCGGCGACCATCGACGCCATCGTGCGCGACTGCGGCGGCTTCGCGATGGGGCCGTTCGAACTGATGGACCTGATCGGCCACGACGTGAACCTCGCGGTCAGCAGCGCCGTGTTCGAGGCGACTTTCGGTGAACGCCGCTATGCGCCCTCGCTCGCGCAGCAGGAACTGGTGCGCGCCGGCCGCCTCGGCCGCAAGACCGGCCGCGGCATCTACGACTATCGCGAAGGCAGCGCGAAGCCCGAGCCGCGCACGCTCGCGGGTGCCGAGCCCGCGCAGCGCGTCGTGCTGGTCGGATCGCTCGGCATCGCCACGCCGGTGGTCACGCGCCTGGAGGCGGCGGGCATCGAGGTCGTCCGCGTGCAGGCGGCGACGCATGCATCGGAGGCGCCCGTGGCGCCGCCATCGCCTGCAGCGGGCTGGCTGCAGATCGGCAACGCGCGCGTGCTGCTGACCGACGGCCGCATGGCCACGCGCCGCGCCGCGGAAGAGGGCCACGACGACCTGGTGCTGTTCGACCTGGCGCTGGACTTCGCCACCACGCCGCGCCTCGGCCTGGCGCGCGCCGACCAATGCGGCATGGCGGCCTTCCGCACGGTATGCGCGACGCTCTCGAAGGCGGGCTTCGTCTGCTCGCCGCTCGACGACGTGGCCGGGCTGGTCGTCATGCGGCTGATCGCGATGCTGGTCAACGAGGCGGCGGACGCGGTGGCCTACGGCATCTGCAGCGCGGAGGCCATCGACGTGGCGATGCGCTACGGCGTCAACTATCCGCGCGGGCCGATGGAATGGGCGCAGCAGGTCGGACTGCACGTGTTCGCGCGCGCGCTCGGCCATCTGCGCGACCACTACGGCGAAGAGCGCTATCGCACGTCGGCGCTGATCACCCGCAAGGGCTACACCGGTGCGAGTTTCCACGAGCAACCACATGCATGAGCGACTCTGATGAATGATGCGGCAACGATGGACCCGCAGGCGATCGCCGAGGCGGTGCGCCGCGGCATGCTGGCCGACGACGCCGCGTCGCGCGGGCTGGGCATGACGATCGAGGCCATCGGCCCCGGTACTGCGCGCATCGCGATGACGGTGCGCGAAGACATGCTCAACGGCTTCCGCATCTGCCACGGCGGCTTCATCACCACGCTGGCCGATTCGGCCTTCGCCTTCGCCTGCAACAGCTACAACGAGATGACGGTAGCGGCGGGCATCGTCGTGGACTTCCTGGCCCCCGCCCAACTGGGCGACCGGCTGACGGCGGAGTGTCACGAAGTGGCGCGCACCGGGCGCACGGGTGTCTACGACATCAACGTCACCGACCAGAACGGCAAGGTCGTCGTCGTGATGCGGGGCCGCTCGCACACGATGAAGGACAAGCCGGTGGTCCGGCTCCAGGACATCCGCCATGCCGGCTAGGAATCCCTCGCCGACCGACCTCGAGCCCATCGAGCGCGCCTCGCGCGGCGAACTGCAGGCCTTGCAGCTCGAGCGGCTGCGCTGGTCGCTGCAGCATGCCTACGACAACGTGCCGCACTATCGCAAGGCCTTCGACAAGGCGAAGGTCGTGCCGGGCGACCTGAAGACGCTCGCCGACCTCGCGCGCTTTCCCTTCACCACCAAGAAGGACCTGCGCGACAACTATCCCTTCGCCATGTTCGCCGTGCCGCGCGAGAAGGTCGTGCGCGTGCACGCATCGAGCGGCACGACCGGCAAGCCGACGGTGGTGGGCTACACCGCGAAGGACATCGACACGTGGGCCACGGTGATGGCGCGCTCGATCCGCGCGGCCGGTGGGCGTGCCGGCGACATCGTGCACGTGTCGTATGGCTATGGCCTCTTCACCGGCGGCCTCGGCGCGCATTACGGCGCGGAGCGGCTCGGCTGCACGGTGATCCCCATTTCCGGCGGCATGACCGAACGGCAGGTGCAGATCATCGAGGACTTCAAGCCCGACATCATCATGGTGACGCCGTCGTACATGCTCGCAATCGCCGAGGAGATGGAAAAGCAGGGGCTGGATCCGCGCCAATCGTCGCTGTCGATCGGCATCTTCGGTGCCGAGCCCTGGACGCCGGCGATGCGCGAGGCGATCGAGGCGAAGACCGCGCTGGACGCGATCGACATCTACGGCCTGTCGGAAGTCATCGGGCCGGGCGTTGCCCAGGAGTGCATCGAGACCAAGGACGGGCTGACGATCTGGGAAGACCACTTCTATCCGGAGATCATCGATCCGGACACGGGCGAGGTGCTGCCCGAAGGCGAGAAGGGCGAACTGGTCTTCACGTCGTTGACGAAGGAAGCGCTGCCTGTCGTCAGGTATCGCACCCGCGACCTGACGCGGCTGCTGCCGCCGACCGCGCGCGCGATGCGGCGCATGGAGAAGATCACCGGCCGCTCGGACGACATGCTGATCATCCGCGGCGTGAACCTGTTCCCGACGCAGGTCGAGGACCTGATCCTGCGGCAGCCCGAACTCGAGCCGTACTACACGCTGGAGGTGACGCGGCCCGGCAACCTCGACGAGCTCACCGTGCACGTCGAGATGGGCGCGGCGCTCGCCAACGGCAGCCAGGAGTCGCGCCACGCCGCCGCGCGCAAGCTGGAGCACAACATCAAGAACTACATCGGCGTCAGTTCGACCGTGCGCCTGGCGCTGCCGATGGGGCTGGAACGCTCGGTCGGCAAGGCCCGCCGCATCATCGACCGCCGGCCGAAGTAAGGAGACCGCCATGTACACGCAGGCGATGGATCTGCCCTCGGCCGAGCGCGATGCCGCGCTGAAGGCCGTGGCCGCGCCGAAGTCGGCGCAGGACCTCGCGTACGAAGCCGAGTTCGACGCGAAGGTCGCGCGCGGGGACTTCATCGAGCCCAAGGACTGGATGCCTGAGGGCTATCGAAAGACCCTGGTCAGGCAGATCAGCCAGCACGCGCATTCGGAGATCGTCGGCATGCTGCCCGAGGGCAACTGGATCACGCGCGCGCCGACGCTGAAGCGCAAGGCGATCCTGCTGGCCAAGGTGCAGGACGAGGGCGGCCATGGCATGTACCTGTACGCCGCCGCGGAAACGCTCGGCGTGGCGCGCGACGACCTGGTCGCGGCGCTGCATTCCGGCAGAGCCAAGTACTCATCGATCTTCAACTACCCGACGCTGAACTGGGCCGACATCGGCGTCATCGGCTGGCTGGTCGACGGCGCGGCGATCATGAACCAGATCCCGCTGACGCGCTGCTCCTACGGCCCGTATGCGCGCGCGATGATCCGCATCTGCAAGGAAGAGTCGTTCCACCAGCGGCAGGGCTACGACCTGCTGCTGACCATGATGCGCGGCACGCCCGAGCAGCGCGCGATGGTGCAGGACGCCGTCGACCGCTGGTGGTGGCCGGCGCTGATGATGTTCGGCCCGCACGATCGCGACTCGACGCATTCCAACGAGTCGACGAAGTGGGGCATCAAGCGCATCAGCAACGACGACCTGCGGCAGAAGTTCGTCGATGCGACGGTGCCGCAGGCGAAGGTGCTGGGCGTCACGCTGCCCGATGCCGCGCTGGCGTGGAACGACGAGCGCCAGCACTGGGACTTCGGCCCGATCGACTGGAGCGAATTCTGGAACGTGGTCAACGGCCACGGCCCCTGCAACCGCGAACGGCTGGCCGACCGCGTGCAGGCCTGGGACGACGGCGCCTGGGTGCGCGAGGCTGCGGTGGCGTATGCGGAGAAGCAGCGACTTCGCGAGAGGAAGGCCGCATGAAGGACGGGAAATTGGATCCCGGCCTTCGCCGGGATGACGGCCCGGTGTGCCGTCTTTCCCGCGTTCGCGCGCCGTCGCCCCGGCGAAGGCCGGGGCCCAATTTGACTTTGCTTCGATGGGAGAACAGATGACTGATGCGACTCGCCAATGGCCTTTATGGGAAGTCTTCATCCGCTCCCGCAACGGCCTCGACCACAAGCACTGCGGCAGCGTGCATGCGCCCGACGCGAAGCTCGCGCTGCAGAACGCGCGCGACGTCTACACGCGGCGTCTCGAAGGCGTGAGCATCTGGGTGGTGCGCGCGGACCACATCGTCGCCAGCGACCCGGACGCCAAGCCCGAGATGTTCGATCCGGCCGAGGACAAGATCTACCGGCATCCGACCTTCTACACGCTGCCGGATGAAGTCAACCACATGTGAGGCCGGGATGAGTTCCGTCATTGATTCTCCCGTCCAGCTGCAGCACGTGCTGCGCCTCGCCGACACGTCGCTGATCCTCGGCCAGCGACTGTCCGAGTGGTGCGGCCATGGCCCGGTGATCGAGGAGGACATCGCGCTGACCAACGTCGCGCTCGACCTGATCGGCCAGGCGCGGCTGCTGCTGACGCACGCGGGCGCGCTGGAAGGGCGCGGCCGCGACGAGGACCAGCTCGCGTTCCTGCGCGCTGAACCCGAATACCGGAACCTGACGATCGTCGAACTGCCCAATGGGGCAAATGCGCGCGACTTCGCGCACACGATGCTGCGCAACCTGCTGGTCGCCGCGTGGCAGCGCGAGCAGTGGCTGGCGCTGGAAACCGGCAGCGACGCGCAGCTCGCGGCCATCGCCACCAAGAGCCTGAAGGAAACGCGCTACCACCTGCAGCACGCGGCCGACTGGACGATCCGGCTTGGCGACGGCACGGCCGAGTCGCATGCGCGCATGCAGCGCGCGCTCGACCTGCTGTGGCCGTACACGGCGGAATTCTTTGCGGCCTTCGACGACGACGCGCAGCGCAGCGCCGCGGGCGTCGGCCAGCCGTGGCCGGCGCTTGAATCGCGCTGGACGGCGACCGTGATGCCGGTGCTGCAGCAGGCTGAGCTGAAGGCGCCTGCGCGCACGTCATTCGTGTCGACCGGTACGCGCGGTGTGCACAGCGAGCATCTCGGTCATCTGCTGACGGAGATGCAGTACCTGCAGCGCGCGGTTCCGGGCGGCAACTGGTAGCCAATGGTCACGTAGCCCATGATCACGTCGGCCCAGGCCTGGGACATCCTGCAGCGCGTGCCCGATCCCGAGATCCCGGTGATCTCCGTGACCGAGCTCGGCATCGTGCGCGACGTGCAGGTGACCGACGCCGCCGGCGTCGACGTCGTGGTCACGCCGACTTACTCGGGCTGCCCGGCCACCGAGGCGATCGAACGGTCGATCCGCGAGGCGCTGAGCGCGGCGGGCGCCGCGCAGGTGCGCGTCACGACCCGGTTGTCGCCCGCCTGGACTACCGACTGGATCACGCCCGCGGCACGCAACCGATTGCGCGAATACGGCATCGCGCCGCCGGGGCCTGTCACCGCACCGGCCGCCGGGCAGCCGCTGCGCTTCATGGCGCGACCCGCGCAGGCCGACTGCCCGCGCTGCGGCAGCGCCGACACCGAGCGGCTGTCCGCCTTCGGCGCCACGGCCTGCAAGGCGCTGTACCGCTGCCGTGCGTGCCGCGAGCCCTTCGAACACTTCAAGCCCCTGTAGACCTACCATGGCCCATCCGCGCTTCCACACGCTGCGCATCGCCGAAGTCCGGCGCGAAACGCCGGAGTCCGTCAGCCTGCGCTTCGACCTGCCGGCAGACCTCGCCGGTGAATACGGTTTCGTGCAGGGCCAGCACGTCGCGCTGCGCGCGACGATGGACGGCGAGGAACAGCGTCGTTCGTACTCGATCTGCTCGGGCTGCGACGACGGCGAACTGCGCGTCGCCGTGAAGAAGGTGGCGGGCGGACGCTTCTCGACGTGGGTCAACGACGAACTGAAGCCTGGCGATGCCATCGACGTGATGACGCCCGAGGGCCGCTTTCACGTGCCGCTGGCGCCGGAGCGCGCGCGCCATTACGTCGCGTTCGCGGCAGGCAGCGGCATCACGCCGGTGCTGTCGCTGGTGCGCACGACGCTGGCGCGCGAGCCGGACTCGCGCTTCACGCTGGTCTACGGCAATCGCCGGCAGGCGAGCGTGATGTTCCACGAGGCGCTCGAAGACCTGAAGGACCGCTATCTCGCGCGTTTCCGGCTGTTCAACGTCTTCTCGCGCGAGGCGCAGGAGATCGACCTGTTCAATGGCCGCATCGATGCCGCCAAGGTGCGCCAGTTCCTCGACACGCTGATCCCGGTCGCCGCCATCGACGAGGCCTTCGTCTGCGGGCCGTCGTCGATGATCGACGAAGCCGAGGGCGCGCTGCTGGCGGCCGGTGTCGCGCGCGAACACGTGCACGTCGAGCGCTTCGGCGTGCCGTCGGATGCGTTGGGCGGGGCGAGCGCCGTTGTCGACGACGCCGAAGCCGCCGAGGCGAAGCTCACGCTGATCATCGACGGCGTGCGCCGCGAAGTGGACTTCCACCGCGGCCAGCACTCGATCCTGGAGGCCGGTCGCGCGGCGGGGCTCGACCTGCCGTACTCGTGCAAGGGCGGCATGTGCAGCACCTGCCGCGGCAAGCTGATCGAAGGCGAAGTGAAGATGGCGCGCAACTTCGCCCTCGAGCCGCACGAAGTCGCCGCCGGCTACGTGCTGACCTGCCAGGCCTATCCGCTGAGCGAGCGCGTGCTCGTTTCCTACGACGAACGCTAGGCCGGAGCAATCCACGCATGGCCCGACCCAAGGCAGCCAGTTTCGATGCGCAGCGCGCGGCCATCCGCGACGCGGCGACGCGGCTTTTCGCCGGACAGGGCTACGCGTCCACGTCGATCGCGGACATCGCGGCGGCCTGCCGCGTCTCGAAGGCGCTGCTGTACCACTATTACCGTGACAAGGAGCATCTGCTGCGCGACATCGCGGAGACGTATGTCGAGCGGCTGCAGGCGATCGTTGGCGAAGTCGAGGCTGAACGCCTGCCGCCGCCGGCACACCTGCGCCGTCTGATCGCGCGCTTCATGACCGAGTACGAGCATTCGGCGGCGCGCCATCGCGTGCTGGTGCAGGACGTGAAGTACCTGTCGCGTGCGCATCGGGCCCGCGTGATCGCGCGCGAGCGCGCCGTCGTGCAGGCCTTTGCTGCGGCCATCGAGCCGCTGGCCCCGGGCGCCGGTGAAGCCTGGGTGAAGCCGCTGGCGATGATCCTGTTCGGCATGATCAACTGGACCTTCACCTGGCTGCGCGACGAGGGCACGCTGAAGTACGCCGATCTCGCACCCGTCATCGCGGATCTTTTCATCGGCGGCATCGGACGAGTGCGCACGCCGGCCATGGCGCGCCGTGCGGCGCGCTCCCGCAACTGCCGCGCGCCGTGCGGCCGCGCCGCGAACGGCCCTGGCGCGCCGCGCGTGCACCGGTGAGCGCGAGCGCTTGACCCGCATGACGACGACAGACGGAGATCGGCCTGGACGGGACGTGGCATTCCCTGCGCGACGGCATCCGCACGCCTCGGCCGCTACGGCGGCGCGCTGGCGCCGGTGCCGTCGACGATCTCGCGGCCATCCCGCTGCGTGCGCTGATGGCGGCAATGCGGGGTCGACTGGGCGGCGGTCGACGACCTCTACATGGGATGCGCGAACCAGGCGGCGAGGACAACCGCAACGTGGCGCGCATGGCGGCGCTGCTCGCCGGCCTGCCGCAGAGCGTGCCGGCCGCGACGCTGAACCGCTGTGCAACTGGAGCCTGGATGCGGTCGCCATCTGCGCGCGCGATCCGCGCCGGCGAGGCCGAACTGATGATCGCCGCCGGCGTCGAGGGCATGACGCGCGCGCCTTCGTCATGCCGAAGGCCGACAGCGCGTTTGCCCGCGCAACGCGGTCTACGACACGACGCTCGGCTGCGCCTTCGTCAATCCGCTGATGAAGGAGCAGTTCGGCATCGACTCGATGCTCGAGACCGCGGAGAACGTGGCGGCGCAGTTCAGCGTCGCGCGCGCCGACCAGGATGCGTTCGCGCCGCGCTTTCCGCAGCAGCGCACGGCGGCGGCGCAGGCGCGCGGCTGGCTGGCCGGCGAAATCGTTCCGGTGACGATTCCCGGCCGCAAGGGCGATGTGACCGTCAGTGTCGACGAGCACCCGCGCGAGACCACGCTCGAGGCGCTGGCGAAGCTGAAAGGCGTGGTGAAGCCCGACGGCACCGTCACCGCCGGCAATGCGTCGGTCATCAACGACGGCGCCGTGGCGCTGCTGCTGGCCGGCGAGCGCGCCGCGGCCCGGCACGGACTGACGCCTCTGGCGCGCATCGCCGGCGCCGCGACCGCTGGCGTGGAACCGCGCATCATGGGCATCGGTCCTGCGCCGGCCACGCAGAAGCTGCTGACGCGTCACGGCCTGCGCATCGGCGACGTGCAGGTCATCGAACTGAACGAGGCCTTCGCCGCGCAGGCGCTGGCGGTGACGCGCCAGCTCGGACTGCCCGACGACACGCCGCACGTGAATCCGAATGGCGGCGCGATCGCGCTGGGCCATCCGTTGGGCGCGTCGGGCGCGCGCATCGTGCTGGCGGCAGCGCGACAGCTGCAGGCGACCGGCGGACGGCACGCGATCGCCACGACGTATCGGCGTCGGTCAGGGCATTGCCCTGCTGGTCGAGCGGGTGTAATTCTGGTGTGATGCAGGCGAATCAGAAATCAACGGCGGCGGCGAGCGACCCCGCTCTCAACGACAGACAGGAGACAGCATGAAGTTCACGTGGAAGTTCGGAGCCGCGTTCGCGGCAGCGCTGATCGGAGGCGCGGGATTGTCTCCGGCGCTGGCGCAGGCACAGGACATCAAGGTCGGCGTCACGCTGTCGGCCACCGGGCCCGCCGCATCGCTGGGCATTCCGGAACGCAACACCTTCGCGCTGGTGCCGCAGACCATCGGCGGGCGCAAGGTGCAGTTCATCGTGCTCGACGACGCGTCCGACACGACGACGGCCGTCAAGAACGCACGCAAGCTGATCACCGAGGACAAGGTCGACGTGCTGGTGGGCTCCACCATCACGCCGAACTCGCTGGCGATGATCGACGTCGCGGCCGAGACCGAGACGCCGATGATCTCGATGGCCGCGTCGAGCCGAATCGTCGAGCCGGTCGACGCGAAGCGCCGCTGGGTATTCAAGACGCCGCAGAACGACCAGCAGATGGCGCTGGTCATCGTCGGCGACATGCTCAAGCGCGGCATCAAGACCGTCGGGTACATCGGCTTCGCGGATGCCTACGGCGAAGGCTGGTGGAACGAGTTCAGCAAGATCGCCGAGACGCGCGGCCTGAAGGTCGTGGGCAACGAGCGCTACAACCGCGCCGACACGTCGGTCACGGGCCAGGTGCTGAAGCTGGTCGCGGCGAAGCCCGACGCGATCCTGATCGGCGGCTCGGGGACGCCGGCGGCGCTGCCGCAGAAGGCACTGAAGGAGCGCGGCTATGCCGGCATGATCTACCAGACGCACGGCGTGGCCAACAACGACTTCCTGCGCGTGTGCGGCAAGGACTGCGAAGGCACGTTGCTGCCGGCTGGGCCGGTGCTGGTGACGGCGCAGCTGCCCAACGACAACCCGGTGAAGAAGTCGGCCACCGCCTACGTCGACGCCTACGAGAAGGTGCACGGCAAGGGCAGCGTGTCGACCTTCGGTGCGCACGGCTGGGATGCGGTGGTGCTGCTGCAGGTCGCCATCCCCGAGGCGCTGAAGAAGGGCCAGCCCGGCACGAAGGAGTTCCGCGCCGCGTTGCGCGACGCGCTGGAAAACGTGAAGAACGCGGCCGGCGCGCACGGCATCTACAACATGAGCGCGAAGGACCACCTCGGACTGGACCAGCGCGCGGCGGTGATGGTGATGATCAAGAACGGTGGGTGGGAGCTGCAGAAGTAGCCGCTTCTTCCCACGAAGTTGGGAAATGGGGCCCCGGCCTTCGCCGGGGCGACGACGTAACGCGCCGTCATCCTCGCGTAGACGAAGCAGGGCTCCGACCGGCGCGAGGACGACGACATGGCGCGCCGTCATCCCGGCGCAGGCTGGGATCCAGTTTGCACTTTCAAATCTGACGCATGAACTTCGACATCGCGCTGCTGCTGGCGCAGGACGGCGTCACCAACGGCGCCATCTACGCGCTGCTGGCGCTTGCGCTGGTGCTCGCCTTCGCGGTCACGCGGGTCATCTTCATTCCGCAGGGCGAGTTCGTTGCCTACGGGGCACTGACGCTGGCCGCGCTGCAGGCCGGGAAGCTTCCGGGCACGGTGTGGCTGCTGCTCGTCGCCGGAGCGCTGGTCGTTGCGAGCGAGGCCGTGGCCGCCGCGCGCACGCGACGCTGGCGCAGTTTCGGCTGGGTGGCGGCGTGGAACCTGGCGTACCCGCTGGCGCTCGCCGCCGTGCTGACCTTGGCGCCGGCGGGCCAGTGGCCGATGGCGCTGCAGATCCTGCTCGCGCTGGCGATCGTCGTACCGCTGGGGCCGATGATCTATCGCCTGGCCTACGAGCCGCTCGCCGAGGCGTCGGTGCTGATCCTGCTGATCGTGTCGGTGGCGGTGCATGTGGTCATGGTCGGCCTTGGCCTGCTGGTGTTCGGCGCCGAAGGCTCGCGCACGCCCGCCTTCACCGACGGCACGATCTCGCTGGGTGCGCTCACGGCGAGCGCGCAGTCGCTGTGGGTCATCGGCTGCTCGCTGGCGCTGATCGTCGTGCTCGCGCTGTTCTTCGATCGCACGATCTACGGCAAGGCGCTGCGCGCCACCGCGGTCAACCGCCGCGGCGCGAAGCTGATGGGCATCCCCACCGAATTCGCCGGCCGGCTGTCGTTCTTCCTGTGCGCGCTGATCGGCGCGCTGTCGGGCATCCTGATCGCGCCGATCACGACCATCTACTACGACACCGGCTTCCTGATCGGGCTGAAGGGATTCGTCGCCGCCATCATCGGCGGGCTGGCGAGCTACCCGATCGCCGCGGCCGGTGCCGTGCTGGTCGGCCTGCTCGAGGCCTTCTCGTCGTTCTGGGCGAGCGCGTACAAGGAAGTCATCGTCTTCACGCTGATCATCCCGGTGCTGCTGTGGCGCTCGCTGCGCACGCATCATGTGGAGGAGGACGAGTGACCAGGGCAAGGCTCCGCTCCTCCTGGCTGGTCGCGGGATTCCTGCTGGCCCTCGCGTTCGGCCCGTGGCTGCTGCCCGAGTTCTGGATCACGCTCGCCAACTACATCGGTCTGTACGCGCTGGTGGCGCTCGGCCTCGTGCTGCTCACCGGCGTCGGCGGCCTGACGTCGTTCGGGCAGGCCGCGTTCGTCGGCCTCGGCGCCTACACCACCGCGGTGCTGACCACGGTCACCGACCTGCCGCCGTGGCTCGCGTGGCTCGGCGCCTCGCCGTGGCTGGCGCTGCTGGCGGGTTTCGTCGTCACGCTGGTGGTCGCGGCCACGCTCGGCTCGCTGACGCTGCGCCTGTCCGGCCACTACCTGCCGCTGGGCACCATCGCCTGGGGCATCAGCCTGTCGTTCCTGTTCGGCACGTCGGAACTGCTGGGCGGTCACACGGGGCTGACGGGCATCGCGCCGATCCACGTCTTCGGCTGGACGCTGGATTCCGGCCGCTCGATCTATGGGCTGATCTGGATCTTCCTGCTGGCGGGCGTCGTCACCACGCGCAACCTGCTGGACTCGCGCGAGGGCCGTGCGATCCGCGCGCTGAAGGGCGGCATGGTCATGGCCGAATCGATGGGCGTGAACACGTCGGCGTCACGCATGGTCGCGTTCGTGCTCGCGGCGCTGATGGCCTGCGCGTCCGGCTGGCTGTACGCGCACATGCAGCGCTTCGTCAACCCGACGCCGTTCTCGCTGCACATGGGCATCGAATACCTGTTCATGGCGGTGATCGGCGGCGCGGGCCACGTGTGGGGCGCGCTGCTCGGTGCGGCGGTCATCACCATCTCCAAGACCTGGCTGCAGGACGTGCTGCCGGCGATCGTCGGGCAGGCGGGCAACTACGAGGTCATCGTCTTCGGCGTGCTGATGATCGTCATCCTGCAGCGCGCGCCGGACGGACTGTGGCCGGTGCTGGCCCGCTGGTTCCCGGTGCGCACCGCGCGCCGCGTCATCGCGTCGGAGGTGCCGCCGCTTGCGCGCCGGGCGCTGCCGGAAGCCGGCACGCCGCTGCTCGAAGTGAGCGGCGCGACCAGGCGCTTCGGCGGGCTGGTCGCCGTCAACGACATGCAACTCGCGGTGCGCGCCGGCGAAATCGTCGCGTTGATCGGCCCGAACGGCGCGGGCAAGAGCACGATGTTCAACCTGATCTCAGGCGTCCTCGACGCGACGTCGGGCAGCTTCCGCTTCCGCGCGCAGGACGTCGCTGGCCAGTCGTCGCGCGACATTGCGCGGATGGGACTGTCGCGAACCTTCCAGCACGTGCGGCTGATGCCGCAGATGACGGTGCTCGACAACGTCGCCATCGGCGCGCACCGGCGCGAATATCCGGGCCTTCTGCAAGGGGTGTTCGGCGGCGCGTGGCGGCTCGACCGGCGCCAGGAGGCGCGGCTGCTCGCAGAGGCCGCGCGCCAGATCGAGCGCGTGGGCCTCGCCGATCACATGTTCGATGCCGCGGGCGCGCTGCCGCTGGGCAAGCAGCGCATCCTGGAAATCGCGCGTGCGCTGACCTCCGATCCGTGCCTGCTGCTGCTCGACGAGCCAGCCGCCGGGCTGCGTTACCTGGAGAAGCGCGCGCTCGCGGACCTGCTGCGCCGGCTGCGCGGCGAAGGGCTGGCGATCCTGCTGGTCGAGCACGACATGGATTTCGTCATGGGACTGGTCGATCGCGTGACGGTGATGGACTTCGGCCAGCGCATCGCCGAGGGCCGGCCGGATGACGTGCAGCGCGATCCACGCGTGCTGGAGGCGTATCTGGGCGGCGTGGACGAGGCGGATGCGGTGGGGGCGGTGAGATGAAGTCAAAGTCAGATTGGGTCCCGGCCTGCGCAGGGACGACGCCCGTGTGCCGTCGCCCCGGCGCAGGCCGGGGCCCAATTTCATGACCTCCCGCCTGCTCGAAGTTCGCGACCTGTCCGTCACCTACGGCCAGGTGGCCGCGCTGACGCGCGCCAACCTCGACATGGATGCCGGCAGCATCGTCACCGTCATCGGCCCGAACGGCGCGGGCAAGACCACGCTGCTCGCCGCGATCATGGCTTCCCTGCCCACCGGCGGCACGGCGCGCGGCACGGTGCGCGTCAATGGTGCCGATCTCGCGAACAGCACCGTCGAGCAGCGCGTCGCGCTCGGCATCACGCTCGTGCCGGAAAGGCGCGAACTGTTCGGCGAGATGACGGTCGAGGACAACCTGCTGCTCGGCGCCTTCCAGCGCTACCGCTCGGGCCGGCGCGACCATGCGCAGACCATGCAGGAAGTGTTCGCGCTGTTCCCGCGGCTGCAGGAGCGCCGCGCGCAGCTCGCCGGCACGCTGTCGGGCGGCGAGCGCCAGATGCTCGCCATCGGCCGCGCGCTGATGGCGCATCCCACGCTGCTGATGCTCGACGAGCCGTCGCTCGGACTTGCGCCGCTGATCGTGCGCGAGATCTTCCACATCATCGTCGAGCTGCGCCGCCGCGGCGTATCGGTGCTGCTGGTCGAGCAGAACGCGCGTGCCGCGCTGCAGATTGCCGACCATGCGTATGTGCTGGAGACGGGCGAGATGGTGCTGGATGGGCCGGCGAAGCAGCTCGTCAACGATCAGCGCGTGGTGGAGAGTTACCTCGGGCTGGGGCAGCACCGCTGAACATCGGTTCAGCGTGGTGTATCGTCTGTCGCTGCGTTGGGGGTACCGCACGGTCTGCGGTTGAGAGAGTCCCCTCGAACCTGATCCGGTTGACACCGGCGGAGGGAAACGCGCCGGACGTTGAACCACCCGGCCGCCGCTCTCCTTCTTGCCGCAAGGAGAGCCGATGAACGCCAATCCGCAGTTCCTCGCCAAAGACGCGCACGTCGACGAAGCGGCGGTCAAGCCGCTGCCGCGCTCGCACAAGATCCACGTGCAGGGTTCGCGCCCGGACATCCGCGTGCCGTTCCGCGAAATCTCGCAGAGCGATACGCCTGCGATGCAGGGTGCGGAGTCGAATCCGTCGCTCGCCGTATACGACACGTCGGGACCGTACACCGATCCGACGGTGACGATCGACATCCGCAAGGGCCTCGCGCCCCTGCGCGCCGCATGGATCGCGCAGCGCGCCGACACCGAGGAGCTCGCCGGCCCGTCGTCGCTGTTCGGCGTCGAGCGGCTGGCTGACCCGAAGCTCGCGCAGCTGCGCTTCGACCTGCATCGCCGGCCGCGCCGCGCGAAATCCGGCGGGAACCGCAGTGGCAATGTGACGCAGATGCATTACGCGCGCCGCGGCATCGTCACGCCGGAGATGGAGTTCATCGCCATCCGCGAGAACCAGCGGCTCGAAGGCTTCGGCGAGGCGCTGCGCCGCCAGCACCCGGGCCAGTCTTTCGGTGCAGCGCTGCCGCATACGATCACTCCTGAGTTCGTGCGCGACGAAGTGGCGCGTGGCCGCGCGATCATTCCCGCGAACATCAATCACCCGGAAACCGAGCCGATGATCATCGGCCGCAATTTCCTGGTGAAGATCAACGCCAACATCGGCAACTCCGCGGTGTCCTCGTCGATCGGCGAGGAAGTCGAGAAGATGACGTGGGCGATCCGCTGGGGCGCGGACACGGTGATGGACCTGTCCACCGGCAGGCACATCCACGAGACGCGCGAATGGATCCTGCGCAACTCGCCGGTGCCGATCGGCACCGTGCCGATCTACCAGGCGCTGGAAAAGGTGGACGGCAAGGCCGAGGAGCTGACGTGGGAGATCTTCCGCGACACGCTGATCGAGCAGGCCGAGCAGGGGGTGGACTACTTCACGATCCACGCCGGCGTGCGGCTGCCGTACATCCCGCTGACGGCGAAGCGGCTGACCGGCATCGTGTCGCGCGGCGGCTCGATCATGGCGAAATGGTGCCTCTCGCATCATCGCGAGAGCTTCCTGTACACGCACTTCGCCGACATCTGCGACATCATGAAGGCCTACGACGTCGCGTTCTCGCTCGGCGATGGCCTGCGGCCCGGCTCGATCCACGACGCCAACGATGAAGCGCAGATGGCCGAGCTCGCCACGCTGGGCGAGCTGACGAAGATCGCGTGGGCGAACGACGTGCAGGTGATGATCGAAGGGCCGGGCCATGTGCCCATGCACCTGATCAAGCACAACATGGACGAGCAGCTGCGCCTGTGCGACGAGGCGCCGTTCTACACGCTGGGCCCGCTGACCACCGACATCGCGCCGGGCTACGACCACATCACCAGCGCCATCGGCGCGGCGATGATCGGCTGGTACGGCACGGCGATGCTGTGCTACGTCACACCCAAGGAACACCTGGGGCTGCCGAACAAGAAGGACGTGAAGGACGGCATCATCGCCTACAAGATCGCCGCGCACGCGGCGGACCTGGCGAAGGGCCATCCGGGCGCGCAGCTGCGCGACAACGCGCTGTCCAAGGCGCGCTTCGAGTTCCGCTGGGACGACCAGTTCAACCTGGGCTTCGATCCCGACACGGCGAAGGACTTCCACGACGAGACGCTGCCCAAGGACAGCATGAAGACCGCGCACTTCTGCTCGATGTGCGGGCCGCACTTCTGCAGCATGAAGATCACGCAGGACGTGCGCGACTACGCGGCGAAGCAGGGCGTGGCGGAGGCCGAGGCGCTGACGAAGGGGATGCAGGAGAAGGCGATCGAGTTCCGCAAGCATGGCGCGGAGATATACCGCCAGGCGTGAAGGCGCAAAATGGATCCCCGCGCAAGCGGGGATCCATTTTTCTACGCCACGATGAAGCTCCCCGACCTCACCCTCCTCGAAACCCGCGTCCTCGGCGTCCTCGTCGAGAAGGAACAGACCGTTCCCGACACTTACCCACTGTCGCTGAACGCGTTGACACTGGGCTGCAACCAGAAGAACGCTCGCGATCCCCTGCTGCACGCCAGCGAGGCCGACGTGCAGGCCGCTGTCGACCGCCTGAAACCGCTGTCGCTGGTCATCGAGTCCAGCGGCTCGCGCGTGATGCGCTATTCGCAGAACGTCGCACGCGTGCTGCGCGTGTCGTCCGAGGCGGTGACGCTGCTCGCGACGCTGTGGCTGCGCGGACCGCAGACCGCCGCCGAGCTGCGGTCCGCGAGCGAGCGGCTGCATCGCTTCGCCGACGTCAGTTCGGTCGAGGGTTACCTGCAGCAGCTCGCGGCACGCACGGATGAGGCAGGCGGCGCGCTGGTCCGCCTGCTGCCGCGCGCAGCGGGCGCGCGCGAGCAGCGCTGGGCGCAGCTTCTGTCGCCGCTGCCGGCGAACGCGGCGGTGCCGGCCTCGTCCGCGGGGGAAGCCGAAGTGCCCAGTGGCGTGCTCGCCCATCTGCAGGCCGAAATCGAGCGTCTGCACGAGGAGGTTGCGGAACTTCGCCGGCAGGTCGAGGGTCTGCGCAGGGCCTCTGCGTAAGATCGCGCCCGCAGACCTTTCCCTGTCCCACTCTCGGCGGAACCATCGTGTCCAAGTCCGTGCGGTTCGGTGTCGCACTGCTGCTCATCGCCTCGGCGGCAGGTGCGTCCTTCTGGTGGTTCACGCGCGGCGCCAGCGATGCTCCGCAGTACCGGCTGGGCACCATCGAGCGCGGCCCGCTGACCGCCGTGGTGTCGTCGACCGGCACGCTGAATCCGGTGACGTCGGTGCAGGTGGGCACGCAGGTGTCGGGCCAGATCCAGCAGCTGTTCGTCGACTTCAACTCTCCCGTGAAGAAGGGCGAGCTGATCGCGCGCATCGATCCGGAGACCTTCACCTACCGCGTGCGCCAGGCCGAGGCCGACCTGGAAGCCGGCCGCTCGTCGCTGAACCGCGCGCGCGTCTCGCTCGCCAACACGCAGCGCGACCTCGAGCGCACCAAGGAACTGGTGGCGCGCAACTTCACGTCGCCGGCCGAACTCGACCGCGTGCAGTCCACCTACGACCTGGCGCTGGCCGAGGTGCGCACCGCGCAGGCCATCGTGCAGCAGCGCGACGCGCAGCTCGCCACCTCGAAGGTGGATCTGGCGCGCACCGAGATCCGCGCGCCGGTCGACGGCGTGGTCATCAAGCGCAGCGTCGACGTGGGCCAGACGGTGGCCGCCAGCCTGCAGGCGCCGGAGCTGTTCATCATCGCGAAGGACCTGCGCGACATGCAGGTCGAGACGTCGATCGACGAGGCCGACGTCGGCCGCATCCGTGTCGGCCAGCGTGCGACCTTCTCGGTCGATGCATTCCCGGGGCGCACGTTCGCCGGAGAAGTGAAGACCGTGCGCAAGGCCCCGCAGTCCGCGCAGAACGTCGTCACCTACATCGCGATCGTCAGTGCGAACAACGATCGCGGCGAGCTGCTCCCCGGCATGACGGCCAACGTCCGCATCGTCACCGACACGCGCGAGTCGGTGCTGAAGGCGCCGAACGCCGCGCTGCGCTTCCGTCCCGCAGGCACCACGGACGCGCCGGCGGCGAAGGCGGCCGAGACCGCGAGGTCCGCCGGCGCCAGCACCGCGCCGACGGGTGCCGCGAATCCGATGGCGCAGTTCCGCGAGCGGCTGGTCACGGACCTGAAGCTCGACGACGAACAGCAGCGCCGCGTCGAACCGATCTTCGCGGAGATGCGCGGCAAGTTCATGGGCCTGCGCGACCTGCCCGAGGAAGCGCGCGCGAAGGCGGGCGGTGCGATCCGCGCCGAACTGCGCGCGAAGATCGAGGACGTGCTGAAGCCCGAACAGAAGCCGCGCTTTGCCGAGATCGCCGCGGAGTTCAGCGGTCGTGCCGGCGGTGGCGCCACCACGACCCGCGGCCGCGTCTGGGTGCTCAAGGACGGCAAGCCGCAGCCGTTCGACGTACGCGTGGGGCTGTCGGACGGCTCGATGACCGAGGTCGCCGGCGAGGGCGTGGCCGAAGGTCTCGAAGTCATCGTCGGATCGCAGAGCACGGCGGCGCCGGCGCAGAAGTCGAGCGGCGCGCCGCGCATGATGTTCTGATGAGTGCCGCGAATTTCGCGATTGGCTCGGGCGCGCCCGCCGCGCAGCCGCTGATCCGTGTCGAGGACCTGCGCAAGGACTACACGCTCGGAGACAGCGTCGTGCATGCGCTGGCCGGGGTGTCGCTGACCATCGACAGCGGCGATTTCGTCGCCGTCATGGGACCATCGGGATCCGGCAAGTCGACCTTCATGAACATGATCGGCTGCCTCGACCGGCCGAACGCCGGCCGCTACTGGCTGGCCGGCGAGGACGTCGCCGGCATGGATGCCGATGCGCTCGCCGCCGTGCGCAACCGCCGCATCGGTTTCGTATTCCAGCAGTTCAACCTGCTGCCGCGCACCAGCGCGCTGGAAAATGTCGAGCTGCCGCTGATGTATGCGAACGTGCCGGTGAAGGACCGGCACGAGCGCGCACGCCGGCAGCTCGAGCGCGTCGGCCTCGGCGCGCGTACCGATCACCAGCCGTCGCAGCTCTCCGGTGGCCAGCAGCAGCGCGTGGCCATCGCGCGCGCGCTGGTCAACGATCCGTCGCTGATTCTCGCCGACGAGCCGACCGGCGCGCTCGACTCGCGCACCAGCATCGAGATCATGGCGCTGCTGCAGCAGCTGAACGCGGCGGGCATGACCATCGTGCTGGTGACGCACGAACAGGACGTCGCCGAATTCGCCGCGCGCAACGTGCAGTTCCGCGACGGCCGCATCGTCAGCGATACGCGGCACAGGCAGCGGTCGGCGGCGGAAGCCCTGGAAAGGCTTGAGGTGGCGGCATGAGGCGCTGCAGGCCCGCATGAACGCCATGATGGTCCTGCGCGTCGCCCTCAAGGCGCTGCGCATCAACAAGCTGCGCACCGCGCTCACCATGCTCGGCATGATCATCGGCGTGGGGGCGGTGATCGCGATGCTGGCGATCGGCGGCGGTGCGCAGGAGCGCGTGCGCGACCAGCTGAAGAACCTCGGCTCGAACCTGATGATGATCTTCCCCGGTTCGACCACCGCCAGCGGCGTGCGGCTCGGCGCCGGTGCCGCGCAGTCGATGACCGAGGAGGACGCGCAGGCCATCGCCATCGAGATCGAAGGCGTGGTCGTCGCTGCACCGTCGCTGCGGGGCTCGGGGCAGGTGGTGTACGGCAACGCCAACTGGGCGACGCAGTTCCTCGGCGTGACCAACGACTACCTGATCGCGCGCGACTGGCCGCTCGCTTCCGGGCGACTGTTCGAGCCGGGCGAGCTGAGCGGCTCGGGCAAGGTCGCGATCATCGGCCAGACGACCGCGCAGCAGCTCTTCGGCGACGCCGATCCCGTCGACCAGGTGATCCGCGTGCGCAAGGTGCCGCTGACGGTGATCGGCGTGCTCGACCGCAAGGGCCAGAATGCCCTGGGACAGGACCAGGACGACATCGTGCTGATGCCCATCTCGACGGCGCGCAATCGCGTGCTGGGCCAGACGCAGGGCAAGCAGCGGCGCGTCAACACCATCTCGGTGAAGACGGCCGACGGCGCCGACATGAAGGCCATCGAGGACCGCATCCGCGAACTGCTGCGCCAGCGCATGAAGGTGCAGCCCGGTGCCGACGAGCCCTTCACCGTGCGCAACCTGACCGAGATGCTGCAGGCGCAGGAAGCCGCCAGCCGCGTGATGACGCTGCTGCTCGGCGCAGTGGCGTCGGTGTCGCTGCTGGTGGGCGGCATCGGCATCATGAACATCATGCTGGTCAGCGTGACCGAACGCACGCGCGAGATCGGGCTGCGCATGGCCGTCGGTGCGCGCGGTCGCGACATCCTCAAGCAGTTCCTGGTCGAGGCGGTGACGCTGTCGATGATCGGCGGCGCGCTCGGCATCGTGTTCGGCGTGGCGGCGTCGTTTGCCGTGGGCAATTTTGCCGGCTGGCGCACCGACATCACGCCGCAGGCCATCGCACTGGCCGTGGGCTTTTCCGCCGGCGTCGGCGTGTTCTTCGGTTTCTACCCGGCGCGCAAGGCGTCGCGGCTGCTGCCCATCGAGGCGCTGCGCTACGAGTAGCGGCGGCACCGGCGGACGGGTTCCGCTTCCACAGCCGCCAAATTGCGCCTCGCGCACCGCCCTTATCCACGGGCCTGACGCCGCCGGCTGCGGCAGCATGGGTGGATCGTCCGGCAACGACCGCCGGCAACGACCGGACTTACAGCCGACGAGCGCCCATGCCGATGCTTTCCCGGTTTCATCGATTGACTGCACGCTGCCTGCCGGCCGCGCTGCCGCCTGCGCTGCTGCTGGCCAGCGCCGACGCCGCCGCCATGGTGCGCGCACTGGGAATCAAGCCCGACGGGCCGGAACGGATGTGGATCATCGCGGCCAGCGGCCTGGTGCTCGGCCTGGCGCTGGGCTGGCTCGCCTACGAACTGAAGGTGCGTGGCCTGTCGATCGCGCTGCGCCGCCTGACCGATCTCGCCTCGAGCCTCGACGGCCGCATTCCGCTGGAAAGCCGGCGTGGCAGCGTGTCGCAGGAACTCGCGCGCCTGTCCGACGAAGTGCTGTACTCGGTGCGCCGCATGTCGCGCGAGCGGCGGGAGTTCGACCAGCAGGCCACCGCCTGGCAGGCGATGTTCGCCGCGACGCTGGATGCGATGTTCGTGCTCGACGCCAACGGCAAGGTGCGCGAACTGAATCCCGCGGCCGAACGCGAGTTCCGGCTCACCCAGGGCGACGCGGTCGGCTGCCACCTCGCGGACCTGCTGTTCCCGCTGCCGCAGCGCGCGCTCGACCACGCCGCGTTCATGCAGGACATCGCGGCCGGCAAGGCCGTCGGCCGCCGCCAGGAACTGATCGTGCACTGCGGCCAGCGCCAGTTTCCGGTGGAAATGGCGATGGCGGAGTTTCGCGTCGGCGAGGAGCCGGGGCTGATCGTCACGGCGCGCGACATCTCGGCGCATCGGCAGGCGCGTGCCGACCTGCGGCGCGTGCGCGAGCAGGCCGACCGGCTGCAATCGCGCCTGCGCAACGAACTCGCTACGCGCCGGCCGGCGCGACACTCGCGCGAGGCACCCGCCACGCTCGACGTGGTGGCGGCGGCACCTGCGGGCGGCACGCCGTTCACGCTGGAAGAGGCTTGCGGCGATGTCATCCGCCGCCTGGTGGTCAAGGCCGAGCGCAAGGGCCTTGGCTTCCGCTACGAAGACAGCGAAGTGCAGGGCATGGGCCTGATCGGCGACGGTTCACGGCTGCACGCGCTGGTCACCGAACTGATCGACGGCGTCATCCGCCACACCGGCGAAGGCGAGATCATCGTGCACTTCGCCGCAGTGTCGATCGACGAGCGCAGCATCGAACTCGTGGTCAGCGTCACGGCCACCGGCATGCAGGAGCCCGACGCGCGACAGGTCGGACAGGTGATCGCCGACGAAACGAAGGCCAGGGCGAAGCCGCGCAATGCGCGCACGCGTGCGGGCGGCGCGACGCTGCACACGGTGACCATCGCCGGCGTCGAGACCCACGTCGCGGCAACACCGCTGCGCGGCGTCGTGTTCAAGGCGCGCATGCACTACGCGGTCGATCTGTCCCGCGTGGCGATCGACCTCGGCGCGCTCGCGGGGCTGCCGCCCAGCCCGCCGCCATCGAACGAGGCCGATCCGCGCCTGCTCGCGGAGTTCGCGCGCGCCGCGTCCCGTCTGCGTCACAACGCGGACAAGGGCAACCTCGGCGCGCTGTGGGCGCAGGCACACCGGCTGAAGGAGATCTGGCTGCCGCATGCGTCGCTGGCCGAGGCGGGACTCGTGAGCGCGCTCGCGCACCCCGCGCGCGGCGGCGACATGGCCAACGCCTGCCCGCTGGCGCGAAGGCTGGCGGATGCCATCGATGAGACAGTGCGGGAGCAGGTGAACGGCAGCGAGGAGCGGGTGGCGGAGGCGGTGGCCTGAGGCCGTGCCGCGGTCGTGAAAGTCAAAATGGGTCCCCGCTTTCGCGGGGACGACAGCAGCCCGCGTTGTCATCCCCGCGAAAGCGGGGATCCAGTTTTTCAGCGTCGCATTCGTGACGGTACGTCGGTGGAATCGCGCGCTACCATCACATCTTCCGCTCGACGCGGCGACCTCGACTCCCATGCGCCTATCGACCCTCATCGCGTCGCTCGCCCTGTCCGCACTGAGCGCCTGCACGGCTCTCGGGCCGCCTACGATCAACCTGTCGCGCAGCGACATCGCCGAGCGCGCCTTCATCGATCGCCGCGACATCGATACGAAGAAGATATTCAAGGGCATGGACAAGCTGGCGATCAGCGGGCCGGACGTCTCGTTCCAGACGACGGCGCAGCGCATCGAACTCGGCTGGACGGCGAAGCTCGCCGAGGGTCCGATGGGCATTCCGCTGTCGCTGGTGGTATCGATCTCCGGCGCGCCGGCGCTGAACAGCCAGAAGAACGGCATCGATCTCACCGACGTGCGCGTCGAGGACGTACGGCTGCCGTCGATTCCCTTCCTGAACTTCAGCGAGGCGCAGGCGCAGCGGAAGGGCGAGTCGCTGGGCACGATGCCGCTGCTGCAGTTCCGTCCCGAGGAACTGACGCGCGACGGCATCGCCTACGCGCCGACCACGCTCGAACTCGGCACCTTCGGTCTGCGCGTCGGCCTGCAGCCGAAGTAGCGGCCGACTCGGTCATCACTCTCCGCGGAGCTGCGCCTGGACCCGATCACGCTGTTGAAAGCTGCCATTCTCGGCATCGTCGAGGGACTGACCGAGTTCCTGCCGATCTCCTCCACCGGGCACCTGATCGTCGCGAGTTCGCTGCTGGGATTCCACGGCGACAGCGTCGCGACCTTCGAGATCGCGATCCAGACGGGCGCGATGGCCGCGGTCATCTGGGAGTACCGCAGGCGGTTGATCGCGGCCGTGCGCGACTGCACGAGCGTGGCGTCAGCGCGCCGCTTCATCTTGAACGTGGCGATCGCGTTCGTGCCGGCGGTGATCGCCGGCCTGTCGCTCGGTCGCATGATCAAGTCGGCGCTCTTCCACCCGGTGCCGGTGGCGGCGGCCTTCGTCGTCGGCGGCCTGATCATCCTGTGGGCCGAAGCCCGGCATCATCGGCTGTACGGACAGCGCGACCTGCAGGGCGTGCGGACCGCGCGCGTGGAGACCGTCGACGACATGTCGCCGCTCGACGCCTGAAGGTCGGCCTGCTGCAGTGCCTGGCGCTGATCCCCGGCACCAGCCGCTCGGGTGCCACCATCATCGGCGCGATGCTGATCGGCTTCTCGCGCAAGGCGGCCACCGAGTTCAGCTTCTTCCTGGCGATCCCGACGCTGATCGGCGCGGGCGTGTACTCGGTATGGAAGCAGCGCGATGCCTTCGTCGCGGCCGATGCACCGGTGTTTGCGGTGGGAACGCTGTTCGCCTTCCTGTCGGCCTGGCTGTGCATCCGCTGGCTGATCCGCTACATCTCCACGCACGACTTCACGGCCTTCGCGTGGTACCGCATCGCGTTCGGCGCGGTGATCCTGCTCACCGCATGGCAGGGCTGGGTGCAGTGGGCGCGCTAGGCGCGGGCCGCACCGGATGACTGCGATGCCGTCCGGCCGTGACGAAGTCCACGAACTCGGTGCACTGCTGCGCTCGCGCTTCCCGGTCATCCTGATCGAGTCGCACGAGGAGCCGCGCATCCTGGAGATCCTGCAGAAGACGGCCAACCTCGAGAACCAGGTGATGATGACGTGGAGCATCACCAGCGGCCTGCGGCGCCACGGCCGCGACGAGGCGGTCTACCAGACCAACGAGCTGCTCGACGTGCTGAAGCACATCGACAAGACGCAGCAGAACGGCCTGTACGTGCTGTGCGATGCGCATCCGGGCTTCACCAATCCCGTCGTGCTGCGGCTGATCCGCGAAATCGCGCTGTCGCACTACCGCTCGGCGCGCACGCTGGTCTTCGTCAGTCCGCGCATCGAGGAGCTGCCCTCCGAGGTGCTGCGGCTGGCCGCTCACTTCCATCCGCATCTGCCCACGCGCGAGGAGATCCGCGCGCTGGTGTCCGAGGAAGCGAAGCGCCACGAATCGCACACCGGCGAGAAGCCGCGCGGCGACCGTCAGGCGCTCGAGATGCTGATCATGCATCTGCTCGGCATGGAGCAGGACGACGTGCGGCGGCTGGTGCGGCAGGCGTTGCGCGACGACGGTGCGATCGACGCCGCGGACGTGCGGCGCGTGCTGACCACCAAGTACGAGGCGCTGGGCGGCGCGGCCACGCTGGCCTACGAGGAGAGCAAGGTCCGCTTCGACGATGTCGGCGGTCTGGCGCGGCTCAAGCACTGGATCCAGCTGCGCCGCAGGCCCTTCCTCGACAGCGGAGCCGACGTCGACCGGCCGCGGGGCATCGTGCTGCTGGGCGTGCAGGGCGGCGGCAAGAGCCTGGCGGCGCGCGCCGTGGCGGGAGAATGGGGCGTTCCGCTGATGCGCCTGGACTTCGGTGCGCTGTACAACAAGTTCTACGGCGAGACCGAGCGCAACCTGCGCAACGCCTTCGCGGCCGCCGAGCGCATGTCGCCGTGCGTGCTGTGGATCGACGAGATCGAGAAGGGGATATCGACCGACGGCGGCGATGGCGACGGCGGCGTGTCGCGCCGCGTGCTCGGCGCCCTGCTGACGTGGATGGCCGAACGCCGGGAGCCGGTCTTCATGGTGGCGACGGCCAACGACATATCGCAGCTGCCGCCGGAACTGGTGCGCAAGGGCCGCTTCGACGAGATCTTCTTCGTCGACTTTCCATCGATCGAGTCGCGCGCGCAGATCGCGCGCATCCATCTGCGCAAGCGCGGCCACGATCCCAAGACCTTCGACGTCGACGGCATTGCGCGCCTGACCGAGGGGTTCTCGGGCGCGGAGATCGAGCAGGCGATCGTGTCGGCGTCCTTCGAAGCGCGCTCGCGCGACGAGCGACTCGACGGCCCGGCGATCCTCGCCGAGATCGAACGCACGCGGCCGCTGTCCGTCGTGATGGGCGAGAAGATTGCTGCACTGCGATCGTGGGCGGAAGAGCGCGCGGTCTATGCCGACGACCCGCAGGACCACGCCTGAAGCGAAGTGCCGCAAAGGCTGATGCCGGTCAATCCTGCGATCGGAGGATGACGCGCGCCGGCAACATCCAAGTGTCGGCCCTCTTTACAGATAGTGACCCTGTAGGCGACATTGGCAGCAGGTCGGGCTTGCTCGATCTACGGTCCCACGCAAGTGTGACTGGGCTGAAAGCGGGAGGCGAGTACAGCCGGAGGCCGACCGGATGTACTCGCCCACCCCGTGAGCCGGGACGCCGGCAGTGCCGGCGAAGACGGTGCTACGGTGCCTTCTTCGGCGCCGCGCCGGACGGCGCCGCGGGCTTCGCGCCCAGCGACTCCAGCGCCCTGCGCCGCTCCTGCTCAGTTTCCAGCAGCAACGTGTACGAGACGTAGTACTTGTAGATGTTGCGCACGTAGGTCGTGGTCTCGATCCCCACCTTGTCGGCGGCCACGATCTCCACGTTGTTGAACCACTTGTCGGGATTCAGGCCGCGCCTGCCCGCCTCCTTGCGCAGCGAGGACACGCGCCCCGGGCCGGCGTTGTAGCTGGCGAACGCGAACAGCGGCCGGTCGGCATCGCTGAAGTTGGCGTCCTTGAAGTAGGTGCGCATCAGCTGGTCCATGTATTTCGCGCCGGCGTGCACGTTGGCCTCCGCCACGGTGATGTCGCCGACCTTCAGCTCCTTTCCGGTCGCGGGCATCACCTGCATGATGCCGATGGCGCCGACATGGCTCTTCGCGTCCTGCCGCAGCCGCGATTCCTGGTAGCCCTGCGCGGCGAGCATGATCGGATCGAAGCCGTACTTCGGTCCGTACAGCTGGAACAGCGCCAGCGTGTCGAGGAAGCGCTTGCGTTCCGCGTCCGCGGTGTTGTTGCGGATCTGCTTGACGCGCCGGGCCGCCTGCGCCATGCGTTGCGTGTGGATACCCTGCTTCTTCACGTAGCTGAAGTAGAACTCCTCCAGCACTGCGCGCAGCTGCGGGCTCCCCTTGCGGATGGCCCAGCCGATGCGCTGGTCCGATGCCAGCGCGAGGTCCTCGCGCAGCTTGACGGACGGCAGGATCTGCGCCCAGATCTTCGCTTTCCAGTCGTCGACGATCGCGAGCGGCAGCACGCCGGCGTTGACCATTTCGAGGATGTCCTCGTCCTCCAGCGCATCGGGCAGCGCAACGATCTGCACCGCGGGCTTGCCGGCCTGCTTCAGGCGCTCGTTCAGCCGGACGACGCTGTCGTGGTAGCTCGACGAGGGCCGCACGTGCACGGTCCTGCCGGCCAGGTCGTCCATCGAGGCCAGTGCCGGCGACGTCGGACCGGTCACGACAATCTCGCTGTTGCCCTTCATGTCCGATGGCGCCACGAAGTCCACGAGCTTCTCGCGCGCGGGCGTGACGGTGAGATTGCCGGCGGCGATGTCGCCGCGGCCTTCGGCCAGGTCGGGCAGCAGCTCGTCGCGCGTGGACGCGATCAGGTAGACGGTGAGCGGCCGCTTGCCCAGTTGCTTCGCGTACTTGCGATTGACGAACTGCTCGAAGTCGCGCGCCAGCTCGGCGGTGATGCCGCGCTCCTGTCCCTTGTCGCCGTAGAACAGTGTGCGGCTGTACGGCGCGAGGAAGCGGATGCGCCGGCGTGCCAGCATCTGGTCGAAGTCACCGCTGAACTGCTCGTCGACGACGCGGCTCAGATCGAGCTTGTGGCGCCCGGTGGCGGGCGGCGCCTGCGCAGCGGACGCTGCGGACGTGGTCTGCGCCACCGACGCCGACATCGGCAGCAGCAGGCTGCCGCCCAGCAGGCAGGCGGCGGCCAGCCGGCCGGTGCGTACGAGTGTCATGGCAGCTCCTCGAGTTGTTCTGACGGCGGCGCGGACGCGGATTCTAGGCCGGCGCCCGCGCACGTGCGCGCATTTGTAGAATTCGCGCATGGATTCCTCCGACCTGCAACGCGTGCTGGTCACGTACTGCCTGCGCGGCGACGGCACCGATGCGGCCGAGCGTGCACAGGCGCTGGCGCTGGAGCAGAGCATCGAGATGCCGCTCGCGGCCGTCACGGACGCGCGCGTGCTCTGCGACGTCGTCGCGCGCGTCGAATCCCTGGTGCCGCAGATTGACGGCAGCACGTTCGCGCGCCTTTCGTTGAGTCTGGAGAGCGTCGCCGATGACGCGGGCCAACTGCTCAACATGCTGTTCGGCAACAGTTCGCTGCATGACGACGTGAGGGTCGTCGACGTACGGCTGCCGGCGGCGCTGGCGGGCGTGTTCGGTGGCCCCGCACTCGGCATCGACGGCGTGCGGCGGCTGGTGAATGTTCACGATCGGCCGTTGACCTGCGCGGCACTGAAGCCCATCGGGTCGACCGGTCCCGACCTCGCACGCATGACCGCAGCCTTCGCGCGCGCCGGCATCGACATCGTCAAGGACGATCACGGCTGGTCTGCGCGGTCGCGGCCCTCGTTCGAGGAGCGCGTGCGCATCTGCCAGCACGAGATCGATACGGCCAACCAGGGACGCAGCACGCGCACGCTGTATGCGCCGTCGCTGAACGGCGATGCGCAGACGATGCGCGAGCAGATGGCCTTTGCGCAGGCCCACGGTGTACGTGCCGCGCTGATCGCGCCGATGATCTCGGGGGTGTCGAACTTCAACGCGCTGCGCCGCGAGTGGCCGCAGATGGTGCTGATCGCCCATCCCGCACTGGCCGGCACGGCTTTTGAAGCACCGTCCCTGCTGGGCACGCTGTTCCGCGCATTCGGGGCGGATGCGGTCATCTTCCCGAACCACGGCGGCCGCTTCAGCTACACGCGCGCCACCTGCGCCGCGATCGCGGGCCAGCTGCGCGGCGCACTGCACGGACTGCGCCCCGCGCTGCCGGTGCCCGCCGGCGGCATGTCGGTGGAGCGCGTGCCCGAGCTCGTGTCCGAGTACGGCAGGGACTCGATGCTGCTGATCGGAGGCTCGCTGCTGGCCGCGCGCGAGCGCCTGCCGGAGCGCAGCTTCGATTTCACCGAGGCGGTGGCGCAGGCCGCCGCGGCGAGCAGCGCGGAGGCTTTCGAATGAGCGCTGTTCGTCACTTCCGCCCCGATGCACAGGGCGACTACCGCTGGGACTCAGTCGACGTGCTGCGCTACAAGGAGGAGGGCTCGGCCCCGTTCCGCGACATCACGCGCCAGGTGCTGTTCGCGCAGCCGGACCAGGCGACCGAACTGCGCTACTTCGAGATCGCGCCCGGCGGCTATTCGACGCTGGAGCGCCACCAGCACACGCACGCGGTGCTGATCCTGCGCGGCCACGGCACCGTGCAGATCGCCGGCGAGACGCAGGACATTGCGGAGCGGGACCTGGTGACGGTCGATCCGCTGACCTGGCATCAGTTCCACGCGGCCGACGACGCGGCGCTCGGCTTCCTGTGCCTGGTCGCCAAGGAACGCGATCGGCCGCAGTTGCCGGATGAGGAGCAGGCGAAGGCGCTGCGCGAACGACGTTCCTAACGGCGCAGGAAGACGAGATCCCATGCGCCGTGCCCGAGCCGTTCACCTCGGGCATGGAACTTCGTCGTCGGCCGCTCGACCAGCGGGTTCGCCGACGACGGCGCAAACCCTCCGTGCGGGTTGAGCAACGCCGGCTCCGCCGACAGCACGGCCAGCATCTGCTGCGCATAGTCCTCCCAGTCCGTCGCGCAATGCAGGTAACCGCCCGGTGCGATGCGGCTGACCAGCACGCCCACGAACGGCTGCGCGATCAGGCGGCGCTTGTGATGGCGCTTCTTCGGCCACGGATCCGGGAAGTACACATGCACGCCCGAGAGGCTCGCCGGCGGAATCATGTCGCGCACGACCTCGACCGCGTCGTGATGGACGATGCGCAGATTGCCGATCTGCTGGTCGGCGATGCGTTTCAGCAGCGCGCCCACGCCCGCAGTGAAGACATCGACCCCGATGAAGTTCACGTCGGGCCGCGCGCCGGCGATGGCGGCGGTCGTCTCGCCCATGCCGAAGCCGATCTCGAGCACCGTCGGCGCCGAGCGGCCGAAGAGTTCGGCGACGTCCAGCGGCGCCGCGCGGTATGGCACACCATAGCGCGGCAGTTCCTCGGCGAACGCACGCCGCTGGCCCTGCGTGACGTGGCCGCGGCGCAGCGCGAAGCTGCGGATGTGGCGGTGGTGCAGCTCGTCCGGCGTCGGCGCAGCCGGATCGCCGGTCGTGCCTTCCGTGCTCACGCGGCCGACTTGACCGGCATCGCCGCGGCCGGCGCGGTAGTGCCGATGACGCCGCCGGTGGGCGACGACGGCGTGCCGCTGTACAGCCGCTTCGGCATGCGGCCGGCGCGGTACGCCTCGCGGCCGGCCTCGACCGCCTTCTTCATCGCGCCCGCCATCAGCACCGGCTCGCGCGCCTGCGCCACCGCGGTGTTCATCAGTACCGCCGTGCAGCCGAGTTCCATCGCAATGGTGGCGTCGCTCGCGGTGCCGACGCCGGCGTCGACCACGACCGGCACCTTCGCGCGTTCCAGGATCAGCTGGATGTTCCACGGATTGAGGATGCCCATGCCGGAACCGATCAGCGAGGCGAGCGGCATGATCGCCACGCAGCCGATGTCTTCGAGCATGCGTGCCTGGATGGGATCGTCGCTGCAATAGACCATGACGTCGAAGCCGTCCTTCACCAGCGTCTGCGCGGCCTTGATGGTCTCGGGCATGTTCGGATACAGCGATTGCGGATCGCCCAGCACTTCGAGCTTGGTGAGCGCGTGGCCGTCGAGCAGTTCGCGCGCCAGCCGCAGCGTGCGCACCGCATCGTCGGCCGTGTAGCAGCCGGCGCTGTTGGGCAGCAGCGCGTAGCGGCTGGGCGGCACGACATCGAGCAGGCTCGGCTCGTTCGGGTTCTGGCCGATGTTGGTGCGGCGGATGGCCACCGTGATGATCTCGGCCCCGCTCGCCTCCACCGCCGCGCGCGTCTGCTCGAAGTCGCGGTACTTGCCGGTGCCCAGCAGCAGCCGCGAGGTGAACTCGCGCGCGCCGACGCGCCAGGTGTCGCTCATGCTCAGCCTCCTCCGACCGCGACGACGATTTCGACCCGGTCGCCGTCACGCAGTTCGGTGTCCGCATGCCGGCTGCGCGGCACGACCTCGCCGTTGAGTTCCACCGCGACGCGCTTGCCGGCGTGACCGCTGTCGGCGAGCAGTGCCGCCACCGTCAGCGGATGGCCGAGCGCCATGGACTGGCCGTTCACGTGGATGGCTGCGGTCGTCGCGGCTTTCATCGCTACAATTCTACGCAACGCGGGTGTAGTTCAATGGCAGAACGGCAGCTTCCCAAGCTGCATACGAGGGTTCGATTCCCTTCACCCGCTCCATGTGGCCTGCGACGGCGCAACGAGGCCGCGCAGGACGCAGTCTCAGCGCGGCAGCGCGGGTACCGAGATCCGGCGGAACTGCTGCAGATAGTCGGTGCGGGACAGCGCGTTGTCCCAGTATCCCGTTGCCATGCCCAGCGCCGTGATGGCCGCGAACCCGCCGACCACCAGCGCGGCCAGCATCGGGGCCGACAGCGCCCATGGTCGATGGCGCGTGCGCACGACCAGCGTGTTCTGCACCGGACATTCGGCCACACAGCGCAGGCAGCTCGTGCATTCGTCGCTGCGCACCTGCCCCAGCGGGGCGTCGGCGTTGCGCTCGCCGATGCGATGTACCGCGATGTTGGCGGGACAGACGCGGCTGCACAGCTCGCAATCGACGCAGGTGGCCTTCACGCGAGTCACGCGCAGCGGAGACAGCAGGCCAGCGAGTCCCAGCAGTGCGCCGTAGGGGCACAGGTAGCGGCACCAGAAGCGGTTGAACAGCACGGACGCCACCGCCAGCGCGAGCAGCGCGCACAACGCCGTCGGCGAGATCTGCGCGAAGAACTGGTACATCTTCACATCGGCCATGCGGTTGTAGGCGCCGTCGACGAAGAAGCCCAGCGCCACGGCACTCATCGCGGCCAGCATGCCGACGAAGTAGATCAGCAGGCCGTACTTCAGCGCGCGCAGCGGATAGTCGATCCATCGCCAGAGCACGAAGTTCTGGCCGAAGACCTTCCTGCCCAGGCCGGCCAGTGCGTCGGCCAGCGTACCCACCGGGCAGATCCAGCTGCAGAACGATTTGCGCACCATCAGGCTGATGGCAACGATCGCCAGCAGGATGACCGTCGCTGCCGGGTGGATGCGGTTCAAGGTGCCTTCGTAGGCCCAGTGGAAAAGGCCGAGCAGACCGCTGACCGGTAGGAACGCCTCCGCGCCGGGCGGTCGCGGGTAGTACGGGGCGACGCCGCCGCTCAGTCCCCAGCGCATGAACAGCGCGAATTCGACCCCGATCCACAGGCACAGCAGCACAAAGCCCGCCTGCACGGTGCGCCGCAGGACCTGCGGATCGCCGCGCAGCCGGTCGTACACGCGCTGCAACGGCCCGGCGGCCGGATCGGGGCGGAACTTGTAGCGACGCAGCTCCTTCGGGATCTTGCGGATCGCGGGCGATGCGGGGATGTCCTGCGGTGGAGTCATGCTGCAGCTTTCCGGGGGGCGCGGCGCTCCAGCGACGCTCGTGGGTCAGCTGCCACTGTCGTCGGCGTGTCCGGCGGCGGCCTTGATGCCGGGCAAGCCATCGCTTGCGCCACCGCACAGGTTCATAATCGAGGCCGTTGATGGGGTCGGTGACACCACTTGTGACTCAGCAGAAACCCGCATGCGGCAGGGACTTCGGCAGCCCCTTTCGCGACCTGAAGTCAGTCACCCGCAAGGCGCCAGCAAGTATCGCGTAAGCCTGCCGGTGCATCGTGCGCCACCCATGCCAGACCACATGGCCGACACCCGCTCCGAAACGCCGTCCGCCGCGCTGCTGATCGCGGCGCTCGGCATCGTCTACGGCGACATCGGCACCAGCCCGCTGTACGCGTTCCGCGAGGGCGTCGGCACGGTGCAGGACGGTGGCATCGCACCGGCGGAAGTCATGGGCCTGCTGTCGATGATCTTCTGGATCGTCACGCTGGTCGTGTCGGTCAAGTACGTACTGATCGTGATGCGCGCCGGCAACGGCGGCGAGGGCGGCATCCTGGCGCTGCTGGCGCTGGTGATGCGGCACATGCCGGCGCAGGGTCGCGCGCCCGCCATCGCGGTGGCGCTGGGCCTGTTCGGCGCGGCGATGTTCTACGGCGACAGCGTCATCACCCCGGCGATCTCCGTGCTGTCCGCGGTCGAAGGCCTGTCGGTCGTGTCGCCGGCCTTCGAGTCGGCGGTCGTGCCGCTGACGCTGGTCGTGCTGGTGGCGCTGTTCGCCATCCAGCATCGCGGCACGGCGCGCATCGGCCGCATCTTCGGCGCGATCATGGTGCTGTGGTTCCTGACGCTGGGCGTAATGGGTGCGGTGCAGATCGTCCGCGCGCCGATCGTGCTGACGGCGCTGGAGCCGATGCATGCGCTGGGATTCGCCGCGATGCATCCGGCGCTGACGCTCACCATCATGGCGGCCGTGTTCCTGTCGGTGACCGGTGCAGAGGCGCTGTATGCCGACATGGGCCACTTCGGGCGGCGCCCGATCTACCTCGCCTGGTTCTGGCTGGTGATGCCCTGCCTGATGCTGAACTACTTCGGGCAGGGCAGCCTGGTGCTGACCGATCCGAACGCGGCGCGCAATCCGTTCTTCCTGCTGGCGCCGCCGGTGCTGCAGTTGCCGCTGGTGGTACTGGCAACGGCGGCCACCGTCATCGCCTCCCAGGCGGTGATCTCCGGCGCCTTCTCGATCACCAGCCAGGCGATCAACCTCGGCTACATGCCGCGCATGGCCGTGCACTACACCTCCGACACCACCTTCGGACAGGTCTACGTGCCCTTCGTCAATTGGCTGCTGCTGGTGCTGGTGGCGCTGCTGGTCGTGGGCTTCGGCACGTCGTCGAGCCTGGCGGGCGCCTACGGCGTGGCGGTCGCGACGACGATGGTGATCACGATGCTCGGCGTCATCGTGGTCGCGCACCATCGCTGGTGCTGGTCGCCGGCGCGCATGCTGCTGGTACTGGTGCCGCTGCTGCTGCTCGACCTGATGCTGCTCACCGCCAATGCCGCGAAGATTCCGCACGGGGGCTGGCTGCCGCTCGCCTTCGGCGGGCTGTTGTATGCACTGATGTCCACCTGGCGGCGCGGACGTGCCATGGTCAACCACGAGCGCTCGCGGGCAGGGCTGGCGCTGGCGCCCTTCATCACCAGCCTGACCACCTATCCGCCGCAGCGCGTGGAAGGCACGGCGGTGTTCCTGTCCGCGATTCCCGACGAAGTGCCCGCGGCGCTGCTGCACAACCTGAAGCACAACCGGGTGCTGCACGAGCGTGTGGTGTTCCTGACCGCGCTGCCGCAGGACGTACCGCACATCGACGCGACGCAGGCGGCCGACATCCGCGAACTGGGCGACGGCTGCTACTCGGTGAAGATCAAGCTCGGCTTCAAGGACTCGTACGACATCGCCGACATCGCGAAGCTGCTGGGCCGCATCTACGAATTCGACCTCGACGCGAATTCGACGTCGTTCTTCCTGTCGCGCGAGAGCATCGTCACCGGGCGGCGGCGCGGCATGAAGGCCTGGCGCGACCTGGTCTTCGCCTGGATGTCGCGCTCCGCCCAGCCGGCGTCGGACTATTTCCGCATTCCGCCCAACCGCGTGATCGAGATCGGTACGCAGATCGTGATCTAGGGCCTGTTAACGCTATGGGGAGGCACGCGTGACTCACCTGAGGTTCGCCGGCAAGGCGCGCGTCGCTGCGCAGGCTGGGCCGCCTGTGCAAGACGCGCAACGCCGCTGGCGGGCCTCAGGTGAGATCACCCGGAGGGCCGGGCCCTGGCAGGCCGCAGGGCGTTGTTGCTCGCTCGTTGCGTGCCGCAGGCACGCGGCCTCACTCGCGCCTAGCCCTGCGGCCTGCCAGGCCCGGCGCGTGCCTCCCCATAGCGTTAACAGGCCCTAGGAATCCCATGCTCGACCGCAAGACCCGCCGGGAGATGGACGACCTGCTGAAGCCCTACCGCGTGACGCGCGGTGCGAAGTTCCGGTTGAAGGATGTCGATCCGGGCGATACGCGCGGGATGGGCGACGAGAGCAAGCCGATCGCGCGACAGCGCATGGCCGACAGCGTGAAGTGGCTGTCGGAAGAGCAGGCCAAGCTCTACGCGCAGGACCGGCGCTCGCTGCTGCTGATCTTCCAGGCGATGGACGCGGCGGGCAAGGACGGCACGATCAAGCACGTGATGAGCGGCGTCGATCCGCAGGGCTGCCAGGTGACGTCGTTCAAGCAGCCGTCGAGCGAGGAACTGGACCACGACTGGCTGTGGCGGCACTGGAGGGCGCTGCCCGAGCGGGGCCGCATCGGCATCCACAATCGTTCCTGGTACGAGGAAGTGCTGGTGGTGCGCGTGCATCGCGAGATCCTCGCGGCCGAGAAACTGCCGCCGGAAGCCGTGACGAAGAAGATCTTCGATGAGCGGCTGCGCGACATCGCGAACTGCGAGGATTTCCTGACGCGCAACGGCACCACGGTCCTCAAGTTCTTCCTGCACGTGTCCAGGCGCGAGCAGAAGCAGCGCTTCCTCGAACGCATCGAGGAGCCCGAGAAGAACTGGAAGTTCTCGCTCGGCGACGTGCGCGAGCGCGCGCACTGGAATACCTACATGAAAGCCTACGAAGACGCGATCCGCGCCACCGCCACGCCGGCGGCGCCGTGGTACGTGGTGCCGGCCGACAACAAGTGGTTCACGCGGCTGGTGGTGTCCGCCGCGATCGTCGATGCGGTGGAGCGGCTGGACCTCAGTTTCCCGAAGGTGGCGGGTGCGAAGCGGGAAGAGCTTGCGCAGGCGAAGGAAATGCTGATGAAGGAATCGAAGTCTCGGGGCGGCGTCGCTTGAACTTGGGCCCCGGCCTGCGCCGGGGCGACGGCGCAGCATCGTCGCGATGGCGCGCCGTCGTCACCCCGGCGCAGGCCGGGGCCTCATTTTCTTTCAGCCGCTACATCCCGCCGATACACACGTACTTCACCACCAGATACTCGTCGATCCCGTACTTCGACCCCTCGCGCCCCAGTCCCGACTGCTTCACGCCGCCGAACGGCGCCACCTCGTTCGAGATCAGGCCCGTGTTCACGCCCACCATGCCGCTTTCCAGGCGCTCCGCGACGCGGAACACGCGCGCGACGTCGCGCGTGTAGAAGTACGCGGCCAGCCCGAACTCGGTCGAGTTCGCCGCGGCGACGGCTTCGTCCTCGGTCCTGAAGCGGAACACCGGCGCCACTGGTCCGAAGGTCTCTTCGCGTGCGACCAGCAGCTGCGGCGTGACGTCGGCCAGCACGGTGGGCTGGTAGTAGGTGCCGCCGAGCTCGTGCGCGTGGCCGCCGGTGAGCACGCGCGCGCCGTGCGCCTGCGCATCGGCCACGTGCGCCTGCACCTTCGCGAGCGCGTTGGCGTCGATCAGCGGTCCCTGCTGCACGCCCGCCTCGAATCCCGACCCCACCTTCAGCGCCTGCGCTTTCGCGGCGAGCTTCTGCACGAAGGCCTCGTACACGCCGTCCTGCACGTAGAAGCGGTTGGTGCAGACACAGGTCTGGCCGGAATTGCGGTATTTCGACGCCAGCGCGCCTTCGACGGCAGCGTCGACGTCTGCATCGTCGAACACGATGAACGGCGCGTTGCCGCCGAGCTCCAGCGACAGCTTCTTCAGCGTCGGCGCGCTCTGCTGCATCAGGATGCGGCCCACGGCCGTCGAGCCGGTGAAGGACAGCTTGCGTACGACGGGCGACGCGCACAGCGCCTTGCCCACCGCGATCGAGCGCGCCTCGTCGGCCGGCACCACGTTGAACACGCCCGCCGGCAGGCCGGCGCGCTGCGCGAGCTCGGCCAGCGCCAGCGCCGACAGCGGCGTCTGCTCCGCCGGCTTGACGACGACCGGGCATCCCGCCGCCAGTGCGGGCGCGACCTTGCGCGTGATCATCGCGCTCGGGAAATTCCACGGGGTGATCGCCGCGGCCACCCCGATCGGCTCCTTGAACACCAGAAGGCGCCGGTCCTTCGCCACCGTGGGCAGCGTGTCGCCATAGACGCGCTTGCCTTCCTCCGCGAACCACTCGATGAACGATGCGCCGTAGACGACCTCGCCGCGGCTTTCGGCGAGCGGCTTGCCCTGCTCGGCGGTCATCAGCTTCGCCAGGTCTTCCTGGTGCGCGATGATCAGGTCGAACCACGCACGCAGCAGCGTGGAACGTTCCTTCGCCGTCCGGCTGCGCCATCCGGCCCACGCGCGCTCGGCGGCCGCGATGGCCTGCTCCGCATCGGCAGCGTCGCAATTGGCGACCTCGGCGATGCGCACGCCGTTGGCCGGGTTGCTGACCGCGAAGCGCTGGCCGCCGGCGGCGGCGCACCACGCGCCGTCGATGTAGGCGTCGGTCTTCAGCAGCGCGCCGTCGGCCAGCGACGGCATTCCCACCTTCTGCAACATGGTCGTCTCCCGCGTTGGGCCGACAGGATACTGCTGCCGGCGGCGCCGCCGCCTCACGGGCTAAACTGCACTTCGATCCGATATTCCTGCACGCGATGAAGTTCGACAGCCTCGCTCCCGACCTGCAGACCTGGTTGCGCGACACCGTGAAGCGCGGCTCGACACGCGATGCGACGCTGAAGTCGCTGCTTGCGGCGGGCTATCAGCAGAAGTATGCGCGCGACGTCGTGGAGGCCGCCTTCAAGGCGGTTCCAGCGCCCGCACCGGTGCCGCAGCCGGTGCCCGCTCCGACGCCGGCCGTCGCAGCGCAGCCTGTGGCCGCGACGGCGCAAGGCGCGCAGGCATCGCTGAGCCAGCAGCTGGTGACGATGCCCAACACCATCGCCACGCCCGAGCGCGACGTGCACATGCTGTTCGCGCTCACCGCGCCGCGCATCATCCTGTTCGGCAACCTGCTGTCGCACGAAGAGTGCGACGAGATGGTGCGGCTGTCGCGCGGCAAACTCGAGCGCTCGAGCGTGGTCAACAACGAGACGGGCAGCTACGACGTGCATCCGCACCGCACGAGCTACGGGACCTACTTCAACCGCGCCGAGAACGAACTGATCCGGCGGCTGGAGCAGCGCATCGCCGATCTCGTCGAGTACCCGGTGGAAAACGGCGAGCCGATCCAGATCCTGCATTACGAGCGCGGCGGCGAGTACCGCCCGCATTTCGACTACTTCGATCCGAAGCTGCCCGGCAACGAACAGGTGCTGACGCAGGGCGGCCAGCGCATCGCGACGCTGGTCATGTACCTGAACGACGTCGAGGCCGGCGGCTCGACGGTGTTTCCGGAAGTCGGCGTCGACGTGCTGCCGCGCAAGGGCAATGCGGTCTACTTCGCGTACTGCTCGGAGGAGGGCGCGCTGGATGCGCGCTCGCTGCACGGCGGCAGCCCGGTGGGCGCCGGAGAGAAGTGGATCGCAACGAAGTGGTTCCGGCAGCGGCCGTATGTGGGCAGTGGCGCGTGAAGCGGACGCTGCGGCGGAGCAGAGCTTGCACGCGCCTCGGCTGATTGACTGCACTCAGCCAAGATGCCCGGACAAAGCAGACCTGCCGCCATGCCACGCCGCTGCACCGCCAGACTCAGCGAAGCAGCGATGAGATCTGCCGAAAGGCGGATCCCTGAACTGGCAGCTCGGTCCGGACGTGCCGCCGCGTGCCTAGCACGAAGACCTCGGCCGACAGGCGAGGTCCCGCTCAGGCCCGAATGAGAGTCGTGGCGGGTCCCAAGGGATCCGGCGAGACCACCATCCTGCAGGAACTTCGTCCGGAGTGGGTCGGCATATTTGTCAACGCCGACGATATCGAGCGGGAATTGCGCGACTCCAATGGCACGCTCGACCTCGGAAGGTTGGGCGTCACAGGCTCGCCCTCGATCGTGCTGCGCTGCTTGAGGCGGCGGATCAAGGCCTCGGAGTTTGCGAAGACGCTGGGCTTTCACGGGTTGCTGGGGCGCATGCGCATCGACGCTTCGCGCCGCCTGCATGTGCCCGGTCCACATGACTCGTAACTTGCCTCGGTCGTCCCGGATGCCATTCGCCGGGAACTGCTCGCAGAAGGTCGGACATTCACCTTCGAAACCGTGATGTCCTCCTCCGACAAGGTGGATTTCATGAAGGAAGCGGAGCAGCGCGGCTATCGCGTCTACCTGTACTTCGTGGCGACCGACGACCCGGCCATCAACGAGGACCGGGTTCGTCGCCGCGTTGTGCTCGGCGGCCACTCCGTATCGTCGAAGAAGATCCGCGAGCGCTATGTTCGATCGATTGCACTGATGACCGCCGCCTGCGAGATCGCAGATCGTGCATACGTCTTCGACAACTCCGGCTCGCACCACAAGCTCCTGGCCGAGATCGAAGGCGGCGCACGATGACAGTCGAAGCGGGGACGCTCCCGCGCTGGTTCACCGAGACGGCGCTGTGGCGATCGTTCAACGCCTGAGAGACGTTGCCGGAACGTTGTGCGCCGGACGATGCATCGGCATTCGGGTGGTGGGCCGTGAAGGATTCGAACCTTCGACCTACGGATTAAGAGTCCGCTGCTCTACCAACTGAGCTAACGACCCCCGAACTGCGCGTTACTGCTGACACTGCACTACTGACCCTGCGCTGCGACGACGTAGCTGACCGGTGTTGGTGGGTCGTGCAGGGATCGAACCTGCGACCAACAGATTAAAAGTCTGCTGCTCTACCGACTGAGCTAACGACCCGACGCTGGCAACGCCCTGCAATGGCGCATTTTCACGTCAAGCCGCCGCCGATCGCAACGAGCCCGAAATTATGCCGGGGGCAGCAGGCGGGGTCAAACGAGCCGGTCGGGCGCATGGGGGCCTGGCGCAGCGACGCCCGGCACTTCAGCGCGACGTCAGGTCCACCGTCGGCTGGCTCGCGTCCAGCGCCTCGAACTCGACGCTGATCAATGTCCCGGGTCGCTGCGCGTCGCCGGCGGGGTTGTTGCCCAGGCGGACCAGCGCGCCGTGCTGCTGCGCGATCTCGCGCACGATCGCCAGTCCCAGTCCGCTGCCATCGACATTCGTGCCGAGGATGCGATAGAAGCGGTCGAAGATGCGCGGACGCTCGGATTCCGGAATGCCCGGCCCGGTGTCCTCCACCTCGATGAACGCCGCCTCGCCGCGCCGGGCCAGCCGCACGGTGACGGTGCCGCCCGCCGGCGTGTAGCGCAGCGCGTTGTCGATCAGGTTCTTCAGCAGCTCGCGCACCAGCATCGGCACCGCGACGATCTGCAGCGGCCGGTTTTCCCCTTCGAAACCCAGGTCGAGTCTGCGCTGGATCGCTTCGGCAACGAAGTCGCGCACTACCGCGCGGGTCAGCGGTACCAGGTCGACAACCTCGGCAGCGCTCGGATCGGTGGCCTGGTATTCGGCGCGCGCCAGTGCCAGCAGCTGGTTGATCAGGTGCGTCGAACGCTCGGTCGCGGCGGCGATGTGCCGCAGCGTGCGCTTCAGCTCCTGCGGGTCGGTCTCGCGCAGCGCCAGCTCGGCCTGCGTGCGCAGGCCCGCGAGCGGCGTCTTCATCTGGTGCGCGGCATCGGCGAGGAAGCGCTGCTGCATCTCCATGTTCTGCGACAGCCGCGCCAGCAGTTCGTTGAAGGCGCTGACCAGCGGCGCGATTTCCTCCGGTGCGCCGCCGGCGTCGATCGGCGACAGGTCGTCGGGCGGGCGCGTGCGGATGCGCGCCTGCAGGTCCGCGAGCGGCGCCAGGCCGCGCGTGAGACCGAACCACACCAGCAGCACCGCGATGGGCAGCACGACGAACTGCGGAATGATCACGCCGCGGATGATCTCGCCGGCGAGCTGCGAACGCTTCTCGAGCGTCTCGGCCACCGCCACCAGCGCGAGGCTCGCAGGCACCGCGCCTTCGGCCGGCGCGACTTCCACCCACTGGAAGGCGACGCGGATCGCGGTGTCCTGCACGTAGCCGTCGTAGAAGTGCACGTCCCTCGACATGAAGTGGTTGTCGGCGGGCAGTGTCGGCATGCCGAGGTCGCCGGCGACGATCTCGCCGCCCGGGCTCAGCACCACGTGGAAGATGCCGTCGCTGGCGTCGCCGCCCAGCATGTCACCCGCGGACATGGGCAGCTGCAGCGTCGTGCGACCGTCCTTCGCGCTGACGTGGACGGCGATGGAACGCACCGCGTCGGCGAGGCTGCGATCGAAGGGTCCGTTGGCGATGGTCTGCGCGACGATGTAGGTGACGGTGACGCTGATCGGCCACAGCAGCAGCAGCGGCGCCAGCATCCAGTCGAGGATCTCGCCGAACAGCGAACGCTTCTCGAAGTACAGGCGCGTGCGTGGCAGGGCGGCGCGCGGTGTCGGGTGGCCGTCGTCGGCGGGCGCGGGGGTCAGCACGGTTGCGTCGGCAGCGCTTGCCGCGGCCGTCGGCGCTCGCCGCCGCGGCCACGGCATGCGCAGTCGGCGCCGATCGGACGAGTCGTCAGGCATGGCACGCGCCGGGCGCCACGCGCGGCCGGCGCCGCCC